>CALFDU010000112.1 GCA_937950315.1 uncultured Saprospiraceae bacterium | reverse complement strand
CTCCCAAGGAACATCAAGCTCTGCAATAATTGTGACTGTTGCATCCTTATCAGTTTTCTGATTGTTCACATCTTTCTTTATAAAGCCTTCGATCTGACTTACTCTTACCGCTCTACCGTTGTATTTGTAGACACCATCTTTTGTAATCATAACCGCAATATCAGTCGGAGCAACCGTTTTAGAATCTGACTCCGCCAACGGCACGTTAATCTGAATCGCTGATGATGTAAGCATGAAGAAAATAAGCAATAGGAATATAATGTCCGTCAAAGAGGACATACTAAACTCCGCACTAACCTTATTTCTTTTTTTCATGTCTTAATTAGTTGCTTGGCTCTTGTAATAAATCCATGAAATCCACGGCAGTCTTTTCCATTTGGAAAATCACCTTATCAACACTCGCTACCAATAAGTTATATCCCACAAATGCAAGGATACCGATAAACAATCCTCCTGCTGTTGTATATAGTGCTTGGTAGATACCACCCGCCAATACATCTGGTGTAACATTGGACTCTGATGACATTTTATAGAAGGCAAGCATCATTCCCGTTACAGTACCAAAGAAACCAATCATCGGTGCTGCTCCAGCAATACTTGCTAAAGTAGAAAGTCTTTTTTCTAGTTTGAATAATTCAAGATTACCTACGTTTTCAATTGCAGTATCAATATCTCTAAGTGGCTTACCAATTCTGTTTAAGCCCTTTTCAACCATTCTTGAATATGGCGAGTCCATATTCTTACACACGTTTTTCGCTCCTTCAATATTTCCAGCTGCTACCGCTGCTCTGATATTATTTAAAAAGGTCTCATCAATTTTACCAGCCTTTTTGATCGTAGCATATCTTTCAATAAAGATTGCCAATGCAAGTATTGATAAAATAATAAGAATAAGTACGATCCCTATTCCTAAGAAGTCTCCAGCTCCACCGTCGCCAATGATCTGACTCAAGATATTTACTGATTCTTCCCCCGCTTT
This sequence comes from uncultured Saprospiraceae bacterium, assembly GCA_937950315.1. Lineage (GTDB taxonomy): Bacteria > Bacteroidota > Bacteroidia > Chitinophagales > Saprospiraceae > JAHDBF01. Next base: position 4,170 of record CALFDU010000112.1, on the reverse strand, counting down.
TTCATCTTTTGTCTGAAAAAGAAATATTTGAAGTGATTGCATGCCTAAATTAATTTACGTTCTAACGAACTGAAATTTTGAATAATTGCAAAATTAATCAATTAAATACATATTATTCAAATTTATCATATGTTTTTATTTGGCCAATATCTAATAAAATCAATGTTCTTGATACTCATTTCACGTTTTAGACAATAAAATTGATTTTCTTTGCACTCTAAATCAAAATTCAAATGGCCAGAATATTAATCAATGATGGAATGCACCCTAGCGGCATTCAAAAATTAAGAGATGCAGGACACACCGTTGACACGGAAAATATCCCGCAAGCTGATCTTATGGAAAAATTGCCTGCTTACGATGCAATCTGTGTTCGTAGTGCAACAAAAGTTAGAGCTGAGTTGATTGATAATTGTCCCAATCTAAAAGTAATCGGTCGTGGTGGAGTGGGTCTTGACAATATCGATGTTGATCATGCCAAATCTAAAGGCATCGCTGTTAAAAATACTCCTGCAGCATCTTCAAGATCCGTTGCAGAGCTGGCAATGGGACATGCACTTACTTTGGCAAGATTCGTTCACCTTTCTAACAGGCAAATGCCTACAGGTGGAAATTCTGAATTCAAAGGCTTGAAGAAAAGTTATTCTAAAGGTTTCGAATTGGAAGGTAAAACCATGGGGATTGTTGGTTTCGGTAGAATCGGACAAGAACTTGCAAAAATTGCTTTCGGCTTGGGGATGAATGTTGTAGCTGCTGACATGAACAAGTTTACAGCACAAATAACTCAGAAAATTGGTAACCAGACAGTAACCAATGAAGTTGCAACAAAAAGCAATGAAGAAGTATTCAACGAAGCAGATGTTATTTCTTTACACTTGCCATTTACAGGTGCACCAGTCTTAGATGCAAAATCATTTGCTCAAATGAAAGATGGTGTAGTAATCTTAAATGCAGCTCGTGGAGGAACCATTGATGAAGCAGCTTTACTTGATGCCATTGAAAGCGGTAAGGTTTCTGCTGCAGGTCTTGATGTTTTCGAAAACGAACCGACCCCAAGGCAAGAGTTACTAGATCATCCAAAAATTTCTTGTACTCCTCATATCGGTGCATCAACAACGCAAGCACAAGAAAAAATTGGCCTTGAGCTAGCAGATAATATAATGGAAGTCCTAAACTAAGGTTTCCTCAAAAGATAAAAATTAGAATCGATCGGAGATATTATTCTCCTTCTCCGATTGGTTCTAAATCTATATCACTTGTGGCAAGTCTGATGCTGATCACTCGATCCCCATCATGCCATGCAAGCAGTCTTAAAGGTTTTTCGTTACGTAAGATGTCTACGATTGCATCTCTGTTTTCATTAGAAAGATCTCCAACAAGCACATCGTCTTCATTAAATCTAAGTGGCCTTAGACTTTTTCCCTCTTTTAAGAATCGAAAATCACCAACTCGAGTAGTTCCATTCCAAAGAGAGAAATAGCCCATTACTGGCGTTGCTAAATTCTTTAATTCCACACTTAATGTGTAACTATCAACGGGTAAATTAAATTTTTGCATTGTAAAATCGGTTATATTTAAATTCACACCAAGCTACATAAAATGAAGGTTATTTTTGGTCCTTTTACATCTTTTTTAAAAAACCATCAATGCCTTTCTGCTTAAGTTTTTCCAATTCTACATGAGCTTCTGATCTATTAGCAAAGCCTGTCAAAATTACCTTTTGGTATTGTATTCCATTGGTAGTTTCTTCAAAAATAGAAGCATCAAAAATTCCTTTCTGATTTAGTTGATCAATCCTTTTTAAAGCTCCATCGATTGAATGAAATGCTCCAAATTGGATTGAATAATTAGTTTCTGTAGTAACAACTGTAGTTGAAACGGGTTCCTTTACAAGTATGCGAGCTGGAACTGGTTTACTTACTTCTGTTGACTCAATGCTTTTTGCAAATGTAGCTTTTGGAGGACTAGAATCTTTCGCTAAAATTTTCTTTAACAAATTGAGAAAATCATCTCTACTTGGAGTTCCATTAAGCCTTTCAATCTCACTTCCAGATTCTAAACTAAAAATGGTCGTCGGAAGATAATTTGCATTGTATAATTCATTCCAATCATTTCCTTCTTTAGAATCCACATCTGCTTTGATGGCAATAAAATTATCGTTGATAATACTTGCAATTTCATGATCATTGAAAATGCTTTCATCCATAATTTTGCAAGGTGTACACCATTCTGCCGTGAAACTTACAAGAATTTTTTTGCCTTGATTTTTAACCTGATTTAGATCTGAGTATTTAAAATTTACCAACGTATTTGCATTTACAGAAGCAAACAAAATTGTAAATAGCAATACTAAAGTTAGTTTTTGAAATTGGGGTTCCATGATAAACTTGTTTGACTAATTTCAAAATAAGAAATAATTCTTACAACTTATAAATAACGAAAAGTATATTTACGAAGAGTACTATTTTTAGGGTTAAAGATTATTACTTATATAGTTATTTATGATTCGTTCTAAGCTTTTAAGCGGAATAGAACCATTTGATAGTATGAGATCATGGAAGATTCTAATATCGAAATTTTCTCCTAATTTGGTTTCAGTTTTTTTCCTCAACTCCCTTATTTTTAGCTCCCCAATTTTATAGGAAACTGCCTGTCCTGGCCATCCGATATATCGGTTTATCTCAGTATTTACCTCATGCAATGACAATGCAGTATTTTTTGCCATATATTCTACTGCCTCATCTCTACTCATTCCCATGTAATGCATACCTGGATCAACAACCAACCTACATGCCCTCCACATCTCATAAGTCAATCTCCCAAAATCTTCATAGGGTGTTGTATACATTCCTGCTTCTTTCCCTAGGTACTCTGAATACAATCCCCACCCTTCACCAAACGCACTCAAGTATGTGTTTCTAAATCTTGGTAAGTCTTCAAGTTCATTGGCCAAAGAGATTTGTAAATGATGACCAGGTACAGCCTCGTGCAAGGTCAAAGCAGGAAGTACAAAAAGTGGTCTACTTGGCAGGTTATATGTGTTCACCCAATATTGCCCAGCTTGCTGTCTACCCATCGATCCTCCAGAATATCTTCCCGTTGTATAGTTTGGTGCAATCGCTTCCGGTACAGGGTTTACAGTAAAAGGAAGGCGTGGTAATTTTGTAAAATATTTTGGTAAAATTTCTTCTGCTTTTTTTGACAACCAAGCAGCATGGCTTAAAATTTCTTGTTCCGTTTTCGGATAAAACTGTTCATCCGTTCGCAAGAATTCTAGGAAGTCAGCATAGGATCCTTCATAACCCAATTCTTCAATAATTCCCTCCATCTCAGCTCTTATTCTCTTAACTTCTGATAATCCGGTTTCATAGACTTCTTGCGGTGTCAAATCTAACGTTGTGTAAAATCTGACTCTTTGTTCGTAGTATTCTTTTCCTCCTTCATTCACAGAAATCCCGATGGTTTCTTTTGTATTTGTCAGGTAGTCTTCCGACAAATATTTTTTTAATTTTTTAAACGAAGGAATTACTATTTCATCGACAAGTTGATAGCCTTTCTCTGCGTGTTCGGGAACAGCTTTTAAAGGATTAGAAATAAAGAGTTCTTCCGTTGGAGTCTGTAGATATTGGTCAATCATCGCAATGCAATTATGAATGACCACTTTGGGCAGTTTTTTGTTTTTATTCAATCCTCTATCAAGAAATGAAATTTTTTGATCAATATAAGCTGGAAGATTTTGGATTTTCTTTAAATAATCATCAACATCTTCATCTGAATGTAGCCTGGTATTTTGCGTTTGGTATACCATACCGATTATAAATCCTCCTTCAGAGTTCAGAGGCATCAGATGTGTTTCATATTCAAGATTAAAAAGTTTATCTTCCATGAGAATCTCCAACATCTCGTAGTTGATTAGATCCGTTTCTGATAGATCAGCTTGAGGAATTTTATTTAATTCCGCTAGTAACGCCGTAAGTGTTTTCTTTTTATTTGCTAGTTTTACCTCACCCAACATTTCCCACTCTGAATCTTCAAGGCGATTACTTTTCTGAAAGTCGTGGTAACCATCAATTACATCAGTTAGTGGATTTTTTTTCTCCATTGGTACTGCTGTTTCAATGGCGGTTTCAACGACTGATTTCTGAGTATCGCATGCACAAAATAGAAGGG
>CALFDU010000111.1 GCA_937950315.1 uncultured Saprospiraceae bacterium | reverse complement strand
TACCCATGATCTGAGCTTATGCGAAATAGCTGATACATTAGAAGAAGTAAGTAACTATTACTTTGATGCTGAGATTATTGATGATGAATTATATTTTGACTATCGCTTTAAAAAAGGGATATGTCAGAATATGAATGCTTCCTTTTTGCTGAAGAAGATGGAAATAGTGTAAATGCCTCGAACTACTTTTTTAGTGTAGGTAACCTATAAGGTGTTTTAGCTATTTTTGATTTTGTTTAGGAAGTATTTATAAGTGATTTCAAGTCCATCTGCACGGCTTACTTTTGGCTCCCAATTGAGGATTTCTTTTGCTTTGGTAATATCAGGCTGACGGACTTTCGGATCATCTTTAGGCAGGTCAAGAAAAGTGATTTTGGAAGAGCTGTTGGTTAATTTTACCACTTCTTCTGCTACTTCTTTGATGGATATTTCTACTGGATTACCGATGTTAACGGGTAGGGTGTAATTGCTGTGTAGTAATTTGTAAATACCATCAATAAGATCATCTACATAACAGAATGATCTAGTCTGACTTCCGTCCCCAAATACAGTAATATCTTCTCCTTTGATTGCTTGTCCAAAGAAAGCTGGCAAGGCTCTACCGTCATTCAATCTCATTCGAGGTCCATAGGTATTAAATATTCTTACAATTCTTATGTCTAGACCGTGGTAAGTATGGTAAGCCATTGTAATCGCTTCCTGAAATCTTTTGGCTTCGTCGTAAACTCCTCTAGGGCCGATCGGATTAACGTTTCCCCAGTAGTCTTCAGTCTGAGGATGTATCAAGGGATCACCGTATACCTCAGAGGTAGAAGCGATTAGTAAACATGCATTTTTAGCTTTAGCAAGACCCAATAAATTGTGTGTTCCTAGGCTACCTACTTTAAGTGTTTGGATTGGCATCTTTAAGTAATCAATGGGGCTAGCTGGTGAAGCAAAATGAAGAATATAATCCAATTCGCCAGGAACGTGTACAAACGTACTTACATCGTGATGATAGAAAGTAAAATGTTTTTCACTCATAAGATGAGCAATATTATCCATGTCTCCTGTCAGAAGGTTGTCCATTCCTATAACATCAAAACCTTCGTTTAAAAATTTGTCAGAAAGATGTGATCCTAAAAATCCTGCGCAACCTGTTATTAGTATTCTTTTCATGTCTTTGTATTCAACTTAAAGGTACTTAGTAAAGTTAATCTATCAATAAACTAATTGAACGTTTTAAGGTAATCCAATAAATCAAAAAAATTACAAAGTTAATTACTTAAGTTTTGTTCGATAGGCCTTATTGAACCAGCTTTTGTTTGATGTCTTATAAGGTAGAGGGAGGTGTTGGTGGACGTATTTTCTTAACTCTTGTTGTGACAAGACTTTGAATTTTGAGTTAATGTTTATTAAATCTTTTTTCTCTTTTACTATCGCTTGCGCAAATGTCTGTGTAATGAGTCCAGGACCTGTTTTAAACCACGGACCTTCATTGAAATACTCGGTTAAGTTTTTAGTAGCTTGGATAAATGCATTTTAACAATCGGGTGGTTAGGCAAATAACATAAAATTATTGTCGATGTGACAATGTCAGCTAGAATCTGAACCAAAAGATTTTTTTAATCTCTCACAGAAGATTTTGGTCGACCTATAGAGCTATAGACAAAACCCATTTCTTCCATTTCCGAATTTTCAAATAAGTTTCTTCCATCATATATTAATGGACTTTTCATATTAGACTTTATTGTTTTAAAATCTGGAGTGCGGAATACATTCCATTCAGTCATAATGGCCAATGCATTTGAATCTTTTAATGCATCATATTGGTCTTTGGCATAATGTAGTTTGTTGCCATATATTTTTCTTACGTTTTCCATTGCTTCTGGATCATAGACTGAAATTTTTGCATTTGCCTTGAGCAATAAATCGATGGTATACAAAGCAGGTGCTTCCCTAATATCATCAGTCGACGGCTTAAACGATAACCCCCAAATTGCTATTTTTTTATCAGAAAGATCTTGACCAAAATGAGATATGATTCTATTGGCAATGATCAATTTTTGATCAGCGTTGACATTCATAACTGCATCAAGAATCTTAAAGTCGTATTTGTGATCTTGACTTGTTTTATATAGTGCTTTTACGTCTTTTGGAAAGCATGATCCGCCATAGCCAACACCAGGAAAAAGAAATCTTTTTCCGATTCTAGTATCGGTTCCAATTCCTTTTCTCACCTTATCCACATTGGCGTTGGTAAGTTCGCAGAGGTTGGCAATTTCATTCATAAATGAAATCTTGGTTGCTAAGAATGAATTGGCAGCGTATTTGGTCATTTCAGCAGATCTTTCATCCATAAAAATGATGGGATTACCTTGTCTTACAAAAGGCTCATAGAGTTTCCTCATGAATTTTTCTGCCTTAGCAGAGCTAACTCCTACAACTACTCTGTCTGGTTTCATGAAATCTTGAACAGCAACGCCTTCTCTCAGAAACTCAGGATTTGATACTACATCAAAAAGACTAACGTCTAAGTTTTTGGCTAAAACGGCTTCTACTTTTTCAGATGTTCCAACGGGGACTGTGCTTTTGTCTACAATTACTTTATATGTTGTAGCGATGTTACTTATGTCTTCTGCTACTTTTAATATGTAACTAAGGTCGGCAGACCCATCTTCTCCAGGAGGGGTGGGTAGTGCAAGAAAGATAATGTCACCATGTTCAACACCTTCTTTCAATGAGGTGGTGAATGTAAGTCTGCCTTGTTCAATATTTCTTTCAAATAATGCTTCAAGTCCAGGCTCATAAATAGGGATTTTCCCTTCTTTCATATCATTCACTTTCGCCTCATCGATATCCACACACACTACATTATTGCCTGTTTCTGCGAAACATGTTCCTGAAACCAGTCCAACATATCCTGTTCCTACCACAGTAATCTTCATATTATGAAAAATTTTAATACAAAGAAATGAATTATTTGGTGTAAACAGGCTTGTAAAAGGTAAAATTAACGGATTCTATGCAGTTTAATTCTTAGAAAATTAATTGAGGATTTGCATAAAATACCTTGAATTTTATTTTCAAGGACGGGTATGATACGTTATAATTTCGTTCGCGAATAGATATTTTTAGTGAAAATGCATATTTTTAGTATCTTTCTAAGGAATTATTGTAGTGGCTTCCATTTTGTTTAAATTTTAAACCATTACGTATTTATTCTAAGTTGATCAATATAATTCATCCTAAGAATGTCGTTACTCTTTATCGAGCAAGTAGGAAAGAGTCAGTCTATGAGATTTGGAGAAATTTCAAAAAATTGGTTTTGGGAAGAAGTATGAACTTTGGAACCAATATTAGTTATAATATAGAGCATGCTTGTATTATTGATAATAAATATCTATTGCTTAGAGGATGGAGTTTTGCTAAAGGCTCTTACACAAAGACCTTGATAAGCAATTGTGGATTCTTTTTAGACAAAATTCCCTCTATGATTAAACGAGTTTCCCTTTTTGAAACGAATAACTTAATAGATCATCCTAATGTTGGGTTTATGTATTATGGACCAGTCTCACATGCCTATGATGACTATTTAAAGATAGAGTTGATTTCAGATTATGACGTAGTTGAAGTAGATGTAAAGTTGAAGCATTTTAAAAGTTTAAGGTCGATGATTGAATTTTTCCCTCAAGAAGACATGTACTGGATGTCTGACATATTGTCGAGCTCTACGAATTGATTATCCATTTATTATTATCAAATTAGATAAGCACTTTTCATGAGTGCATTGTATCCCCTTTTTTAGTGAATTTGTTTTTTCATATTATATGAGGTTGTCCTGCTTGTTGGCATTCTAGATATTTGAGTTATTGTAAATCAAACTTATTGTATTCTGTTTTGAGATTGCAAACACTCATAGAATATAAGTTGTTGTGATGTAAGTCACAAAAATTGAGTGCTCTTGAATGTAGCTTTGGATTATTGTTAATCTAAAGATTATAAAATGAAAAAAATAGTTATTTCAATGACGTTATGCTTGTTTACAATGAGTTTATTTTCTCAGCAATTAGATGTAATGGGGACTTCAAATGAGTTGGCAATTTATGCTAAAAATGATGGAAAGATTGGAATCGGTACATCAATGCCTGGAGCTAAATTAATGGTTGTAGGTGATGTAGGATCTCCAGTTATTAATGTATTGTCTCCGGGAGATGGGTCGACAGATCCATCATTGAGAGTAAATGAAGATAGAAATGTTGGGATCGGTACATCAATGCCAGGAGCAAAATTGATGGTAAAAGGAACAGGTACAAACCCTACTTTAAATGTTGTTACATCTATGGGGACAACACCCGTATTGAGAGTGAATGATGATGAGAGGGTTGGAATTGGAACTGCGACCCCGGGGGCAAAATTGATGGTCGTTGGTATGTCGGGATCGCCTACATTAAATGTATTGTCTCCAGGAGATGGTTCTACGGATCCATCGTTGAGAGTAAATGAAGATAGAAATGTTGGGATTGGTACATCAATGCCAGGAGCAAAATTGATGGTAAAGGGGACAGGCTCTAATCCTACTTTGAATGTTGTTACGACTAGTGGAACTGTGCCGGCATTAAGAGTGAATGATGATGAGAGGGTTGGAATTGGAACTGCGACACCGGGAGCAAAATTGATGGTAGTCGGAATGACAGGATCGCCTACATTAAATGTATTATCTCCAGGAGATGGTTCTACGGATCCATCGTTGAGAGTAAATGAAGATAGAAATGTTGGGATTGGTACATCAATGCCAGGAGCAAAATTGATGGTAAAAGGAACAGGTACTAATCCTACTTTGAATGTTGTTACGACTAGTGGAACTGTACCGGCATTAAGAGTTAATGATGACGAAAATGTGGGAATTGGAACAGCTACTCCGGGAGCAAAGTTAATGGTAAAGGGAACTGGGACTAATCCGACATTAAATGTTGTAACGACTAGTGGAACTGAACCTGCATTAAGAGTGAATGATGATGAAAATGTAGGAATTGGAACAGCTACTCCGGGAGCGAAGTTAATGGTCAAAGGAACTGGGACTAATCCAACGCTAAATATTGTAACGTCTACCGGGACTGTGCCTGCATTAAGAGTAAATGATGATGAGAATGTTGGTTTAGGAACAGCTTCTCCTCAAGCAAAGTTACATGTAGCAGATGGAGATGTTTATGTGGAAAACTCCTTAAATGGAGTTATTTTGAAATCATCTGGTGGATTGTGCTTTAGAATTGTTGTAGATGATAGTGGAAACTTAACCACAATGATGATTTCGTGTCCTTAGGTTGAGACTTGCAAGGTGAAACCATTTAATAGGTCAAATTGACCACTTAAACATTGTGATTAGTCGATGAGGTATTTAATCAGAATTAGATAGGGTTTGGGCTTACCTTAGAATAGAAATAAATGAGGAAATTTTTGAGGTTTTTGGGGATACCGTTGAATATTAATATTTAATCACTAATCATAAATGATGATTTTTTTAGGTATCTGAATTTAAGTTAGGAAATGAGGAATTTTTAGGAATAAATTCATTTTCAAATGGACATAAATATTCAGAAAGTTGTCTAATGCTGAAAGCAGAATAGAGGACTTATTAACCCTAAAAATTTTAAAAATGAATTTAAATTTAAAAACACAAAAAAGGATATTCTCTGGTATTCTAAAAAGAACAAGTTTTATGGCAATTGCATTTTTTTCATTGATGGCAGTATCTCAAGCTCAGGAGCTTGATGTTGTCGGTAATGGAGGAAATACATTTGCATTGCGAAATGATGTAGGAGTGACTGCTCCTGTGTGGCAATCATTTTATCCTGATGCGAATGCAACATACAGAGGTTTTATCCAGTCGCATAATGATGGACGATTGGATCTTGGTGCAAATGGTGGAGAAATGAGGTTTTATACTGGGTCAAGTTATAAGATGTATTTAGCATCTGATGGGAAACTAGGCTTAGGAACTGCAACACCTGATTCAGAATTTCACATAGTACATAATTCTACTTCAGGTGCAAGTGGTTTACCACATATAAATGTAGAAGAAGCTAGTGCTAATGATTTTGCACGAATTAAATTTTCTAGTTCATCTTCTGATTTCTGGACATTGGCTGGAGCAGGTGGTACTACAGATAAATTCAATATTTTCTATCACAACGGTAATTCTGGAACAAACAGGCTTTCGGTAGATGCAACAGAAGGTACTACTATTTTAGGATCAGAGAATACCGGGACAGTTGCTGCATTGAATATTACGAGTGTATTTGCTGGTGGAACTCAAACTTTGTTGATGGATGGAAATGAGATTGATTGTAATGACGATGCAATGCATTTAAACCGTAACAGTTTGAACAAAGTGAATATTAGAACAGCAGTTGAGAGAGCTGATGTAAATTTAAAGCATGCGTTAGGTTCAGGTGTTGATGATGGTTTTGCGATTGAAAATGAAGCGGCTAACGGTGAATTTTGGACTATGTATGTTGTGAATTCAAATGGAGATCTAGAGTTGTATCATCAAGGCACAGCCGTTGGTCATTTTGATCCTGCAAGTGGTACATATAGTGCAACTTCAGATAGAAACAGGAAACAAGATATTAGAGCTTTTAATAATATTCTTGGTAAAGTGATGCAATTGGAACCAAGTGTATATAAGTTTAAGAATGACGGTAAGAATAAGGATTACTTAGGTTTTATTGCTCAAGATATTGCTCAATATTTCCCAGAAGTAGTAAGTGTAGGGAAAGTAGGTGACACAGAAGAGGAATTGTATACAATGGATTATTCAGCATTGGGAGTAATTGCGATTGAAGCAATTCAGGAACAACAAGAGGTAATTGAGGCTCAAAAGAGTGAAATTGACGCATTAAGAGCAGAAATAGAAGCAATTAAGGAAATTATTAAAAAATAGTGACATAACTTTTATGGAATATGGGGCCAAAGGGTCACATAGAATTATAACCAATTAAACTTTAACACGTTTTAAAGTAGATTGAAGATCAAAAAGTCTAACTGTTTGCCAAAATTTTAGCAATCAAACAGACATACTATAAATTTATAGTGGAAAACCATGAAATTTGGACAATTATTTGTATTAGATTAGTGGAGTAGTTAAAAAAACTTCTATATTTAATTACGATCTTTAATAGAACTCTGAAACACAAAAAATTATAAAAATGAAAAATATTAAAACTATTGCGGCAGTGTTGGCTTTCGGGCTTTTCGCTACAATGTCCTTTGGACAAATTAAAGTTGTTGCACCTAATGGAGACGTTGGTGTTGGGACAAGTACGCCTACTGAGAAATTGGATGTAGATGGTGGAATTAAAGTTGGAAATACAACAAATACCAATGCAGGTACTATTAGATATAATGGATCAGACCTACAAGGTTATGTTGGAGGCAGTTGGTCTTCATTAACTTCTGCTGGTGGTGGAGGTGGTGTTTGGACTGAATCAGGAGGTGAAGCTTCGTACGCAGGAATAGCGGCATCTGAGGGTTTTACTTCTGAGCGAACTTCAGCATCAGCTACAGCACTCTTTAACAGAACTGATGGAGCGGCTATGTTAATTGGAGGAGGATCACAAGCAGGTTTTGTATTTGATGAAAACTTTAATTTTCAAATTAGATCAAGATCTAGAAATTTTGTTTTAGCAAGAGCTTTATCTGGTGGTCAATATCTTTTAAATGGTAATGGAACTACAGGCCACATTTCATTTGGATTTTCAACTGTTAGTAGTACCCATAGACTCAGAGTAAATGGATCAATAACTGGAACGGGATTCACACTGC
>CALFDU010000110.1 GCA_937950315.1 uncultured Saprospiraceae bacterium | reverse complement strand
TGAAATTTAACCCTGTATTCGTTACAAAATATCCAATTATTAACCCTGTATCTGTTACAAAATTGGATTAAAACCCCTATTTTTGTTACATGTTTAAAAGGAAAGCGGAAAAGGCTCTATTGGATTGGGGTAAATCAAAGGGTAATAAACCGCTCATATTGAGAGGGGCCAGACAGGTTGGAAAATCCACATTGGTCGAAAAGTTTGGAAAGTCCTACAAGCAATTCCTATCGTTAAATCTCGAAAGGTCTAAGGATGCATCATTCTTTATTGGAGAGGATGATGTGAAATTGATTCTTGATAAAATTTTGTTGGAAAAATCTTCTGAATTTATTCCCGGTGAAACGCTATTGTTTATTGATGAAATTCAGGAGGTGCCTGAGGTCATAGCCCTACTTAGATACTTCTATGAAGATTTTCCAGCATTGGATGTTATTGCTGCTGGTTCATTGTTGGAGTTTTCAATACAGGATGTTCCTTCTTTTCCTGTTGGAAGAATAGAGCAGTTTCAACTTTTTCCTTTAGACTTTGAAGAATTCCTTGAAGCATTGGGAGAGAACAAAGCCCTTGAATATTATTTGCAAGTGCCGATGTCTGACCTTGCCCATGATAAACTACTTGAATTATTTAATAGATATATCATCATAGGAGGAATGCCCGAAGTAGTTTCTATATATGTAAAAAATGGAAAAGATGTAAGCTCTTTACAAAAAGTGTATAGTTCGATTTGGGATAATTATGTCAACGATATTGAGAAATACGGAAAGAATCAAAGCGAGCGAAAAATTTTGCGACACATCATAGCAACAGCTCCAGCTGTGCGAGACCGAATAAGTTTTGAAGGGTTTGGGAATTCATCGTATCGATCAAGAGATGTGGGGGAAGCATTTAGAAAATTGGATAAGGCGGGATTGATAAGATTGATTTATCCCACATCAGATACCACTGTTCCTCTGACTCCAAATTTTAAGCGGAAGCCAAAGATTCAATTTCTTGATACAGGACTTTTGAATTATGCCTCAGGTATCCAGGCTTCTTTGCTTGGTGTCAAGGATCTGAATAGTTTATATAGGGGTTACATTACCAATCATATGATGGTCCAAGAACTTATTGCGCGTTCAGGGCGATTATCCTATGTACCAGTTTTTTGGACAAGAGAAAAAGCCAATTCAAATGCGGAAGTAGATATTCTCATCCAATATAAGACCAAGCTAATTCCGATTGAAGTTAAGTCAGGTGCAAAAGGTCGATTGCGTTCACTACATGAGTATATTGATAGAAGTGATCATGCTGAAGGCATCCGCTTATTGGCCAATCATTTTTTAATCGATGAAGGAACTACAAGGAGTGAAAAAGTCTTCCGACTTTTCAACATTCCTTATTATGCAGTTGGGCGCATAAAAGAGTTGATCGAGCAGTACATTGATTGATTTTTTCAAGAAAGCACAAATAAAAAGCTTCCTACCACTACAGTAGAAAGCTTATTTATTTTCGTGTATTTAGTAAACTCTTACATCGTTCTTGAAACAGGAGTTGATGGAGCAGGCACTAAATAAGTTCTTCTGAATTTTCTCTTAAACATAGTCGTTAAAATTAAATGATTAATGTAATTATTGTTTGTGAACGCAAAGATGAATCTTTATTAATTGCAAAACAATAGTTTGCCAATTTGAATATCACGTAATTTATGCAGGTGATATTTTCATTATTGAAACTTTGACGAAATTTAATTCTGATAGATTTGAGTTTTCAAACTTAGCTTTGTTCGTTTTTTGACTTATCCATGTAGACATTTGCGGAAGCGTGTATTAAGCATATATTATAAAAATTATATATATGATTTTAACACAACAACTTTAACACTTGGCTGCATTTCTTTTTCTTGAAATGTAAAATGGTAGGCAATTTACATTGAGAAGATTTGTGTGTTAGCCAACTATTGAGCGCCATTATAAAAGATGAAACTGACGCCACCGATCAATAGAGATTCAGAATCACCTGTATCGCCCAATCCAAATTCCTGTGACAAAGGATCTAATCCGAAAGTACTAAATGGAATTTGAATGTATGGTTTGATCGAAAGACCTAAGCTTTCGTTGCCGATCAAATTGATACTTAAACTAGGCTTTAGAAAATATTGACGCTCTTCTAGGAATGATCGTTTTTTATTGGTTGCAGCAATTTCTTCTTTAATGGCTAAGTTTCTAAAACCCACTGCCAAGCCCAATCCTAAATTGCCAAAATTTGACTCTACTCCAGCTGTGTAACTATTGATGTTAAAGAATATGGTTTTCTGGAAAAGCTGATCTTGGCTATTTTCACCCAACGCTTCTCTTGTGCGATTCATCAGTTCCCAAGCCAATTCAAAAGAAATAAAATCATATTTCCATCGGAAACCGATATTTACACCATGTAAAACATGTAACTCTGGCATTTGATCACCAAAGTAGGTGTCATTTCGAAAGGATTCGTTGAAATCAAAGACTAAATTATTGATATCCTCCGCTTGTGTATAGCCTAATGAA
>CALFDU010000109.1 GCA_937950315.1 uncultured Saprospiraceae bacterium | reverse complement strand
CAAACGTGAGTGGGTTTTTTTTATGCCTAATACTGAGGTGCTAAAAGCTATCTCTAGAATTTTATCTAGAGAGAAACTATAGTGTTTGCATGATGCACAATTGTTTACACATATAGGAAATAAAATATGAATATAAAGTATTCGACACATAGGGGTAAGGGGTGAAAATTCTGTCTTATAATCAAAGGGTGTTGAAAATTATTCAAAAAAAATAAACCTGCTCAAACGTGAGTGGGTTTTTTTTATGCCCAATACTGAGGTGCTAAAAATATATCAGTAGGAATTTTTGTAGCGAAGTTAAGGCGTGTGTTTGAAGCCCAAGCAATTACACATAGAAAGAATAAAATATGAATATAAAGCATTCATCACATAGGGGTAAGGGGTGAATATTCTGTCTTATAACCAAAGGGTGTTGAAAATTATTCAAAAAAATAAACCTGCTCAAACGTGAGTGGGTTTTTTTTATGCCCAATACTGAGCTGTGAGAAAACAAGCTTTAACTATAAAAAGGATGCCCCACTTTTGGAGCACCCTTTTAGGTTTGGAACGATTCTGATATTCTTGCTGTGGCTTGCGAAAAACATAACCACGTAGTTTATTTATAATCCGCAATGTCCATAGCTATAGTTCGTCACCCTGATCTGCACTTGATTTCCAGACAATTGCTTGATCTCTATTGGCATGTCTATATTGATTCTTATTTTGCTGATTTCTCCGTATTTGTTTTCTACAAATACTGCATTCTGTTCATAGGTTGTTTTCTCGTATCCGGTGAGTAACATTCCTTTCAATAAGTTGTATGCTTCATGAATTTCTGTATCATTCAAGACTACTTTGATTTGGTACATGAAGGCATCTTCTATTTCTGTCTTTTTATGACCTCCTTCATACTTGGTTACCATCTTGATCTCGTCATTGTTGTCGTAGATAACAGGTTCTCCATCTCTATCAAATCTGTATGATACGTAAGACTCTAATGGTGATACCAAGTCCATATCCTCGTATGTAAGCTCAAAGTCAAACTGTGGAACAGGCAGGTGGGTTAGGAAGCCATTGAAAACGTATCCTTGGTCTCCCATGTGTTCAACCTTGATCCACTCTCCTTCCATCCATTCGATTCTGTCTTCAACAGTTTCAGTCATGGCTGTATCAATCACTGGAAAAACCATATCTCCAAAAGGAATGACCTTGATGGTCTGTGCACTTAGTTTTGGCGCTGTTCTCATTTTTAAGCCTGAGCCAGCAACGACAGACATTAGTTTTTCTTCATCGGTTACTGGGTTGGTTGAAAAGCTGTCTGCAGTAAAAATTACCAATCCGATTAAAATTAAAATCATCTTTTTCATAGTTGCTATATTTTGGTTGTGTAATAATCAATTAACACTATAAAGATGGGTGGGAATCAAAGAGGATGTACTGTCAAATGGGGAAGTGTGGTGGTTTTTTGAGAAAGTGTAGGTGGAATTTGAGTTTTTATATTTGCCTTGAGCGAGAATCAATAAAAAAGAGCCATCCAAAGAGTAATAACTCCTTACATGGCTCTAGTTTTTATTCAGAGTGGCGTTTTTGGGTGGTAAAGACTATAAGAAGTCTATCTTACCGCTGTCAAGATTGTAGTACGCAGCCACAACTTGCACTTTTCCTGAGCTTACTGCATCACCAATAATTGTTGATTTAGAAACAAGCTCATCTCTTACCATGATGGCATTCTTTTTTACTACATCATTTACTGGTGCATCTGCTCCACTTGCACTGATGGCAGGCGAGATATGCTCAAGTAGATGGTTGATGTGTGGTCCGTTATCACCTCCTGCAATGGCAGCTGTTACAGCTCCACAACTTTGATGACCCATCACAACGATAACTTCTGATCCACAATGAGCAACAGCGTACTCTATACTTGCCACAGACGAACTGTTGGCAACATTACCAGCAACTCTCACTGTAAAGATTTCTCCTAGCCCAGTATCAAAAGCCAATTCTGGTACAACTCTACTATCCGCACAACTAAGTACGATCGCGTATGGTTGCTGACCTGAGACCAAGTGATCTCTTCTTGCACTGTCCTGTAGTTTACCATCTAATTTATCTTGAACGAATCTTCCATTTCCGTCCTTTAATCTGTCAATTACTTCTTGTTTTGTCATGTTGGGTAAAATAATTTAGGTTTAAAAAGTTTTTCTTTAGTGTTTACTTTATTGATTTTAGTATCTCCATCACTTCACTACGTTTTCTAACAGATACAGGCACCATTTGGTTGCCATTTAGCAGTAAAAATCCGCCATCAGCCTTCTGAAAAGACTCAATATAAAGAGTATTGACCAGATGTGATTGATGACTGCGTATAAATCCCAATGGACTTAGTATTTTGTCGTATTCTTTCAAGGATTTGGTGACAACCATTTTTGACTTATCATTGAAATAAAACGTCGTATAGTTGCTATCAGCTTCGCATCTTACAATATCCTTTATTTCAACGATTCTTAATTCGTCTTGAGTATTTAGAGCGAGCTGAGATGTAGCATTATTTTTCATTGAATCTTTGGCTATATTCAATTGCTGATTACTAAGACCTGTTTTTAATTTTACTTTTTGTACGGCTTCTATTAATAAGTCGGGGTCTGCTGGTTTGAGGATATAGTCTATAGCAGAATATCTGAATGCCTTGATGGCGTATTCATTGGATCCGGTTACAAAAATAATATTAGGATAAGGTTCCTCGAGTAGATCAAGTAAATCAAAGCCCAGTCCATCAGGCATTTCTATGTCAAGAAATACCAGCTCTGGCTTTAGTTTTTTGATGAGCTTGGCTCCAGAAACTACGCTATTGGCCGTATCTAAAATTTCGATTTCAGGAAGGTAATCTTTGAGGTCTGCTTGCAAGCTTTCGATAGCAAGTGGCATATCGTCTACAATTACTGCTTTCATTTTTTCTGTTTCACTTTAAAGTTACGCTTCTTTTTTCAATTCCGATATTGGTATTAACCTGCAATTCTTCTTTCAAGTTCCTCTGTCATCAGATGAGATAGTTTTGTGTCTATTTTTTTCAATTCTACGATGATGTTGCGCATGTCCTTTTCATTTCTATTTTGGCTCAACTTAAATTGCGCTTCTACTTTTTCTATTGTTAATTTGAACCCAGTAACAGCTTTCAACATCCCTTTGATGGGATCGGGTAGTGTATCTAGGGAGACTGGATTTTGGCTATTGGTTTCATAACGATCTGTAAGTCGTTTTACGCTTTGGTATGTATCTTCCTCATTTAAGATTTTTACGCTTCCGCAAATGTGGACACTCATATAATTATAAGTAGGTGCATTTGGTTGTTCGTACCAAGATGATGATATATAATGTTGTGCAGGCGATTGAAAAATCACCATAGCGTTGGGATTCTTTTTTAACAATTCACTTTGCGGATTAACCTTTGCTAAATGACCCACTAAAACTTGGTTGCCATCAGCATCTTCTTCAAGTTCTAAAGGAATGTGTGTAGCAAAAGGATATTTGCGATCGGGACTAATGATGGTTGCCAAGCCTACAGATTTTATAAATTCAGAAATTAGTGCCTGATCTGTTACTTCGTAATATTTAGGAATCCACATATTGTTGTTTCATTATGGTCTCACAATATGATAAATAGTTAGACGATAAACACTTTTATTTATCTTCCTCTTCATTCTTCTTAGCATCCATGGCATTATTAATTTTGATGTGCCTTTCAGGATCCCACGTAAATTCCCAATTGTCTGCATAGGATTGCAATGGGCGCATTCCTACGGTTGCACGGATACTATCTACTTTATATGGTTCTGCAATTCTACTAAAATAGAACTCATTGGTTTCTGGATCTTTTCTTACTTGACTTCCATAAATCTGAGGTTTGCCTTGTCTCATGTTCACACGATCAACCAAGAGGGCTACCGAGCTCCACCTTACTTCTCCATCATCGGCTGCTTTTGAAATAATTGGTAGATATTTTTCTTGAACAGCAAGTTCTGCATGTTGGATTACCAAGAATGCAGTCGATGCATGACCATCACCTACCATTGATTTACCTGGGTATCCTTTTTCATCAATGATTTCTGTAATTCTCATAGTGTTGAGTGAATCGGCATGATTTTGAAGTGCCCAGAGTGAATCCATCTGTGGGGACTCATAACCATATTTTTCTTCTACCTCATTCATCTCTAGACGATATCTTTGATCTTCGTAGATGATTTGATCAAACTCTTCCATCATAACAAGATCGACGCCAGCTTCACCAGCATATTTTAAATACATCTCTTCAATTGTTTTTTCGAATTCACTTCCTGCTAAGTATTCAAATTCAGGATAATTGTCATAAATATTTTTGCTTCCACCCCAACTTAAATCAAAAGCAATCTTAAGTTGCTCATCCAAATATTTTTGATCTTCGGCACTGTAAGCGCATGCGGCATTTCTCATCGTGCTTAGGTAACTGGTCTGTCGTATCTTAAATGCTTCTTTATAGTATACCATGCACGAATCATAGTCCATGTTTTTCAATGAATTTTCTCCAGCCACTACCAAGGTTTGGTATGCTTCATCTTCGGCAGAAAGCTCTTGTGAATAAGAAAAATGAATCGAAAAAATTACAACTGTGAGAATGGGAAGTATTTTCATTTTAACTGAATTAGGTGAAAAAAGAAATGAACTGTTCCTAATTTAGAAAGAAAAATTCGGACCGAGAAATAATTGATGTTAACGAAGTCCTAATTGGTTTTTGGTTTCAATTATTTATTTTTTCATACATTGAAGAAAAAACCAACAACATGAAAAATACAAAACCTCAAGTACCTGTATGGTTTTGGATCATAGGAGTAATCTCCTTGCTCTGGAATTTAATGGGAATCAATGCCTTTTATAGTGATATGACAATTTCAGCGGATGCATTGGCAGCAATGGAACCTGCAATGCGAGGTCTCTATGAAAACCAACCGATGTGGGTTAAAATTGTATTTGGAGGCGCAGTTGTTTTGGGTGTAGTAGGATCGATTGGCTTATTAATGAGAAAAGGCTGGGCTTCGATTGCCTTTGGTCTATCGCTTGTATGTGTTCTACTACAGATGTCTCATTCTTTTATGACCAATGCTTATGAAATCGCAGGAGGAAGCGCGATGACAATGGGAATGGTAGTTTTGGCTTTTGCTGCTTTTATTGCTTTATTCTCGAGGTGGTGCAATAGCAAAGGATATCTCAATTAAATAAAGATTTAAAACTAAAATAAAAAAGGCTATGATGGAATCATGGCCTTTTTTATATCTCTATTTTCTTTACCTTAATCTCTGTGCGATTCTCATCAACAACTTCTGAATAACTTAAATATAAGTCATCTTGATATAATGCTAAAATGGGGAATCCCGATTTTCTTTTTTCACTGATGTTCGTTACAAAATGATCTTCAAGTTTTTCATCTTGATTCACTTTTGCTATTCTTAATTGGGCTCCTGATTCTGATTTCTCAATCCAACTAACCCAAGCCGTGTTTCCATTTTGAAAAACAAGATCAACTCTTCCAATGGGATTGCCATTGTCAATTCGGATAGGTTTCTGAAAATCAGAACCATGGTTATTGGAAAAGCTTAGTAGTATTTTTGGAGTTTCATTGGATTCGGTGTACCAAGCTACTGCTACAAAGGAATCCGAATGCGCAATGGTAGGTCCATTCACTGGACAACCTGCAATGTGCCATCCTTCTGACCATACAGGCTTGGGAGCCATCCATTTATTATTGACTTTTCTTTTTATAAAAATATCTCTTACTTCAGTATCGGATCGATCTCGATAAACGACCAAAGGATTTTTGCCTTCTGGTTGTACTACATCTGTTTGACAACAGTCACAAACTCGATGATCCAATTCGGTTTCTTGATATACATTTCCATTGATATCAAATTCACAAGAGCGTAAAGTCATGCTTTCGCTGTGACTATGTGGGTTTGTTTTTGAATCATGGATTTTATCTTTGGTGTTCCTGCCATCAAGCCAAACCGCAAACATTCTATCCTCACCTGCTGGTGTTAGGCTGACAAAACCGTGTTCGGCCTTGATGCCATCGGAGTGCAGAGTGAAAGGCGGAGACCATGTTGTGCCTCCGTCTTTCGTCTGAGATATTTTAACATCATAATCATAAGTTCCTTCGCCGCTTTTTTGCAACCAATGTGCTACCAGATGATTTTCATTCCCAGCATAAGCTGTTACGGATGGAAAGTCTGCCCAGTTGACAAACCAATTGTCTCCTTCAGATATCTTAATTACTTCGGAGAAACGACCATTTTGAAATTTACTCATACTCAAGCTACTGCTTAAGTCTTCCTTTTGTTCTACCCAACTCAAAATGAGCTGGTCCCCATTTGCCGAAAGGCGAGACTCGCCACCGAATTCAGAGGGATTATCCACATCGCTAATTAACAGATCCACTTTTGAATCGGAATTACAAGCCGTTAGGCATAGAACGAAAAGGACTAAGTACAATTTCACTTTTTAAAGACGCTTATTGATTGTGATTTATAGTTAATGATAAAAAGTTGATCTTGGTAAACAATTAAATCAGTGGGCTTGGCCAAATTTTCATTTATTTCTGCGGTAAGCTCACCCTTGTTGTTGTAGACCAATACACGATCATGTTCGTAATCGGTAATGTATATGTCCTCATTGTCGACATAGATACCAGTAGCGGCATTCATTTTTTCTTCTCTACCCATGTTCTTTACATGCCCTCCTTTTTTGTCAATGATCTGTATCCTATTATTGTATGCATCGGCCACGTAAATTTTATCGCCCACCATCTGCACATCAGTAGGGTAGTAGAACTCAAGATCGCCATTTCCTTCTTTTCCAATATTCAGCCAATCGGTGCCATTGCTATATAAGATACGGTGATTGTAAAAATCGGCAATCGCCATTTCTTTTCCTTGGACATCAACACCCGCTGGAGCATCAAGACTATCTTTCATAGGCACGATGATCCTGTTACCATCTTTGTATTCAATAATATTGTCATCTCCAAAAGATGGAATAAACACTTTTCCACCATCAGCCGCAATGTGCATCGGTCTCTCAAAATCTTTTTCTTCGACAACAATCTTCCCGTCCATTGTTACCTTTAGTAAGCGTTTATTGTCTCCATCTGAAATCCAAAAATGATCGCCTTCTGCTACTATTCCGATCGGAGCAATACCCTTGATGTCGATAGACTTATCAAATGTCCAACTCGGTCCTGCAGGCTGACAAGCAACAAAGAGACATGCGAGTGCTAGGAATAAATAAATTCTATTCATGTTAATTTTCTCTTTCGTATTTACAACAACCAGGCAATGCTTCATAAACGTCACTAGCTGTTTTCTCATTCTTGGTATCATGACCTACAGCTGCCATTTTTTCTTCGATTTCACCAATGGTGGTTTTAGAAGAATCATAGGTTACTTTCAACATTTTTGTATCCATGTTCCAGTCAACTGAAGCAACTGATTCCATAGAATTTCCTGCCTTGTGGATTCTGGCTTTACACATGCCGCAATTTCCGAAAACGTATACTTCTTCAGTGACCAAAGCAGACTCATCCAAGGTTTTGATTTTCTCTTCACTCTTTAAAACAGTTCCGTCTGCTCGGATGATGGTGGTAGATACGGCAGTGTATCCGGCAGCATCCACTTGGTTTTCTACTTCTTCTACAGTCAAGGGACTCTCTGCTGGAAAAGTAAAATCAAATTGTCCTGTTTCCATGTCAATCTGAACGCCTTTGACACCCTTCAGTTCTTTGAATTTTTTCTCAAGACCATATGCGCAAAATGGACAACCCAAACCGTCAACCATGACCGTGTAATTGTCTTTTTCTTTTTTGGCTTTCTGTGCATGGCTCATATTGATACCTGCAAAGAAGAATAGTATGATCAGTCCGATTGAATATTTTATTTTTTTCATCGTGATTGTTTTTAATAGTTATATGATATATCTCGCACCCATGTACCAAGAAAATTTTCTATTTCCATGGTGAAGTGCTGTTTGAAATAATGGAAGTTGTATCGCGGTTTCTAATGTTACTTTTTTTCTGGCATATTGAATGCCCTGCGCGTACAATAAAATGTCTGAGCCTGTCTCAGGTGCTCTCGTGTATTCGTATTCAAAGTATAAATTGATTTGATTTACTGGATAAACCTGCTTGAGCAATGGTAGACCAAATCCCAACTTCACTTTTAGTTCGTCGGTATCATCTTGAGGGGAATAATTGTATCCCACCTCACTTGAGATTCCGTACTTAATGGTTTCATAACCTGCGACAAGAGCTACATATGATTTATAGAGTCCAGTACTCATGTCATGCAAGTTAACTTCTCTTTCACCGGTCGGAAGATTCTGTAAAGTTTTACCCACCAATCTAAACGTCTTTCCCGTTTTATCATTTCTATAAAACTGATACTTAAATAAAATATTTGCATCGCCAAAGCCTGATCCATCAAATCCAAAACCTGGATCAAAGTCATAAGTGACCCAAGGAAGGTGAACGGCGATAAGTGCATTTTTATGAAAGATGTAATGAAGCATGAGCGGCACCTTGGTAAACCTACCAAAATCCGTACTTCTATATTCTGTCAATGTTTTAGCAATGAAACTATTGGAAGAAAGCATGATCGGTTTGTCCGCAGTAATCGGCGGTCCTTGTGCTTTAAGGTCTATGCTTGAAAGACAGAGGCCAAGCAAGCATAGCAATATATATTTTTTATAAAATGTTTTTATTTTCATTTCTAATGTTTAGGTACACAAAATTCGATAGCCTTAGTTCTGGGCGAACTAGCTACTTAATTCAAACATTAAAAATTCTAACAAAGGAAGGTTTGGAAGCGAACAATGATGTTCTCGACCAGGAGTGGGGGTTTGTAGTTCTGATATTGTGCAGGATAAGTAAGTGCACTATATTCAGTAGGAAATTTACTTGGTAATATCGTAAGATGATCTTGCACATCTATTTGATTTTCGATGGCCATACCGCCAAACGAATAATCAACATCAAGCTGCATTAATTCTGTGTTGTTGTCACAACATCCATCTTCTTCATCACTATCGCAACTTACTTCTGATGCATGACAAGAAGTAGTTTTGGAATGGCATGAGGAATGCATGGCAGCAAGCTCATGACACGACTTGGCTTTGGTGAACAAGGCTAAGTTTTTAAACTCACCTTGACAGAAATGAAAGTCCGCAGAGAAACCGACCGAGCTTATTAGCATCAGTAAGGACATGCTCAAGGCAAATATTCTATATGTCTTACGGGTTTTCATCAATAGTATTAACGTTCATCGAAGTTAGGGAGTTTCTAATAAATAAGTTAAAAAATCCTGAAATAAGCGCTTTTAAGGCCAAATTTTGATCATTTTCTATGATTTTCAGTATTCTATCGCATCAGTCCATTGTAAAAAGGTACCTATTATGGTTGATGGATATATTTCTTTTTGTTGTACTTAATACTGTATGCAAAATTGGTTTCTTTACTTGCTCCTGGGGATAGATTGTGGGTCCATGTTAAAATCCCAGAATCTTCATCTAATTCGGCACCTCCATAGTTGATTCTATCGACAGAGATATCTTCATTTGTTGCAATTGGAAATTGGTCCTTGATGACAATTCTAATGGGTTGGTTCTTTTTGTTTAGGATGTCAATATTCCATGATCTTGATTCTATCTTTTTCAGACCGATAACTCTCCTTTTAGATAGATCTTTGATTTTTGTTCTTTGTACAACGATGTCTTTATCAACACCAAGAGAGATACTTAATGTATCAGAAAGATTATTTGCGTTAAGCATCGACTTGCCTAAGTAGCTATCCTTAAAGAATATATTTAGTTCTCCAGTCAATAAGTGTAGTCCGCTCCAGTCTGGAATTTCAGCGGTTAAGAATGCATCACTGTTTAATTTCGGCACACAATAATATTCATAATCAGCTTCAAGAAAGTGCTTTACCATTTTTACGGAGTACTGTTGGCCATCAGAAGGAATGGTATATGGATTTTCAATTTTAAACTCTATGCTTGTTGTGTTGTCGACTTCTGATAGGTTAATACTTTTGGCTTGTTCTTGGTTGGTGTATTCTCTATTTCTAATTCCTGCTACCGTTGATGAAAGTGCACTTACTGTTCTTGATGGTAGTTGCCTTATTGGTGAAGAAGTTACAACGACTTCGCTTAAAAGCTCATGAGAATTATCCAATACAATGTTCATGGTGTTGGAGTTTATTCGTGTTTCAAAATTATTATAACCAACATAACTGACGACCAATTCAAAATCACCTGCTGGTACTTGTAATGTGTAAGTCCCATCGATATTTGTAATGGTTCCTGTAGAGGTTCCTTTAAGAATGATATTTGCACCTATTAATGGTTCTCCCGAACTGTCAGTTACGATTCCACTTACTGTACGATCGTTTCCACTCCATGTTAAGCCTGAATAAGCCCCAGGTTGATAGTATGGAGTCTGATAATTTTTTTGTTGGTACCCGATCCACCAGGTTGAGATGGTCGGTTTCAAGGCATTTTCTTGAGGGTTACCAGTAGATAAAGTTAGATTCACATTTTTCCAATCTTCACCTGAAGTTTGGTATACTCGTCCTTTGTAGAGTAACTCAACCGGACTGTTTACATCTTTCACTCTGGCATCGTAATTGGCAAACCATCCTGCATTTTTAATCAGGTAGCTTAATGTAAAGTCTGCTTTTGTTGCTTTCTTAGATTCAATGTTGATTATTACTTCACTCGTATAATCTTTGAAGCTTCTCGATAGGTTTTCTTTCTGTTTCTTGAAGTCTTCTAATTCTTTGTTTAATTGTATGATCTGTCTAGATATGGATAGCTCTTCTTGCTTGATTTCTTTTAAGCGTACTTGATAAAATGCTGCTATTGATTTTAGGTCTTCTACATTTACTCCTTGTTGACCTCCAATAGATTTATTACTTGTTATCAAGTTGTATTCTTCTCTCAGTGTAAGCAGTAATGATTGTTTGTCTTCGATCAATTCCTTAATGCTTTTAATTTTTGATTCGTTAAACTCCAATTCATCTGACATCTTTGCTTTGTTTAAATAATTCTGATTGTATTTGACAGACAAGATGGTAAAGTCTCCTGTTCCCTTTACTTGTATACTGTTTGATAGTATGTGCGGAGCTATGTCTACAAACTTAAGGATGGAGTTGCCTTGAGGGATATTGGTGCTGGCTGTACGTGATACTTGAGCGCCACTTTCAAATACTGTGACCTGTCTTATTGTTGAGTTTACAGATTTTTCTTTGATATCTGCAGCGAGGCCTAGATGTAAAAAAATGATTAAGCTGGTAAGTAATATTTTCATGTTGCCCGATTTTGTTTCAATCAAATTAGGCGGAAAGTATTGTGAT
Organism: uncultured Saprospiraceae bacterium; assembly: GCA_937950315.1. Classification (GTDB taxonomy): domain Bacteria; phylum Bacteroidota; class Bacteroidia; order Chitinophagales; family Saprospiraceae; genus JAHDBF01. The sequence continues at coordinate 17,870 of CALFDU010000109.1, read as the reverse complement.
GTAAAGTTGTAGGAGATAATAATATCCTCTAGTGTATCCTTGTAGATTAAAGGCAAAGAATCGGTGTTTTGCACCAACCATACTGAAACTCCATACTTTTAGAATGAGCTAATGCTTATTGACTGCTAGTTATCAGCGTTTGTTTTTGTTTTCTGCTTAATTTTTTGATAGCATATTCTCGTTTGCTTGCTTCTATCCGATCCGAACAAAATTCTTGATAGACGAGTTTGACGGGTTGTCTGGCTCGAGTGTATCGTGCTGCTTTGCTTTTTGGCGAATCGTCATTGTGTTCAAGGAGCCGTCGGTCTATCTCATTGGTAATGCCGGTATACAATGTTTTGTCATTACAATTGAGAATGTATACGACCCATTGCTTGTTGTTTTCTGTTTTCATAAATTAACCAAATAGATTTCCTTGTTCGAAATGGTCTAATGGTGGAACAGGCTTTATGAGTTCGGCGTCGTTTTCACTGACTTTACCTACTCGATTGGAAACGGGGAATGCTTCCATGAGCTCTTGGGGGTATGGTGTAATCATGTCAAGAAGTTCTTCAGGCGGAATACTATCATCCAACCATAGCTTTTCTTGTTCGGGAAGTAGTATAGCAGGCATTCTATCATGAATATCTTTGAGCATGGAATTTGGTTCTTGTGTGATAACGGTAAATGATTCGACTACCTCATCTCTTGGAGATTGCCAAATTTCCCAAAGTCCGGCGCAGCAGAAAATTTCCTGATCGGTGGTTTTTATATAATAAGGCTGCTTGTTTTTACCTAGTTTTTTCCATTCGTAGAATCCATCCATCGGTACGATGCATCGTTTTTGTTTGAGGGCATATTTGAATGCATTCTTTTCTGTGATGGTTTCTTTTCTAGCATTGATCATCTTGTAGCCAATCTTGATGTCTTTGGCCCAGTTGGGCACAAGACCCCAACGGAACAATCGTATGTGGTTTTGTTCTTTATTGGTAATGACAGGATGAAAATGTGATGGTGCCACGTTGAAATTAGGGAGCGGATTGTATCGCTCCAATTCGTCAGAATAGAAAGTCGCATTGAAGCGTGCCTCTAATTCTTTTTCAGTCTTCGTGAGGGAAGACCTACCACACATTAGTCTCTTCTTTTTTGAACGTATGCATCTATACCGCCTAAGTCTGCCTTGGCATTATTGGCTGAAGACATAGAGGAATACTTTCCAGCGAGTACTGTGTAATATCTTGATCCTTCAAAAATGACATGTTCTGCATTGGAAAATCCTTTGTTCTTCAATTTCTTAACCATTGCTTTTGCATTGCCTTCTTGTGAATAGTTGCCTGTAATTAATAGGTATCTTCCACTGGCTCCATTTGAGGAAGCAGATGAACTTGTCGTACTCTTTGTAACAGGTGCCTTTTTTTCTGGAGCAGGTGCCGCTGGAGTCGGCTCAGTATCTTCAACAACATAGGAAGGTTCGTAGTCATCGCTATTACTGTTGTCGTTACTTTTAGTAGTTTCTGTTTCAGCGGTTACTTTCGTAGTGCTTGTTGCTGCCTTTGTTGGTTCAGGTTTTTTTGAATCAGCAGTATAAGAGGTTGTTTTAGAATCTGTGTCTGCAAAATTGATATCGCCCCCTTCAAATTCCTCGCCTACATCTTCTAGTGTAGATTCTGCTTTGGCAATAATTTCTCCACCTGCGTTCTCAATGTTGTCAGCTACTTTTTTAGTGGTATCGCTGATAGTATCTGCAGCAGAATTGCCACATGACTTAAGCATGGAACCAAAAAATAAGAAGACTAAAATGAGTAATACCGAGTAGATGGAAATCTGTAATATCTTTCCCATAGCTATAAATTAAAAATAAACCTAATGTGTTAAAGGCTCAAATTTAAGTAATTACCTCTAAAAATAAGCTCTTTTGTCGATTTTCTTGATGTAGTTCATAAAGGACTTATTTACAACCCTAAAACCTCCTGCTGTAGGGTAGTTTCCAGAGAAATACCAATCTCCTTTATGATCAGGGCAAGCCTTGTGCAATCCTTCCACAGTCTGATAGATAACCTCTACCTCAGCCACTAAGTTGGGTGGGGTAACAATTTTGGCTATTTCTTCATTCAATTCGTCTAGTGTGAATAAGTCGTACAATGCCTGTACTTCATTCTTTGGTTCTACTCCGGAGATTTTCATTTGCATCTCGCAGCGCTCGTAGGTTTCTCCTAGAAGATGTTCTTGGTTGGTTTTTTTAATCAAATTCACCAAGGCTCTGAAGGCTACAAATTCTTTCATCTTAGACATATCGATTCCATAGCAATCTGGATATCTTATCTGAGGTGCCGAACTGACAATGATGATTTTTTTAGGTTGAAGTGTATCCAATATTTTAAGAATACTTTTCTTCAATGTGGTTCCTCTTACAATAGAGTCATCGAGCATGACCAATGTGTCCACTTTGTTTTTAACCAAACCATAGGTTACGTCGTAAACACGTGACACCAAATCATCACGACTCGCGTCATCTGCAATGAATGTCCTCATCTTGGCATCTTTGACTGCGATTTTCTCTACTCTTGGTTTGATCGCCATGATCTCATCAAGTTCAGCCTCAGTCAAGTTTGGTTTTTCGAGAATCTTCCTTTTTTTAAGGGCATCAAGTTCATCGTTTATTCCTTCTATCAATCCATAGTAAGCAACTTCGGCTGTATTGGGGATAAAAGAGAAAATAGTATTGGAGGTATCGTAATTAACAGCTTCTAGCACTTGCTTGGCCAACTGTTGTCCAAGTTTTTTTCTTTCAAGGTAGATATCTCTGTCAGTACCTCTTGAGAAATATATTCTTTCAAATGAACAAGAAGTTCTTTCGTCTGGATCTTTTACTGATACTTCAGATACAGTTCCATTCTTTTTGATGATCAATGCATTTCCTGGTCCTATTTCTTTTACTTTAGAAATATGAACACCCATGCAAGTCTGTATCGCTGGTCGCTCGGAAGCGACAACAACGATTTCATCATCTTGGTAATAAAATGCAGGTCTGATTCCACCTGAGTCTTTCATCACGAATGCATCACCATGACCAATCATCCCCGCCATCACATACCCACCATCAAATTTTCTACTTGCTCTCTGCAAAAGTCTAGCAACATCAAGATGCTCACCAATTAATTGTGTGATCTCATCATTGTCATAGCCTTCTGCTTTGAACCAGTTGAACAATCTTTGGACTTCATCATCTAGGAAGTGTCCGATTTTTTCCATGACGGTTACCGTATCCGATTTTTCTTTTGGATGTTGGCCAAATGAAAGTAACTCTTGAAAAAGTTCGTTTACATTGGTAAGATTGAAATTTCCTGCAATCACCAAGTTTCTTGTAATCCAATTGTTCAATCGTAAGAATGGGTGGCAAGTTTCTATTGTGTTAAGGCCATGTGTTCCATACCTGAGGTGACCCAAATATACTTCGCCTACGTATGGCTTATTGGCCTTGAGCCAGTTGGAGTCATGCATCTGTTCAGGAGTCACATCATCAAAATGGGAATAGATCTGATGAAACAAGTCAGCGATATAATTAGAAGCATTGCTTCTTTTACGGCTTATGTATCTGTTTCCCGGCTTTACATTAAGCTTAATGGTAGCTAGTCCAGCACCATCTTGACCTCTGTTCCTTTGCTTCTGGAGCAGCAGCTGCATTTTGTTTAATCCGTAGAGAGGTGTTCCATATTTCTCAGTGTAATACTGTATCGGTTTTAATAAACGGACCATTGCTAGTCCGCATTCATGTTTTATGGTATCACTCATGCTTCAGATTATTATACGAATCTAAAAATCATTAGGACATTAAACCTAATGATATCATCATTAATTTAAATTACACCGCAGCCTCACCTTCGTTCTCAAACAACTCGTCGTAGTTTTTCTTTTCTCCCGGTTTTAAAATAGGAGTGTGTTCTTGATAGGGTCTAGGACCTATCAATCTTTCTACGTCTGATTTCAGAAGTACTTCTTTCTCAAGCAACTGCTTGGCTAAGATGTGAAGTTCTTCTTTTCTATCTTTCAAAAGTTGTTGTGCTCTTTCATATTGCACATCAATCATGAGCCTTACTTCTTCGTCAATCATTGTAGCGGTTTCATCCGAGTAAGGCTTACTGAATTGATCTTGTTGCATTCCGTGGAATGAGACATTACCTACCTTGTCATTCATTCCATAGATAGCAATCATTGAGTATGCCATTTTGGTTACTTGATCAAGGTCGTTCTGAGCTCCTGTTGAGATTTTATCAAAGATGATTTTCTCAGCAGCTCTTCCTCCTAAGGTCATGCACATCCTATCGTTTAATTGTTCGGTACGCGTAATGTATTCTTCTTTTGGAAGATATTGTGCGTAACCCAATGTGCCTATTCCTCTTGGTACAATTGTCACTTTAACCAGTGGCGATGCATACTCCAAGAACCATCCACAGATTGCGTGACCTGCTTCGTGGAATGCAATGATTTCTTTTTCTTTCGGAGAGATCAGTTTGTTTTTCTTTTCTAGACCACCGATTACTCTATCAAGGGCATAGTTGAAGTCATCCATGTCAACAGCCTTTTTTCCTCTTCTTGCCGCGATCAAAGCAGATTCGTTGGCTACATTTGCGATTTCGGCTCCTGCAAATCCTGGTGTCATTTCAGCCAATACTTTTGCATCGATTTCTTCACTGATCTTGATGGACTTAAGGTGCACTTTGAAGATTGCCTCTCTTCCGTTCAAGTCAGGTCTGTCGATTCCGATCTGTCTATCAAATCTACCTGGTCTCATCAATGCTGAATCAAGAATATCTGGTCTGTTGGTGGCAGCCATCAGGATTACCCCTTTGTCTGTGCTGAAACCATCCATCTCAACCAACAATTGATTCAATGTATTTTCTCTTTCATCGTTTCCACCTTGAACCGCTCCTTTTCCTCTTGCTCTACCGATGGCATCAATCTCATCTATAAATACGATACATGGTGCTTTTTCTCTCGCTTGCTTAAACAAGTCTCTTACTCTTGACGCTCCTACACCGACAAACATTTCTACGAAATCAGAACCTGAGATTGAAAAGAATGGTACTCCTGCTTCTCCTGCCACGGCTTTCGCCAAAAGTGTTTTTCCTGTTCCAGGAGGTCCTACCAAAAGAACTCCCTTTGGGATCTTCCCACCTAGTGAAGTATATTTCTTAGGATTTTGTAGAAAGTCAACCACTTCCATTACTTCTTCCTTGGCTTCTTCTAGTCCCGCAACATCTTGAAAAGTAACATCAACCTTGGTGTTGTCAAACAACTGTGCCTTCGATTTTCCAATATTAAAGATTTGACCACCGGCACCACCAGCGCCACCGCCCATTCTCCTTAAAAAGAATACCCATAGTCCAATCAAGAGAAGTATCGGGAAGAACCAACCCATCATGTTTCCGACCCAATTGGTCTGAACTTTATAATATGGATCTATGAATTTTTCTGGACCTACCGATGCATTGAAAGCATTAAGTTCCGCTTCGAAAACTTCAAGAGTTCCGATATCAAATGAAAAATGTGGTTGTGGAAGAATCTTTTTATCCTTAAAATCAGGAAAGGCTTTCATACCTTTTTCGTTTAGATACACGTTGATCAGACTTTGATTAACGACATCTATCTTTTTGACTTGACCAGCTTTGGCCATTTCAAAAAACTCACCCTTACGGATCTTCTTTGGTCCTGCGCCTACTACTCTCATCATATTGAAGAAAATAAGGATCATCAAGATCACAAGTCCGTAAATCCAATATGGATTATAATTGGGCTTTTTATTTTTTGTTTGTTCGCTCATTAATTGCTCTTGTTAAGTTTAAAGAAACTTAGGTAATTGTTTTAGGTAGTATTTTTTTAATCTAAATCTTCGTAATGGGTCATATCGGCATCACTCCATAAATCTTCAAGATCGTAAAAGTCTCTGGTCTCAGGATAGAAAACATGTACAATCACATCAAAATAATCGACCAAAATCCATTTAGCCCCATCAATTCCTTCGCTACTTACTGGAAGAATGTTCAATTCGTCTTTAAGTCTGACTTTTATATTGGAAGCAATCGACTTTACTTGTGTTGATGATTCACCTTGACAAATGATGAAAAAATCAGTCGGACGATCTTCTAATTTTCTAAGATCAAGCTTTATGATATTTTTGCCCTTGATGTCCTGAATACTATCTATTATTGTTGCGATATATTCAGCATGCGAATCAGTTGCTGTTGTACTTGCTTTTTGTGAGTTCAAATTTTAGCTTTCTTAATTAGGTAACCTTATAAAATCGATGTCTAGAGTTTTTAGAAATTATTCCTTCCCAAAATGGATCTACAAGGCATCGGTCCTATCTACTAACGCAGATTTCCCCAATACTGTTTCAAAAAACTCTAATAACACAAATATAGTGCTATACACCTACAAACAGTCGGCGGGAAAGGGACAAATTGGAAGAAAATGGTACAGTGGAATGGATAAAAACATGACATTTTCCCTCCAAATAGGTATTAACCAACTTTTGGCAAGAAATCAGTTCCATTTAAATATGATTGTTTCATTGGCTCTGAGGGACTGGATTGCTAGTATTATTGGGGATGATGTGCAGATCAAATGGCCAAATGATATATATATAAAATCTAAAAAGGTAGCCGGAATATTGGTCCAAAATACACTTAGTCAGCAATATATTTCTAAATCTTTAATAGGTGTGGGCATCAATATAAATGAGGAGGATTTTCCTTCTGATTTGCCAAACCCTATCTCTTTTAAACAGTCTTGTGGAAAGGATTTTGATCTGAATACGCTTTTCGCAAATATGATTGTCTACTTAGAAAAACGATTCCAATTTTATGACGAGCAATCAATTCTGAATTTGAAAAAACAATATACCAGCAAATTGTATTTATTAGGTAGCGTATCAACATTTGCGCAAAGCGATAATGGACAAAACTTTACTGGAATTATAAAGGGTGTTTCAGATGATGGCCAACTGATTGTCGAGGATGAAAATGGAGAGAGAAAATTTAATCATAGAGAAATAATTTTTAAAAAATAATGAAGGCTGCAGTATTGACGATAGGGACAGAGTTATTGATTGGGCAAGTGGTGGATACCAATTCCTCATGGCTTGGTCAAGAATTAAATGCGTTGGGAATCGAGATCTTGGAAAAAAGATCTATCTCGGATAGTCGAGAGATGATTATGAGTAGCATTGATGAGCTTGCTGATAAGGTTTCATTTATCTTTATTACAGGTGGATTAGGTCCGACAAAAGATGATATAACGAAGAAAACCATTGCCGATTTATTGGGGATTGGGATGGAGTTTCATCAAGAGACTTTTGATAAAATTGAGGACTATTTTAAGCGAAGAAACATCCCAATGAAAGAGGCGCATCGACTACAATGTTATATGCCAATCGGTGCTGTTATGTTGGCCAATAATATGGGAACAGCTCCAGGAATGTGGCTTGAATACAAAGATTCCATAATCGTCTCAATGCCAGGAGTACCATCAGAAATGAAGTATATTTTCAACCATGATTTGAAGAAGAAACTGCAGGAAGACAAGGCCGTCAGTGAGATTTTTCACCGTACAATCCACACTGCAGGCACTGGCGAGACAATCATTGCAGAAACCATTGCAGACATAGAATCAAATTTGCCGAAAGGCATATCCCTGGCTTACTTACCGGGAATCGCTCAAGTACGCGTGCGTGTAAGTGGAAATTCAGAAGATAATGAGCATGCAAAGAAGGTGGTAATGGATATTGCTGGGCAGATTGAGGAGCGGATTTCCAAATTTGTTTTTGGGTATGATGGTGAAACCCTTCCAATGGCAATTATGAAATTGCTGAAAGAGCGAAATGAAAAAGTGACCCTGGCTGAGAGTTGTACTGGAGGATATGTTTCTAATCTTATGGTTTCTACTCCAGGAATATCTACCGTGTATGATGGAGCCGTGACAGCTTATAGTTATGATTTAAAAGAAAAGTTGCTTGGTGTCAAGAAAAAGACATTACAGGAAAAGGGGGCGGTAAGTGAGGAAGTGGTTACAGAAATGGTGCTAGGGGGTATAAAAGCAACAGGTTCTGACTATTGTATAGCAATATCGGGAATTGCAGGTCCAGGTGGTGGAACTCCTGATAAACCAGTAGGTACGGTATGGGTAGCCTATGGGAATGAGAAAAATATAATCACTAAAAAGCTCCAATTGACTAAAAATCGGGAGATGAATATTAAATATTCAGCCGCTTATGCATTGAATGCATTTAGACGGTTGCTAGTGGCACAGAAATAACTATTTTTGCAGTCTAAAAACAACACAATATGGCCAAGGTAGAACTGGTAATGCCTAAGATGGGAGAAAGTATCATGGAAGCTACAATTCTCAACTGGGTTAAGAACGTAGGAGATAAGATTGAAGAGGATGAAACCATCCTTGAAATCGCAACAGATAAAGTTGATTCAGAAATTCCTTCACCAGTTGATGGCGTATTGGTTGAAATCCTTCACCAGGTGAATGATGTGGTACCCGTAGGTCAAGTCATTGCTATTCTGGAAACAGAAGGAGCAGTGGCGGAAACACCTGCAGTAGCTCAATCTGCACCAGCACCGGCAGCAGCGCCAACTCCGGTTGAAGCAACACCGGCAGTCGCGCCTGTAGCAACTCCTCAACCAGAAGTAGCAGCAGCTCCTGCGGCAGTGAAAGAATCTGTGCCTTATGTTCCATCGCCAGCAGCAAGCAATGGGGCAAAAATTCCAACAAACAATAATGGGAAATTTTATTCTCCGTTGGTAAGATCTATTTCTAAAGCAGAAAATGTATCACTGGCTGAACTTGAATCAATCAATGGTTCAGGAAAAGGAGGAAGAGTGACCAAGAAGGATTTACTAAACTACATCAGCAATAGAAATAATGGAGGTGGAATGCCTGCCGCTGCAGCACCAGCTGTGGTTGCTGCAGTAAGTACACCAGCTGCACAACCAGCACCAGCAGCAACACCATCAGCACCGGTACAAAAAGCTGCACCTGTAGCAAATACAGAAGTTTCAACTTCAGGTGGGCACGAGATCATCGAGATGGATCGTATGAGAAAACTGATTGCTGACCACATGGTGATGTCTAAAAAAACATCTCCACACGTTACTTCATTTGTAGAAGCAGATGTAACCAACTTGGTAAACTGGAGGAATTCTGTGAAAGGAGAATTTAAAGAAAAGTATGGAGAGAAAATTACCTTCACACCGATCTTTATCGAAGCAGTAGTAAGAGCCATTCAAGATTTCCCAATGGTGAATGTTTCTGTAGATCCTTCAGGAACAAAAATCATCAAGAAGAAAAATATCAATATCGGAATGGCAACAGCTTTGCCATCTGGCAACTTAATCGTACCAGTAATTAAAAATGCCAATGGCTTTAATATGGTCGGCTTGACCCAACAGGTTAATGGGCTTGCCAACAAAGCTCGAAACAATAAATTGAAGCCAGAGGACATTCAAGATGGAACATTTACGGTAACCAATGTGGGGACATTTGGGAATGTGATGGGTACGCCGATCATCAACCAACCACAGGTTGCTATTCTTGCTTTAGGAGCGATAAGAAAAAAACCAGCAGTGATCGAAACGGAGTCTGGAGATGCGATAGCAATACGCCAAATGATGTTTATGTCGTTATCATATGACCACAGAGTAGTAGATGGCTTCTTGGGAGGTTCGTTCTTAAAAAGAGTAGCGGATTATCTGGAGGCTTTCGATAAGTCGCAAACTATTTAGTTTTCACGGCAAAAACGCTATTTTTGAGGTACTTATGTCTTAAGAATATTTATATATAAGGGTGTGTTTATGCGTTTTGTACTCAATTTGTTGTTGGTTTTATCATTCAGCCTCCCTGTCTGCGGGTCGCTGTCAGCACAAAATCCCAAGAAACTAGCCGAGAAATACTACAAAGCCAAGGAGTACCAAAAAGCGTTTGATCAGTACAATCTGATTAAGAATATAGAAAAAGACAAAGTCGCTCTAGCCAAAAGAGGAATCTGTAGTTATCAAATCAACCAATTGATCGCAGCGTCAAAAGACCTTACCACGGCATATCAATTAGGAAACACACAGGCTGAACTTAAGTATTATATGGGTCGCATCAATCACTCGATGCGCAAGTATGAAGACGCTATTTTCTTTTACAAATCTTATATACGAGACCTAAAGGCTAGTGAAGAAATCAGACCTGATGTTGCCAAGGCCATTAAAAATTGCTTTTCAGGAATGCAGTTTGGTTATAAAGATGATGAGGACATAGGCCTTGTAGAAAATGCAGGTAATATTGTAAATTCAGCTGATGATGAAATCAATCCTGTACCGAGCCCATCATTTGTCAACCGCTATCACTTTTCTTCCAATAGAGCACAAGATAATTTTGACCTGTTCAGCGCAGAACAACTCGAGGGAACATGGAAGACAGCACATCTGATTCATTCAAGTCTGAATACAGAAAACAATGAATTGCTTCAAGACTGCAGTCTCGATGGATCTGTGATGGTTTTCCTCAGAGGCGATGATTCAGGAAGCAACAGACTCTATCTTAATCGATATTCAGAAAGCAAGCACAATCAGCGTGTGATTTTTTCAGAAACGAAGGCAGTGTCTGGTGATACAGATGTCTACCTAGTGAACGATGAGACAATGATTTTTGCAAGTAACCGTGAAGGCGGTTATGGAGGATACGATCTTTATATTTCGACCTTTTCAACAAGTGGTTGGTCCGATCCAGTAAATCTTGGTCCTGAGATCAATTCAAATTATAATGATCGATATCCATTTATGAGTGAAAAGCAAGACCAATTGTTTTTCTCATCCGACAATCCGAATAGCATCGGTGGTTTCGATATCTTTTCTGCTTCAAAGAAAGGAGATGAATGGGGCGAAATAGTAAGCTATGATTTTCCATTAAATTCGCCAGAAGATGATATCCAGTTTAGGATTCAAGAAGAAGGCTTTCAAGCATATCTATCCTCAAACAGAAGAACAGATACACATGGTGGCTACGATATTTTTACGGTATACCTTAGACAAGGATATCAAGTGCATACTTCAGAACCCAAGCAACCACTCAGTCTGATCAAGTCTAGTGTGAAGGATGAAGAATATGCATATGATAACTCGGAAGAATTAAGAAAAGAAGAGGAGCGACTGGCAGCTGAGAAGCTAGCAGAAGAAAAGAAAATGGAAGAAGAAAGAATAGCAGCGGAGAAGTTGGCTGAGGAGGAGCGATTAGAAGAGGAGAAAATGGCAGCAGAGAAGCTGGCTGAAGATAAGCGATTGGAAGAAGAAAGAATGGCGGCGGAGAAGTTGGCAGAAGAGAAAAGACTAGAAGAAGAAAGAATGGCAGCGGAGAAGTTGGCTGAAGAGAAGCGATTGGAAGAAGAAAGATTGGCAGCAGAGAAGTTGGCTGAAGAGAAACGATTGGAAGAAGAAAGAATGGCGGCGGAGAAGTTGGCTGAAGAGAAGAGACTAGAAGAAGAAAGAATGGCAGCAGAGAAGTTGGCTGAAGAGAAGCGATTGGAAGAAGAAAGAATGGCGGCGGAGAAGTTGGCTGAAGAGCAGCGATTGGAAGAAGAAAGAATGGCGGCGGAGAAGTTGGCAGAAGAGAAAAGACTAGAAGAAGAAAGAAGGGCAGCAGAGAAGTTGGCTGAAGAGAAGAGACTAGAAGAAGAAAGAATGGCGGCGGAGAAGTTGGCTAAAGAACAACAAGAAGAAAAAGAAAGACTCATTGCTGAACGATTGGCAGAAGAAGAAAAACGAGAAGAGGAACGTCTTGCTGCCGAAAAAATGGCTGAGCAAAAAAGAATGGAAGAGGAACGCCTAGCAGCAGAAAAGCTGGCTGAAGAAAAGAAGATGGAAGATGAAAGAATGGCAGCAGAGAAGCTTGCTGAAGAAAAACGCATGGAGGAAGAGCGCCTTGCTGCTGAGAAAATGGAGCAAGAAAAACGAATGGAAGAAGAACGTCTCGAAGCACAAGAATCAAAGCAGCAAGAACAAGTCAGCAACAATGCAGAAATTGCAGCCATTGAGCTAAATCCTATCTTCTTTGAAAGCGATGTGGATATCATGACTTCTGATAACAAGAAGATCATCGATAAAAACATCAAAAGAATGAAAGACGATAAGAGCTCCAATATCATCATAAGCTCTTATTCCCTACAAGAAGGATTGCCTGAATTCGAATTGATGTTTTGCATCAAACGAGCAGAAAAAATAGCCGAATACATGATTGGCAAAGGAATTGATCGCGACCGAATCGTCCTAAAAGGCTTAGGTTCCTATTATCCTTATGTAAAAAAATTACCAGACCCCGAGTCAAACAGCCAAGTTGAAAACTACAACAATAGAATTGACCTCACCTTGGTTGACGCCTCTGCGGAAAGTGTTGTGGTCCAGCCTGACGTTGAAGAAAGATTGTTGAGCACCAAGTACGAGATTTTTCAGACCGTAACGGAAGATGTTTATTTCAGAGTTTTCCTGCATGAAACAAATAAGAAGATGTACAAGAATGCAGTCCTTCGCTTGTACAACGATCTTATGATTGAGTCCGATCTATCCAATCCCTCTTACGTGTACTCCGTAGGTTTGTACACCGATTTTAAAAGTGCCTTCGAACTGAAGCGCGAACTTGAAAACAAAAAATTTAGCGATGCAAGAATCATCGCCTACTACAAAGGAATCAAGATAAGCAATAGCGATGCAAAACTACTCATGGGCGATTACCCTGAGCTGGCCAACTTCATCGAAATAAATCAATAGAATAATTTTCCGGTCTACGCTTCGGCTTCCTTTTGGAAGTGAGCCACAAACTCGTCGATCGTCATAGTTCCCACATCTCCTTCTCCTTGTCGTCTAACAGAAATCGTATTCGACTCCATTTCCTTTTCTCCGATAATCAACAAGAAAGGAATCTTTTTCAATTCGTTGTCTCTGATCTTCTTACCGATCGATTCTCCTCTGTTGTCAATGACTCCTCTGATATCGTGTGCTGCTAGTTGTTTCTGAACAGACTCACTGTAAGAATTAAATTTCTCTCCTACATTGATCAGCACAAATTGTTCAGGCGTCAACCACAATGGAAATTTACCCGCCGTATGCTCAATCAAAATACTCATGAATCTTTCCATCGAACCGAATGGCGCTCTGTGAATCATTACCGGACGATGCCCCGCATTATCCGATCCCGTATATTCCAATTCAAATCTCTCAGGCAAGTTATAATCAACCTGGATGGTTCCCAATTGCCATGATCTGCCCAAGGCATCCTTGATCATGAAATCCAGCTTTGGTCCGTAGAATGCAGCTTCTCCATACGCCGTTGTCGTCTTCATATCCACCTCACTCGTTGCATCAATGATCGCCGCTTCCGCCGCTTCCCAATTCTCAACTGCACCAATATATTTATCTGGATTGTTAGGATCTCTCAATGAAATCTGAGCCGTAAAATCTTTGAAGCCCATCTTGTCCAAAACCTTCACCGTCAAGTCCAACACATCAAGAAATTCTCCCTTCAACTGATCGGTAGTACAGAAAATATGCGCATCATCTTGTGTGAATCCACGTACCCTCGAAAGCCCGTGCAATTCTCCACTTTGCTCGTATCTGTACACGGTTCCAAATTCACCAATCCGCAATGGAAGCTCTTTGTATGATCTCGGTCTATGGCCAAATATTTCACAGTGGTGTGGACAGTTCATCGGCTTCAATAAAAACTCTTCTCCTTCTCTCGGAGTGTTTATCGGCTGGAAACTATCTTCTCCGTATTTGGCATAGTGACCAGATGTCACGTATAAGTTTTTGTGTCCGATGTGTGGTGTGACCACCATCTTGTAACCTCTCTTTTCTTGCTCGTCTCTCAAGTAACTTTGAAGACGCTCTCTGATCGCCGTACCTTTTGGCAACCAGATCGGAAGTCCTGCTCCCACTTTCTCCGAAAACATAAACAACTCCATCTCTTGCCCCAACTTCCTGTGGTCTCTTTTCTTCGCCTCTTCGATCATGGCCAAGTGCTCCTTCAACTCCTTTTGCTTAGGAAAAGTAACACCGTAGATTCTCGTCATCTGTTTTCTCGTCTCATCTCCTCTCCAGTACGCACCCGCCAAACTTAAAAGTTTGACCGCTTTGATTTTTCCCGTATCGGGCATATGTGGTCCACGGCATAAATCCGTGAAATTTCCTTGCGTATAGAAAGTGATCGACCCATCTTCCAGGCCTTCTATCAATTCGAGTTTGTACTCGTCATCCTTCTCAGTAAAATATTTTATGGCATCCGCCTTGGAAACCTCTTTTCTTACAAAAGCATTTTTTAGCCTCGCAAGCTCAAGCATTTTCTCCTCTAGTTTTGGTAAGTCCTCAGGCGTCAAGGTTTTCTCGCCCATATCGACATCATAATAGAATCCATTGTCGATCGATGGTCCTATTCCAAACTTGGTCCCCGGATACAAGGCTTCCAATGCCTCTGCAAATAAATGCGCAGATGAGTGCCAGAAGGTCGCTTTCCCCTCAAAATCCTTAAATGTGTGGAAATTTACCGTTGAGTCCTCATTGATTGGCCTCGTAGCATCCCATACTTCACCGTTTACGGTGGCAGACAATACATTTCTAGCGAGTCCTTCGCTGATTGAATTGGCTATTTCAAAGGCTGTTGACCCGTTATCATACTCTCTTACGGCGCCGTCTGGAAAAGTGATTTTCATGTTTATTTAGTTTCGAACCACAAATTTAAAACTCCTGACCCACTATCATGCGGTTTGTGGGCTCAATTATTCATTTATGCCATTTATATCTAAAAAGTAGAGCCGAGTTGAGATGCTTTATTTTTATCATGCTCAAGGCAAATGTGGCCGATTGAGTCAGGATTAACGGGGGTTTTGGTCAACAGTTTGGCTTTTCGACCTACTTATTGGGCCTAATCTGAGACGTTAAGTGGCATTTAGCCATAACAATAGCAGATATCTCGACGTTTGTCTAGTCTTATTCATACTTTTGCAGCTTAGTTATATTAACTATACAGTCTAAACAATACTTAATAGGAGCAGATGACACAGAATTTTAAGAATGATGTAGAAGCAGTAGATGCGCTATCAAAATCTTTCAAAGAATTAAAATCAGAAATCGGGAAGGTAATCATAGGACAAGAAGACGTAGTCCAAGCAGTTATTATCTCTTTATTTGCCAATGGACACAGTTTATTGGTAGGTGTACCGGGATTGGCGAAAACACTTTTGATTAGTACCATCGCTGAAGTATTGGATTTAGATTTTAAAAGAATCCAGTTTACACCGGATTTGATGCCTTCAGATATTACAGGTTCAGAAATCCTAGGTGAAAACAGAAACTTCGAATTCAAGAAAGGACCTTTGTTTTCCAATATCGTTCTTGCCGATGAGATCAACAGGACACCACCTAAAACACAGGCGGCACTTCTTGAGGCGATGCAAGAAAAATCAGTAACAGTAAATGGGGTAAGACACGAACTTGCAAAACCATTTTTTGTACTAGCAACCCAGAACCCAATCGAGCAAGAAGGAACCTATCCTTTGCCAGAAGCACAGTTGGATAGATTTATGTTCAATATCACATTGGATTATCCGAGTTACGAAGAAGAAGTAAACGTTGTTAAAAACACTACTTCCAACTTAAAAGTGGATCTTAAAAACGTTTTGACGGGTGCTCAGATTCTTGAATTCCAACAGGTAATCAGAAAGATTCCGATCGCTGAGAATGTTTTAAACTATGCCGTTTCATTGGCATCAAAAACAAGACCTGGAACCAAGATGGCTACCGCTGAAGTAAACGAATACATTTCATGGGGAGCTGGACCTAGAGCTTCACAATATCTAGTATTGGGCGCCAAAGCACATGCTGCTGTTTCAGGTAAATACTCTCCAGATATTGAAGATGTAAAAGCGATTGCCAACTATGTATTAAGACACAGAGTGGTAAGAAACTACAAGGCAGAAGCAGAAGGCATCAGCGAAGAGGATATCCTTGGAAGATTGATGTAGGCCCAATTTTCTTTTACATGTAGAATAGTAGTACAAAAACGCAGCAATAGCAGTAGTTATAGCGCGTATTGGCTCTTTCATATGGTGATAAATAATATTCACAAATTTCAGCAAGTCTAAACGTCAATCCTTTCCGTTTATGCATCTTTATATTAGAAAGCTATGGAAATGAAAGTAAAATACCTCATATACGGACTTATCGTCATGCTGGCTTACAGTTGTAGCTCGGGCATGAAAAATGCAAACACAGGCTTGAAGCCTCATGCATTAGGGAAAATGAATGAGATCGTGGTCATCGCGGATGATGAAGTGTGGGAAGGCGCAGTAGGTGATACCTTCAAGTTCTATTTTGGATCTGCCTACCCAATCATGCCGACTCCAGAACCTATCTTTGACATCAGACATTTTACCTATGACAGAATGGTAGAAGCACCTCTCTTGAAAGAGCTGCGTACTTATGTCATCCTTGCAGACCTGAACAACACAGATTCTCAGATTACCCAGATGGTCGGACAAGACCTCGGTGAAAACAAATACGAAAAATCTCAGACCGACAATACCTTCAACACTTCAATAGGAAGAGACAAGTGGGCCAAAGGCCAATTGCTTTTTTATCTCTTCGCCAATGGCGAAGAGCCTCTTGCCGATGTCGTCAGTAAAAACTTTTCTGCCATCGCGACTCGTGTTAATGAACACGATGCCAAGAAACTAGAGCAGACCACCTTCGCCGGAACGGAAAGCATTACCCATGAAAACATGATGGAAGAAAAGTATGGTATGAACGTAAAAGTACCTCAAGCCTTCAAGAAAGCCATCGAAGTAGAAAACTTGACTTGGTTCAGACGAGACGACAAAGAATATATTTTGAACCTCGTTTTTGATAAGCGATCATATACTTCAGAGGATCAATTAAAGAAACAGGCTATCCACGATTGGATTGATAATTTTGGAGAGGCCTTGGTTACCTCGGATCAAGAAGGATCGATACTGGTTGTCAACGACAAGGATCTTCCGATTTTTGATTACACCAAAGAAATCAATGGCGCATTTACCACCGAGATAAGAGGAACTTGGGAAATGACCAAGGACTTTTTAGCCGGCCCATTTTTTGGCTATAGTATTCTCAATGAAAACAAAAATGAAGTCATCTACGCCTTGGCTTTTATCTCCGCACCTGGAAAAGACAAGCGGGATAGGATGCAGATGCTAGACCACATGATCCAGACACTTGAGTGGATGGAATAAAGAAAAACCTTGATCGCAGAACGCGATCAAGGTTTTTTTATTTAAGGAAAATGGCTATAAAGCCCATTCGCCCATATTGTGGTAATTGTGATTTACTTCATCACAGTAATGGTAAACTTGACATCTGTATTAGGTCTGTCCTGTACCTTTCCGCCAGTAGGCATTGCATGTATCATATCGATGATATCCAACCCTTCAATGATTTCTCCAAATACAGTATACTGCATATCCAAGGTAGGATATCCACCACGTACTTTGTAGGTAGCTCTATTGATATCTGGAAATTTATAATTTTCGTTTTCCAATGCATTCAACTGCAAGTCATTGTGTCTATATCCTTGAACAATAAAAAATTGACACGCACTTGAATTTCTTTCTGGATTGACGCTGTCTGGTGTTCTTGCAGCAGAAAGCGCTCCTTTTTTGTGAAAGTGATTTCTTTTGATTTCAGCTTGTATGGTTCCGCAGTTGTCACCACTCAATGCTTGATCCGCAGTGGCATTTTTTGAAATAGGATTACCTCCTTGAGCCATGAAAGCAGGAATAATTCTGTGGAGTAATGAACCATCGTACACTCCATTTT
>CALFDU010000108.1 GCA_937950315.1 uncultured Saprospiraceae bacterium | reverse complement strand
CCATCGTTGTCGAGATCAGTTTCTTCAATTATGCCGTCACAATTTTCATCTATTTCATTGTTGGGAATCTCGAGTGCCGTTTCATTGATATTTGGATTGGTATCGTCACAATCGGTGTTGTTCAAGGTGAAACCCACTTGGCTGGCACAATCTTGCACAAAGACATTTGGGTCACCGAAACCATCACCATCGGCATCAGCATAAAAAGTAAATTGCATGATGCCTTCATCGATCTGACCATCACAGTTGTTGTCAATTCCATCACACACTTCTAAAGCAGCAGGATTGATAGTTGCATCTAAATCGTTGCAATCTTCTCCTGCCAAATATCCATCTTGATCAAGGTCGTCTCCTAAAGGAACAAACACGGCCGTCAAGGTACCTGGCTGTGTAATAAATATTTCTGCTCTTCGCTCCAACTCATTGGGTGCAATCGATTCTCCAGTTGATGTTTCCCAGTGACTAAATTCAAAAAAATCATCGTATTCGTCAAATACTTTCGCTTTTATCTTGGTAGCTACTCCACCAAAGTAACTTCCAGTCCAAGGGAATGTTTCGATATCGAGGGTACTGATATCAATTTCACCAATTCCAATATTTGGCTCGACCATCAAAGTAATTTCATATGGCCCAGATAATTCTGAATAACACTCACGGGCTCCATCATCAAACATATGACACCTTTCATTGACAAAGTCTTTCAACCTTGTAATATTACTCTCCCACTCGTTCATCGTTCCACCCCATCGTTCAATTTGTTTTGGCATTTCTGGACGGATGGTTGCGACCATACTATCCAAGACGGTATTCATGTTTTCACAATTAAAGACTGTGTTCATGAGGTCTGCATATCTTCCATAATACAGCTGCTGAAATTCAGGGCTTTCCTCTAGTAATTTTAGAAACAATCCACCATGGTATCCTACACCCCAGCCATCAGTAAAACCAGCAATCACTTCAAGATCGCATGGATCGGCATCAGGGTCTGTATTGGGAACACCAGAGTAATTGATATAAAAATCAAAAGTGGCATCGAGATCCCAAAGAATAAATCCCCACTTTTTGTGATCACCATCTGGATTCAATCCACGCCACCAACCTGTATTATAATTTAACCAATCCGAGGCAACCACATTGAGATTCACGAGCATGTAATCTATCATGCTTGTCATATTGATGCTGTCCTCTGCAATTTTATAATTTTCAGGAATGCTCATGTCATTATCAAAAATGAAATCTCTTAGATTTTCCCATTGCTCAAATGCTTCCTCTCCTCCGTATGGAATTTCTGTATTACCCCAGGTAGTCAAGTATTGAACATCGTATTTTCCTTGGTCATAATAATAGTCTGTGTAGTCATGATCTACTGGCCTGTCTCTCATACCATACACTCCCCAATATCTTCCATTCAGAAATACAATCACTCGTTCGACACCTCTAACATCAAGATTTAAATCGCCGTTCTGCGCCAAGGTCTGTACATATTCATCGCGAACATGTGTACTTCCCTGATTGGCAAAACCACCTATCGCTGGATAGTTATCATCACCTGAATTTCTAAACATAAATTTCTGGTATTCATCACGATCCGAATAAGAGAACAAAGGAGCGTTGACGGCTTTGGAATATCCCATCTCATCTCTTGATACCCAATCCAAACTTCTATGTGTGAGTACCCATGAATCTTGTCCATGCCTGTTCAAACTTCCAAAGGAAGTGGCTTCACGTTCTTTGTTGGTGTTGAAATATTCTATTGATCCGATCGGTATTAATTCGCCATCTCCATTTGCTAGTTCGATCACATCATCTGCTGCAACAGAAAAAACGGCAAGACTATAATCTTCATTTATAAAATAAGTATTAAAATCCATTTTACCTGGAAGGATTGCTGGATTGTTGCTGTATGCTTGTGCTTTTACAACCGTAGTCTCAGTTACCGTGATAGGACCGTTGTACATTGGTGAGCTTGCTGTAGGATTGGTTCCGTCAAGTGTATATCTAATAACGGAATTAGGTTCATTATTGGTAACTGTTACCACCTGGTTTTCTTCATAATATCCTGCTTCAAGGTCCATAGAAGGTGCAGTAGTATACCCATCGTATTGCCCAAAGCTTCCGTTGTCACTTCCTGGAGTTGGGAAGGTCTTTACTTTCCAATTGGGTGAGCCATCGCTTTCTCTTCCTCTTGCGTGTTCCACCAAGGTCAGTTGCATGTCGTATTGTTCCAAGATATTTCCGGAAGGGTCAGCCAGAAGGATAATGTCTTTACCACTGGTCTGTGCTAATTTAAAATTGGTGTGGTATTCTCCATTGAAGTTTCCGTCTCTGCCTGAGCAATAGAAAAGCCTATGACCACCTGCTTGAATTGAAGTACCTTGCGGTATGGCCCATTTCATCGGTTTGCTCTCTTTGTCAGATAAATGATAGCCACCAATATTTACAGTTGAAGAGCCTGCATTGTAAATTTCAATCCAGTCTTCCGTCCTTCCGAAACTATCGAGAAAGCCGTTGAGGTTGGATGCAGAGTATTCATTGATCATGATCTGTGCTCCTGAAGAAGGAAGCATGGCTAGGTTGCAAAAAATGAATAATAGGCTTTTAAGAAGTTTTATTCCTCGATTCATAGTTGTTCTGATTTAGTTATTAGTCTACTCAACGCCCTTATTCTATTGAGTTTAACGTTAAGTTAATGAAATATACTTAGATATTTTGGTTTAGGATTCGTCATAAGCTTTGAGCGACAGGAAAAATTAAATTATCGCAATCAATAGCTACATGGATATTAAGAAAGTTTTATATTTGCGCTGCTTTGAATAAGATATGTATGAGCAATCATCATTTCGGTTTTGAAGCAACAAGGTCTCATAGCTCAGTTGGTTAGAGCATCTGACTCATAATCAGAGGGTCCAAGGTTCGAGCCCTTGTGAGACCACAGAAAACAAAGGGTATCAGTTTTGCTGATACTCTTTTTTTTTCTACAAAAGAGGACTAATGAGATATACTTTTATTGAATTAACTTCTAAGGTCCTTCGATCAATTCAACGTACTTATAAGCCCAAAGTTCCATCAATTGTTTCTAACTAGATTATACTTTTAAAGAAAAATTCATAATGAGTTTGTCTTCAAATTTATTTGTTAGGGTAATTCGCAGGGTATCAGCCTCACTTTGTTGTACATTATTTAATATCATGGTCTTGCTAAGCCTCCTTTTAGAATTATATTCATTTATCATTTTATCTCCAGCATAAAAATTGAAACGTATATCTAAACCACGAAAATTTTCGGAAGCACTTATAATCTTATCTTTTATCAAAATTCCCGTTTCGAGGTCATCGATAAAAAGATTGTATTCTGCAACTGGGGAATAGAATTCATATGTCATATCATTGATTTCAACGATAAAAAAAGTATTGGGGTTTAGACTTTTTCCATCATAGATGTCTGGAATTAGTTCGGTGACAATTGGCTCATACTTAGAAAATATTCTATAAAATAAACGCAGTTCTTCTTTGGACATTTTGTCCTTCTTTTTAAGATCAGAAATTATTTCAAAATCAGCACCACTCATCAGGTACTCATATTCAAAATATCGATCTGTGTAAGCCATATACTTTGACTCTTCCCAAGAAGAGTAAGAAATCTTAATAGACCTCTTTGTATCGGTAGTATCGATTGGTAAATAATCAAATATTTGCGAGATAGAATTATACGCGCAAAACAACATCAAAAAGCAAATCATAATGAATTTATATTTCATTTTTAACTGTTAACGCTAAATTAATGTATCAATTACTACTACAATACTCGTAAAGTATTTCTTGATATTTTCTTTAAACGAATTTGATCAAGGATTAATTTCCTTAGACTCAAAATCAACACAAAACCTAGGAATAGAATATTTTAAAGACTAAGACAACACTAATTTCATTATAAAAAAGACTTGTTGAAAGTAAAATATCAGAAATAAAACACAAAACACACACCTATTAAGATTCTTACTTTCTTATATATTGGTCATCTAACAAAAGAATCATATTTTCATAGAAACAATCATCGTAGAACCAATCAAATCTTCAACCAATGAAAGGGCACCTATTAATCAGTATTTTATTTTGTTTTTGTTTTAACATGTTATCAGGTCAATCTATGGAATGTGATTTAGGCATTGCATGTGGGTCTGATCTTGCATTGCAACCATTGACCGACGGTGCTCAAGAATGTTTGGAAGCATGCAATCTTGATGTTTTAAATACGGATTGTGGAGATGCAACGATTTGGTTTGAGGTGACAACAGATGAGACGGCGCTAGGTTTGTTTATAACAGTTGATGCATTGTTTAATCCATCACTGGTTGTGTTAAGTGAAAATTGTGATGGTGACATTCTTATTCCTTGTCAAACTGCCACAAATGCGAGTGCGGAAATTCAGGCGAGTCAAACTTATTATATTGGAGTTGGGGTGTCAAGTGGGGACCCGGGAGATTTTGAGTTATGTATTTCAACCTCATCAATATTTGCGGATTGTTCCGATTCTCAATTAACTGTAACGCGTCCTGAAAATCCAAGTTTAGATCCGAATGGACCCTATCTTCCAGGAGAGAAAGTTGAGTTCTGTAGTACCATAAACTTCTTTGTAGATGCTGTAGGTGAAGGAAACAATTGCCAATGGTTACAAGGCATCGTTCCTACCATTGGAACAGGATGGAATACGATTACTTGCCCTATTGATGAACAAGGACCTGCAGGTTCAGAATGGTTTGAAGAAGGTATAGTAAATTATCAAACCTTCGTTTCAAACTACGGTATCGCAACCAACTGTAATGGTCAAACGATATTGACTGCATCCGGAGCAAGTCTAGAACAGGGAACACCTTTGCCTGGTGGATGGTACTTTATTTCGCCGGGTGCCGCTGGCTGTGACAATAACGGAAATCCAAATACTGGCTGGGGATTACCTGCTGGTTGTGGATCTACCTCTACTGTAGAGTTTTGCTTTGAATTGCAAGCAAATACCCTGTCCGCTAATACCGATTGTACCGATCCTTGCTTTTCTGATATGGAGGTTTCTATCTATGTCTTTGCCGATGGGCAGACAGGTTGTTGGGCACAGAATAGTTGCGCAGCTGATATTCCAACCAGTTTTATAAGTGGATCGATTGATTGTTCTGTTGGTGCGGTTGATTCAGACAATGATGGTTTTACCAGCGATGTAGATTGTAACGACAATGACCCTTCCATATTTCCGGGAGCTGTTGAATTATGCGATGACATAGACAACAATTGCAATGGCGAAATAAACGAAGGTATTCAGGCAACTTACTTTATTGATAGTGACGGTGACGGTTTTGGAGACCCAAATAATTTTATCACGGACTGCCAATTGAATGCAGGTTTTTCATTGAATAATACCGACTGCGATGATACCAATCCTGACATACATCCATCCGCCATGGAAATACCCAACAATGGAATAGATGAGGATTGTAATGGGTCTGATTTAACGCAAGCTGTTGACAATGACAATGATGGTTTTACAAATGATATAGATTGCGATGACTCCAACCCAAATATCAATCCTGATGCAGAAGAAATTCCCAACAACACCATAGACGAAGATTGTGATGGAGAAGCACTCATCATTGACGAAGATGGCGATGGTTGGAATAGTGACGAAGATTGTGATGACAGCAATGCGGAAACCAATCCTGCTGCAACAGAAATTATTTACAATGGAATGGATGATGATTGTAATGAGCTTACTCCTGATGATGATCTGGATGGCGATGGCTTTACCATGGACACCGATTGCAATGATGATGATCCAGCAATAAATCCATCGGCAGAAGATATTCCAAACAATGCCATAGACGAGGATTGTGATGGAGAGGCACTCATCATTGATGAAGATGGTGATGGATGGAATAGTGATGAAGATTGTGATGACAGCAATGCGGATATCAACCCTGACTCAACAGAAGTTCCTGGCAATGGTGTTGATGAAGATTGTGATGGACTTGATGGCCCTTCGTCAAATACTTCTGTAGAAAATGAGGCAGTACGTATCTATCCTAATCCAACACAAAATCATTTGATTGTTAGTACGGACATTATCGATTATGAGATTCAATTGTACAACGCACAAGGGATAATCATGGACATAGAAAAGAAAGAAGATCAATCCTTGGATTTGACTCAACTTACTCCGGGCATTTATATTCTTATTTTCAATTCGGAGGAGCATACTATGAGTAGTAAAATTATCAAGCTCTAAGTTAGGGGTGAGATAATGGGCAACAACCGTCTTAGCACTTACAAATTGATAAAGTTCTAATTGTTTTATTGTTGGCCTTCCTAGATATTTATACCTTCATGCCATGCTTTTAATCGGGTCTAGAATTTTAGGTTTATGGTGTTAAGAAATTGGTATGTGCTTGTTGTTTGTTTTTTCTTCGCTTCCGCAAATGTGGCTACGGCGCAGACGACAACGGTGGACACCACAGAAGCCAAGCCTTTTTTTGCCGGATACCCGATTGCATTTTTCACACCAGAAACAAGGTGGGGTTTTGGAGCAGCGGGGGTTTATAATTTTTTCCCAGGTGAAAATAAAAGCAAGAGGCCTTCTCAACTACAAGTCGGTGGCGCATATACTTTAAACAGGCAAATTCTGAGTTTCTGTTTTTACAACATTTTCCTCAACGATGATACGCATAATTTTTTTGGAGAGATCGCATACTACGATTACTTCTATCAATTTTATGGCATTGGCAATGAGACCATCTTTGAAGATGAAGAGTTGTACTCTGTCAGATTTCCTCGGGTGCAGATTAACTATTTGCGCAAGCTAAAAAAAGATCTTTTCATAGGAGGATTTTATCATTTTGACAACTATAACATTACAGACATTGAGTCGGAGGGAATTCTAGAAAGGGAGTCAATTGCTGGAGCAGATGGCAATGTCATTTCACGAGTGGGATTGCTGGCACGATACGACAATCGAGACAACATCTTCTACCCTTCCAAAGGCGTGTTTGCCACATTTAAGCTGGGAGCCAACACTAGTATCCTGGGAGCTACTGAAGATTATCAAGAGATTAGCGTGGATGTCAGTTACTACAAGTCTATCAAGCGAAATATTTTTGCCTTCAACTTTTGGACTGGGATGCAGTTTGGTGAAGTGCCATTTCAAGAACTGCTTGCATTGGGTGGTAGTAATAAGGCAAGGGGAATTATCAGAGGAAGATTCAGAGACCAACAAGTAATTCTGTTTCAAGGAGAATATCGTTTTCCGATTTACAAGCGCTTTTCAGGAACAGCTTTTGCTTCTTCTGGCAATGTATTCAGCTCAGAAAGTGATTCATTTTCAGAATCTTGGAAATTAAATTATGGTCTTGGATTGAGATTCCTGCTGGACAAGAAAAGCGAAACGAATAAAACCAATATTAGGGTTGATTTTGCACTGGGTAGTGATGAACCTGCTTTCTATTTTACTGTCAACGAGGCCTTTTAAGGTGCCATCAACAAGCTGCATTTCTAAGGTAAAATACCAAGCTTACATTCCTTTAAAAATATTGTCTAAATCTAAGGTCCAATCATAGGGACCATATTCAAGATCCATGTCGGCTACATCGATGACGTCGTAGTCTTTCAAAAATTGTTTTGTTCCTGACTCTCCGCCAAAATCTCCTCGGAACCATGAAAACAATGGCGAGGTGATGACCTTGTTTTCGTCGTGACTGGTCACGGTCGGCAAGTACGATTTTATCACTTGTTCAAATTGTACATCGATGGTCTCGTTGTTATAGACTGCCACTGGTGGACAAGAAATAGCTCCACAGTTCAATGCAAAATGCACACGTCCATCTTTGCCTTCAAGGTGAAATTTCTTTTCTAGATCTCCAGCAAACCATTTTTTGACATAGCCCAAGCCGTACTTCCATCTTGAATTTCTGATGATACCGTGCTCAATCAAATCGAAGCTAAACATCCTCCCACCAATATTGATCAATTCGTTTTTGTAAAAGCTTGAACGATCTTCAAATATTTCAGGCGTTGCCAATAATTGGTATTGAATGAAGGCATTGTAGGTATTGATCCAAAATGCCAATTGCTTCTCATTTGTATCCAATCCTTTCTCTAACTGATCCAAATCTATGTTGCGATAAGCCTCAATATATTCTTCTGCATTTTCGCGTTGTAAATTGGCTTCTAGTAGTTTTTGAGACAAACCAACATAGATATTCTGGCTTCGATTCTGACCGAAGGATTGGGTTGAAAATAATAGCGCAAACATGTATATAAATAAATTAACTTTCACAATCTTGTGTTTCTTAAATTGAAATTGTTTTATGTCGTCCAGTAGAGGAATCAGTGTAATAATTCCTACATATAATGAAGTGAAGACCATTAAAGTTCTGCTAGAGCAAATAAATAGTCTTAAAACTGACAACGAAATAGAAATCGTGGTTGTTGATGCTAAAAAATCAACCGATAATCTTGGATATTTCCTAGAGGGTTATAATGTTCAATATATAAAATCAAACCATACTTCTCGTTCGATTCAGCTCAATGAAGGAGCAAGAATGGCAAAGTATGATATTTTGTATTTCGTACACGCTGATGTAATACCGCCAGCAGACTTTAAGGAAAAAATAATCCATTCAATCGAAAAGGGCTTCAGTTTTGGATATTTCAGATATGAATTCAACTCTAAGAATATTTTATTGAAAATCAATTCGTATTTCTCGCAGTTCAAAAGCTTTTATACGGGTGGTGGTGATCAGACTTTTTACATCAAGAAAGAACTCTTTGAAGAGAAGGGAGGTTTTGATGAGTCGCTAAATCTGTGTGAGGATTTTGATTTGTTTGACAAACTGAGGAAGGAATATGATTATGAAATCATCAATTCAAAAGCCATTGTCTCGGATAGAAAATATCAAAAGTCCAATTACTTTAAAGTCAATCTAGTCAACTTTTATATTCTACTAAAATTCAGAAGAGGACACAACACCAGAGAGTTGAAAAAGACATACGAAAAACTGATTACCTAATTGCTATTCTATTATGGCTGCCTGGTAGGCATTTCGCAAAAAGACCTTGAAGAACAAAACCAAAATCTGGATGACAAATGCCAGCAACATCAATGCAAATCCGGATTCTGGAATACAATTGATCAAAGCATTGGAGAAGAAGGCTACGACAGCACTCAGCAACAAAAATAAGAAACCAAGCACGACCAGATACATCCTTTTATTTTTAAGATTTTTTAAGCCCAATCTGAAGTTGGCCCAAACCCGCTTGTCGTCATTTTCTATCATCTGCCATTTAATCCGTGCTGAAACCGACACAAGATAAATACCGAAAAGAATCGCCACAAAAAGTGCTACTCCTACACCTATCAGTACTGGAACTTCAGAAACAAAATTTTCTAAACCATGGGTTGCAAATGTTATCGCCCCAAAACCAATAATCCCTGCGCATATCAGCAGAATCAATAATATCAATACATTTAATTTTAAGAAAGAGAAGTAAAAACGACTGCCTCCTTTCCAGAATACATTCCAGTGATCGCTTTCTTTATGGTATGCATTGAATAGGCCACCTGAAATCAGAGGACCAAGCATCAGATATACAAATACCGTCAGTGCTATCAAGGTTTTTATCATTTCCCAACCTGTGCTTTCATACAGCAATAAGTCTTGAAACACATCGTGGTTGTATCCCTCTATGATCTTCATCAAATTGGTGGACTGTCCAATTGACGTATTTACATAATTGATGGACAGCAATGCCACCAAAACAGACAAGCCTGCTTGAATCAACATGATATATCCCGCTACCCTTCTAAACCGAAAGCTTCTTTTGAATCCTTTTACTATGTTGGATACTGCTCTCATATGAAAATACCGAATCCTTGAATGAGGTTATGAACCCAGTACATCATTTTACTTCCTATTTTTAAAGAAGGCGTTTTCTTGGGCTCCAATGTGAGGCTATTGTTATTGAGATTGACATCGATGTACAACTTATACTCAGGATCAATCTCTGCGGTAATTACTTTTGTATCATTTTCAAATATAAAAATCTTGGTATTTTCTTCTCCACTCCATGCCACTGTTTCTTGCGTACCGTCTTCATAGGTTACACGCAGATCAACAGGGAGAACGACGCCACCTTGACGATGCACCAAAATCTTAGACTTGATTTTTTCTGATTTTACGCCTTCCACAAAATCACGGTTTTCACCATTATTTACGTATCCACGATCACTGGTTTCGATGAAGTAAGAAATATTGGTCACAGAATAATCCAAGATATCAACACCATATACCAATTGCTCAAAAAACCGATCGATATCGCCCATAGCATTGGGGTTGCTTGACTGTCCGACGTGTTCTTTTACGTGAGCGATAAACTGAGGTCCACGCGGATGTGAAAATCTGTGTTTGGCAAAATAAGACTGCATCAATCGCACCATCTCATCTTCTCCCAGCATACCTTCCATGGTCTTAAACATGGTTGCTGTTTTGCTATAAGTTATTCCTTTGAACCCATCGTTGATCTCCCAACCGGTGCGGGCAATCGCCCCACAAGATGGATTGTCCAGCGATACGTATTCATGTCGAGAAAAAGAGGCATTGTTTACTTTGTACCCTAGAATATTAAAGAGTGATCCGTCGTCACCGTACATTGCCTCCATAATCTTGTCTTCGTGATAGGTTACAAAACCTTCGTCCATCCACGGCTCTTCTTTTTCATTGGTCGCTACCATGCCCATAAAATATTGGTGGCAGAATTCGTGGGCGATTAATGACTCCAAAGTTCTGACACCTTTTGGAAAAATAGCGAATGATCCTCCGGTGATATAGGTTGGATATTCCATAAAACCAGATTTCAATCCCAACATAGGTGGATCTAATATCGTGAGGCTTGTGTATGGATATTCACCGACATGCTCTGCCATATACGATAAAGAATTTTTGGCAGCGCCGATGAGTCGAGGAGCAAGGTGTTTGTGTTCCGGCGCCACCATCAATCTGATGTGCACGTGTTCCCAATCATCCTCTACTACTTTGAAATGAGGATAGGCACACCAGGCAAAATCAATCACATCTTCGCAGTGATAACTAACTGTTTTTGTTCCGTTGCCATTGTCTACATTGTTTGTCTCGCAACCAGAAGCTCCAGTCACTAAAAAATCTGCCAATGTGATGTTTACATCGTAATTGCCAAACTCTCCAAAAAACTCTGTTCGTCTATGAAACTGGTGGCAGTTCCATCTCCATGTTCCTTCCGGAGATTGTTCCCAGACTCCGACTTGTGGAAACCAATGGACCATGTTGTAAAAATTCTCACGTTCGTAGCCGGAACGAGCAAATATCTTTGGTATCTTTTCAGACCATACCATATCGAGGACCAAGGTATCGCCAGGCAGTACTGGTGATGCCAAAGGAATCTCCAGCACGGTCTCATCCATGGTGTTGTTGTCATCCGGATGTACATACCTAGAATCATTGATCAATTCTTGCCCATTTTGGATGGCAGAGAGTACATCTATCCAGCCCCACTCTTCAGCTGGTCTATCTGCTGGGTTTTCGCCAAAGACATCCCCTTCGGCACTCTGCATAAAAGTTGTTTCTGTATTCTTGAAGGCGTTTTGGTACATATAAAATCGGAGGGCATCGACGGGCTCAGGACTATGATTGATCCAAGTCAATACCTGCTCGGCTTCCAGACACTTGGTTACATGATCCAGTGTGACATCAATCTTATAGTTGGCCAGACGGGCACTATTTGCCTTTTTTAGATAAGGATCACAATCAGCCCACAGAAGATTGCCTAGCAATATGAAAGATATAAATAAGAGCGCTCGCATTGGTGGACAAGTTAATGAATAAATGTTGCTAAGCCCACTAAATTACACCTGAGGATTATCGAGGTGACAAATAATCTATCCGTGGCGTCCGTACAAAGATACCCATGACTTTTAATACTTCAACATAGCTTTCGTAGAGATCTTCTTTGGCATCCAACAAATTAAGCTCTTCTTCTATTGCATCGATATTTAAAGAAAGGATATTGATGATCTCACGTTTAGAAGAAGGCGTAAGATTTTGCGTTAATTCGTCGTATTTTTTAAGCTTTTCAATGAGCTTGACGGAAGCATTGTAGTTGGCCAGTTGTTCTCCAAATTCGACATATTTTTCTGCGCTGTCTGCCTCATACTCTGCTTTGCGGCGATTGTACTTCTCTTCCTCGATCATTTTTTCTAGTTGCAGTTCGATCATATCCAGCGAGTTTTTACTAGAATGCGGAAATCTAAAACCCAATCCAATACTGACTTGCTCTTGCCACGTATCTTCGGGATCGCCCCTGAATTTTATTTGCGTGAAATCCCATCGCTGATCTCTTTCGGCTTTTTCAAGTTGGTATTGATGTTCGATTTTGTCCAACTCAAATTTTTCAATGGGAGACATTTGTGTGCCTATCCCGAGTTGCAATTCAGCCAGCACTTTTTCCATGCCTTCCACATCTATCAATGCTTGAGTATCCATCCCACTCAATAAGTCATTCTGCTTCAGTTTTTCCGTTTCAAAATCAATTGCCAACTGAAGTTTGTCTCTCTTTCTTGATTCTTCGATGAGATCGGTAACACTCAGATCGCCATCAAGATCCTCTTTAGAAAGGACGGTGATGATGTCTTCATAGATGGGTAGGATTCGCTTGCGCAAATTTAGCTTTTCGATATCAAAATAGTGGGTGATATAATTTTGATACAATTCCTCCACCAGATCTTCTTGCGTCTGTCCGAGTTCAAAAAAGTACTCTGCTTTTAGATCTTGGTAAATTTGATTTTGATACCGACGAATGTTCTTGCTATTTCCTCTCAACCTGAGTGTGTATTCCATCTGACTGAGGTCAAATTCATTGGTCTCGGTTCTAAATTCTGCTTCGTCGATTAATGGCGAATTAAAATAAATTGAGTACAAATTAGACTTATCGAGTGGCGTCAAGGCGTTGTTATTTAGTTGACCACTCAAGTAATCAGAAAATGATTTCATTGCAACCTGTGCTTGGCTGTCACAGCATGAAAAAACAATGGCGATTATAAGCAGCGCTCTGACCATTATTACTTATCTGATGTTTGTTGGGATATTGAAGTAGTTTCTCCTTCGCCGAAGTAAATAACAACTTTTTCTTTTTGTAGAAACTTGTTGTCTGAAGGGATAGAAATCAATACCTCACGTCCGTATGTTTTTAGTTCGGCAATCTTTCTAAGGCGTTCTGGAATCTCAACAATTCTAGAACCCATA
>CALFDU010000107.1 GCA_937950315.1 uncultured Saprospiraceae bacterium | reverse complement strand
AATATTTCAATCAGACTTTCGTCAAATGTGTTTTGGTTGGCTACAGGATTGCATTGATACAAAATGGTGTTTTCTAGCATGTCCAAACCAAAAGCATCGATACATTCTCCAATAAAATCTTCCGGTTCCATACAAAGAAGTTCGCCGTCTTCATTGTATAGGCGCTCTGCAAATTGAGGGCAATCTGATCTTGGCGAAATGTAAATGTATCTGTTATTGATGTCAAATAAGGCTTCAATTTTTTCAATCTCGCAGCAGCCTGAAGCATTGTCGATGATGTCCTGCACCCAATCGTAATCTTCCAAGAGTGGAACATGAATTACTTCTTCGATACATCGGATGAGAACGGTTCTTACATTTTCACAAGGAGTTTCAATGTCAAAATCAGTGAAAGAAAAATTCACGTATTGACCATCACTGATATTGAAATTTACGCCTTGGTCAAAGTAGGGATCTAAGATTACACCATCCAAGGTTTCAATTAAAAAGTATTCTTGCGATCCGCAGTTTTCAAAAAAGAGGAATCCTTCGGTATCTGGAAGGCAAGGTGTGTTACAATTGATGTCTCCTTGTGTATAAAAATTGAAACCACCTTTTTCGTCAGCTGCGACAATGTCTTCAAATCCATCGTTGTTCAGATCTGCCAAAAAGTAGTTTTCCGGATTAAGATGATCCAATGTGTCAAGCACTCCACCTTCATCATAATAGACCAAAACACCTTTGTTGGCAAAACCAGTTTTACTGACAAAACCAATGGAATTGTCTGGATTGTGTATGCCTAGATGCTGGTATCTATCTATGTTTTCAAACAAAAATATTGGGTTTGAAAATTCTACTTTACTTTCAATGTTTGTGTATTGGTAGAGTGTTGAGATATTGTTGTTGGAAATACCATCATGGAAGGCCAGGATGTCTGGGAAACCGTCTTTGTCAATGTCAAAAACATCCATGCCGTACATATCTAAAAAGTCATTGTGAAATTGAGTTTCATTTAATGAAGATCCGTCATTGTTGAATATGCTGATTGATTCGTTGAAAGGATCGTCGTTGTATAAAATCATATCCTTATCTCCATCTTCATCCATATCTTCAAATTCTATTTGTCCACCTACGGTTGGATTCATGATGAGGTCTCTTATATGATTGTCTATGCCATTGATGTTATTGAGAATGGTTGTTGTAAATGTATTTGGATCTTGCGAAGTAAAACTAAACATGCCAGTGTGGATGATGATCTCTGCAAAGCCATCGTTGTAAAGGTCTTCAACGTATAAATCCATTCCGTGAGGAATGGTGGTTAGCAGCGTTGGGTTTGAAAAATTGTCATTGCCTTCATTGGTTAATGTGTAGATTTCAGCTTCATCGATACCAGATTTTATGATGATATCAAGGTCATTGTCATCGTCCAAATCTGCGGTTTCAACCTGAAGTGTGGTCGTATTAAAAAACTGACCAAGAATAGGAATGATTGAATCAAAGTCACAACCTGAAAGATGGTTTTTGATGATCGCTACTTGGTATTTGTTGTTGGGATCAACTATGATAAAGTCAAGGTCGCCGTCGTTGTCTATGTCTGCTGGTGCCACATCTTCAAAGTTGGACAGGTCATTGCAATTTAAGCAGTTTTCCCATTGCCATATTTCTTCAGGGATTAAACTTCTGAAACCAACATTGATGGTGAAGGTGTTTGTGTTTAAAGTGGTAATGTTTTCTTCAGCGGTTGAAAAAAGACATTGAGATGATAGTATCCCAATGGATGTTTCTGGAATAGCATGTTGAGTAGAAAAATCAAATTCAAAATCACCATTGGAAAAACTAAATTCAGTGTAATTGTCTGCATCAAAGATAATGAGTGAGCATTTTTCATTAAGCTTATTGGCTAGGATTGTATAAGCAAAAAACTCTCCAGTTGCTTGAGAAATGTAGGTAGATTCCGTAATAAAAATTCCATTCTCACCTTGAATGTGTTGGTAAAGATATCTTGATTTTGGTATTACATTTCCTACATCACCCACGATCACGATTTCTAGGTCTTGAATGGATCTAACAATGTCTAGGTCGCCATCAAAATCTAAATCTTTGAATTCGATGCGGTCATTGATAGAATAGGTTGGGTTACCAGGATAAGGTGCTGGGATTGATTGGGTGATTTGAAATGTATCTGCGTTCCATTCATGAATTTGAATTTCAAATTCTTTATCTATTTCGAGAATTTCGATGAGGCCATCTCCGTCGATATCAATAGTATATATTTGAGTTGAGAGGATTGAGCTGGTGTTGAGATTGTAGTTGATGGATTGAAGTGTTCCATTGGTATTTATGTAAACATAATAGTCAAAACTATGCTCAATGATGATGTCGCCTATGCCGTCATTATTGAAATCTCCAAAGTGACTAATTTCTCCAAAAAACTGTTCTGATATGAAGCTAAATTCAGATTCGATGAATGTTCCATCTCCATTGTTGAGGAGTAGCAAAGCATCTATGGTGAAAGAATTGGATGTGCTTAACTGTGCGACAATATCTATATGGCCGTCGTTGTTCCAATCACCCGTTGTGAAAATGGAATTATACAATGGCTTGTTGCCATCATTTATGGCGACGGGATTCAAAAGTTTGGTTCCATCATTTCTTCTCCAGAAGAAAGTAGAAATATCGTCATCATAACCGAGCAGATCATCTAAACCATCATTGTTGAGATCATGCCACAATGGTGCTTCTGTATCTTGAAAGTCACTGGGCACTATAGGGTGTTTTTCCCATTGAGCATTTGTAATCCCGATGAGAGAAAAAAGTACAATAAATGTGTGGACTTGTTTCATGTAATGATTAGGTAGTTGTAAAGATATTAAAAGGAAAACGGAAAAGATATAGAGAGTGAGTCCTTAGGGTATATCAACCTGTAAAGAGATTTTAGTGATTATGGTCTATTTCAAAAGAAACCTTGTTCCATTTTTTCCAAGAGACAAGATTCTAGATTTGTATAATCAAATAGAAAGTATCTTTCCTAAATTCTTATCCTTTTCAACAATAGCATCAACCCGCTTTATGATTTCCATTGGAACTTCCAAGCCCGGTGCATGATGGGGTTTGATTCTTGAGTCAATAATCAACGATCCAGAACATCCCCAGTGCTTAAATTGTGAACTTGCTCCTATGCCATAAATGTCGTGCGAAGGATTGGCTCTTGTGAAAGTGATCCATAAAAAGTTGTTCAGTGTATCGCCGAAATATTCAGCATCATCTGAAATTACGATCAATGGAAATCCTTCAAGATCGATGTCTTTTAATTCGTTGACCAATTGTTCGATTTCTTTTTGAGCCGTGGGATAGTCTACAAATTTATTGATTTGAATACCAAGGATTCCAGCCTGAGAAACTGCACTTTTGGTTATGCTATCTAGAGAGGCTAAGTCGTCAGGAATTTTATCTGATAGTGTTCTTAGTTTTTCTCCACAACATGCCATGATAACTTTTGAACCTGCGTTCCATCCATCACCAGAGTAGTCCAAGGTGTCGATGGTGGTTTTTGTTTGAAAATGTAGGTCACGCTTCCAGTCTATACGTTCGAGGACATGTGTAAAGAAATCGTCTATGTCATGGCAGTTTAAATCTGGTAAGGTTTCGTCCTTGGCTGCGATGATTAAAAATTTGGCCAGCGATGTTTGTCCTGAGCCAAGAATACGGTTGGCTATCGTTAAAATTTCTTCAGGTTTCTTATCTCTGAAAGGCATGTATCTTTCTTTCCCAATTGCTAAGAGTAAAGGGTGTACGCCGGCAGCATCTACCGCATTTATTTCTACCAGTCCAGGAAATTCTCCCGGAGTTAATTCCTCTACCAATTCATGAATCAGATACCCGAAACTTGAATCTTCTTGAGGAGGTCGGCCCACTACGGTAAATTGCCAAATGGCGTCTTTTTTATGATAAACATTGTCTACTTCCATCACTGGAAAGTCATGGGTTAGGCTGTAGTATCCTAAGTGATCGCCAAAAGGACCTTCAGGTTTTTTGAAATTCTTTTTGATGGTACCTGTAATAACAAAATCTGCATCATTGGAAAGGAGGTGTCCATTTTCGTCGAAAGAATACTTAAACCTATTTCCATTGAGCATACCTGCGAAGGTCAATTCGCTTAATCCTTCTGGCATGGGCATAATTCCAGCAAAAGTATGAGAAGGCGGTCCACCAATAAAGATGCTGCATTTAAATTCTTCATCAGAGTTATTGTAAAGGGTATGGTGCACACCAATACCTCGATGCAATTGATAATGAAGGCCAATCTCCTTGTTTAGAACATAATCGTTGCCATTCAGTTGGATTCTGTACATACCAATATTGGACTCCATAATGTTTTTGCTACCTGGAGGCAACGTGGCTACTTGTGGGCAAGTAACATATGCTCCTCCATCCATCGGCCAGCATTTAATGAGTGGTAATTGATCGATGGTTGTTTTTTCAAATTTTGCTTTGCCGAATGATTTGGAAGGTAGGCCTTTGATTGCGGTAAGGCCTGCTTTTAAGGCATCGAATGGTTTTTTTAGGGCGCGTGCAGGATCGGCTTTGTACTTGGTGACTCTTTTGACTTTTGGCAAAGATTTTCTGAATAGAAAATCGGTTCTTTCAATGGTGCCATATAAATTGGAGCAAGCTTGGAAGGGGCTGCCTTTGACTTTTTCAAATAGGATGGCGGGGCCTTGAGAATCAAAGACTCTCCTATGAATTTCTGCCATTTCCAGATCAGGGTCTACCTCATATGGGATACGAAGTAATTGTCCAGCTTTTTCTAGATCGCGCAAAGCGTCTTTTAAGTTTTTATACATATCTTTTATTCATAAAGAATAATGCTTGCAAAGTAAAAAGGTTTAAATTTTTATTCCCTCATTCACTATAAAAAGAGGAAAATATGCGGTAAATTTTAACCTTAATTGAAATTCTTTCTAAAAACCAACAGAAGATGCTGATTTCCAATATAGACTGGGCTATAATAATACTCGTACTGATCATTACCATGGGGGTCGGGATAATGGTATCCAGGAGCTCTGGTCAAAATACAACTGAGTATTTTCTATCCGGTAGACGAATGCCATGGTGGTTATTGGGAATGTCCATGGTTGCGACAACTTTTTCGACAGATACGCCCAATTTGGTAACAAGTATTGTAAGACAAGATGGTGTTGCAGGTAACTGGGTGTGGTGGGCATTTTTGTTGACAGGTATGTTGACTGTTTTTGTATATGCGCGCCTATGGAGGAAATCAAATGTGACTACTGATTTGGAGTTTTATGCGTTGCGATATGGAGGAAAGCCTGCTAGATTTTTAAGAGGATTTAGAGCTTTGTATTTGGGTATTGCATTCAATGTGTTGGCGATGTCGGGAGTTACTTTGGCGGCCATTAAGATCGGCGAAGTGATGTTAGGCATGCCTCCTATTGTAACAGTGGCTGTGGCATCAAGTATTACTGTGATATTTAGTGCTTTGGGGGGATTTAGAGGGGTTGTTTATACCGATTTGTTTTTGTTCTTTTTGGCAATGGTGGGAGCGATAGGAGCAGCCTACTATATTATTAATTTGCCAGAAATAGGAGGATTGACTGCGATGCTTGAGCATCCAAATGTAGCTGGAAAATTATCTTTGGTGCCTGACTTTAATAACAAAGAACTTCTTATTACCCTTTTGATAATTCCATTGTCGGTTCAGTGGTGGAGTAGCTGGTATCCAGGGGCAGAACCTGGCGGTGGTGGATATATTGCGCAACGTATGCTGGCGGCAAAAAACCAGAATCATGCGATAGGAGCAACTTTTTTCTTCAATGCATTGCATTATTCATTGAGACCATGGCCTTGGATTTTGGTGGGTTTGGCTTCTTTGGTGATGTTTCCAGATTTGGAAAGCATCAAACAGGCTTTTCCTGGAATTTCGGAGGATAAATTAGGAGATGACCTTGGGTATTCTGCGATGTTGACCATGTTACCGGTAGGGTTGACTGGATTGGTTATCGCTTCTTTGGTAAGTGCGTACATGTCTACGATAAGTACACACTTAAATTGGGGAGCATCTTATGTGGTTCATGATTTTTATAGGGAGTTTGTTGACAATAAAGCATCTGAGAAGAAATTGGTCATGATTGGTCGAGTGACGACGATATTATTGATGGTTTTGAGTGCTATTATTGCACTATTGTTGACAGATGCATTGCAACTATTTGATTTTATCATAGCCTTCGGTGCTGGGACAGGATTGATATTTATCCTTAGATGGTTTTGGTGGAGAATCAATGCTTGGAGTGAAATATCGGCAATGATAGCTTCTGGAGTAATATCGATACTGTTTATGAGTAGATCTATCGGTGGTAATTTGTTTGGTGCAGCAGCGACTGGAGATTTACCAGCAATTGTCGGCGTATTTCCAGGATATGCTAAGTTCCCTTTTATTGTTTTGCTATCAAGTATAGTATGGCTTGCAGTTACCTTCTTGACCAAGCCAGAAAGCCATGAAGTATTGAGTAATTTTGTCAAAAAGATACAGCCAGGTGGCCCTGGTTGGTCCAAGATCAGCCAGGAGATGCCTCAATCTGATTTAGATAATGAAGGTTGGGCTGTCCCTAGAGGTATATTATTGATGTTAATTGGTTGTGGTCTTGTGTATGGCGTTTTGTTCACGACCGGTATGATCATTTATGGAAATGGTATGAAAGCCCTTATTTACGGAATTATTACGGCCATATTTGGATTGCTTCTGATACGTCTAAAGCCTCAAATATAAAGTTAGATTAATATTTAACATATTGATATTCATATTTTTACATTAAACACATATAAATATATTTAATGTGTTTATCTTTGTCTTCTCAACTTGTTAAGGAGTTGACCAACCAACCTACATGATAGATAATAGCCTAAAGTTCTTTTAGAGCTAAACACCCCACATTTGTTTCCCAACAACCGATGGAGTTTATAATAAATACTAATCGGTATGTACAGCAACGAAGGACACTTATGTCCACGAATGAATATGTGTTCATTTAGGGGAATCATGGTCATCGCATTGGTCACGATGTCACATTTTCTTTCAGCACACGGAACCCAAGTTGGTTATTGTGTTACTACAGGAGGAAACATTCGAGTTTATATTGAGCACTGGCATGGGAATCTTACGGTTCCTCAGATGTCTGATGCCATTGTAGTTATCAATGTTACAGATAGCTCAACAGGTATCACATCTACCTTTATGACAGATCCTACAGGAGTGGTATTCGATACCGAAGTTGGGAATCTTCCAGATTGTAAAGGACCATTGAATGTGGTTTCATCTTGTCCTGGCCGAGCGAATGTTTACGACGATTGGGCATATTGGGATTTTACTCCACCAAATTGTTTTGAAAACCTTACCATAGAGGTCCAATCTATTATAGGATCGGATTCCTTTATTTTTGACGAAGCATGTGGAGCACTTTATCCGGTTTCGTTTACCGATAGTTTCATCGATTGTGTTCCACCTACCATAGAGTGCCCTGAAGACCAGACAGTCGAAGTAAACAATGCTGGTTGTATCGCAATAGTTACTGGTATTGAGCCGACCATACTTTTTGATGATTGTACGGATCTTGAAGATATTCTTTTGGACTATACCATTACAGGAGCTACAACCAGAAATGGAAGTGGCGCAGCAGATGGGATATTTAACAAAGGGGTTTCTGAAATCACCTACTTTGCAACTGATGAAGTTCCTTCGACAAGTGTATGTGTCGTTAACATAACGGTAGAAGACAACACGGTCCCTACCTTGACATGTCCTATAGATCTTAATTTGGAATGTGGTGATTCCAATAATGAAGCGCTTGCTGCTGATTGGCTCACAACGGTTACTGCTACTGATTTTTGTGGAATACAAAGTGTGACGAATAATTTCACCTCAGTTAATACATTCAAAGGAAGTCAAGAAGTGGTTTTTGTTGCCACTGACGTATGTGGTAATATGGAAAGATGTACTGCAACAATAAATGTAATAGATTCAGTTGATCCAATCATAGATTGTCCTGAAGATCTTACCATTGAGTGTGGAGCGGCAAACAATGATGCTATTATTCAGTTGTGGCTAAATGGGGTAAGTGCAACAGACAGTTGTGAAGACGATGTTTTGATTACCAATAATTTTGTGGACTCATATGCTGGCGGTTGTGGTCAAACAGGTAGTAGAGTAGTAACTTTCACAGCTGATGATTTATGCGGAAATAGAGTGACTTGTCAGGCGACCATATTTGTAGAAGATACAACTCCTCCTACTTTCTTAATGAAACCTCAAGATGCACAAGGAGAGTGTGTAAATGCTAATGGTGCAATTGGAGAAAGAAATATTTGGAGAAATAGTTTTGGTGGAGGAATGGCTGAAGATGATTGTGATGCAAATGTCGCATGGTCTTCTGCGCTAGTCAATACAGTGGATGGTTGTGGACACACCAATATTCAGGAGTGGATGTTTACTGTCACAGATGATTGTGGAAATACAGCAACGGCCATTGCATTTTTTGAAACTATTGATACAACACCACCGATTTTAAATATTCCGGCGGATAGAACAGTCAATTGCAACCAAGGAACGAATCAAACTACTTTAGCAAATACTTTAGATAATGCAAGTGCCTCTGATCGATGCTCAGATAATGCAATGGTTGAAATTGTATATGAGCAGACAGGTTTTATTCCTTCCTGTGGCTCCACTGGTACTTCTGTGTTTTTGTTTACAGCAACAGATGAGTGCGGAAATCAGACGACTGGATTCTTTAATTTTACGATTGATGATACCAATAGGCCCCAAGTGTCGGGTTGCCCAGCATCTTTGTCTCTCGAATGTGGAGACCCGGATAATCCGACCATCATTACTTCTTGGTTGGACAATGCACTTGCTACTTTAGGAGGAGATGTTTGTCACGATGTTTCAGTTACACACAATTTTGATGGAGATCTACCAGACGGTTGCGTCGTAAATGAAAGAGTAGTATTTACGGTTACTGATGAGTGTGGAAACACAAATTCGTGTACTAGGTTTATACTAGTGAGAGATAGAGTTAATCCGGTTCCTGTTAATTGTCCATCAGATATGACTGTCAATGTGGATGTAGATAATTGTAGTTCGAATGTTATTTTTTCTACACCTACCTTTTTTGATGCTTGTGATGAAGAGTTGACCGTTACACAGACTTTGGGTCTTGCTTCTGGGTCGACATTTCCAGTTGGAACGACGATCATAAGATTTGATGCAAGGGATGATTGTAATAGATTGGGAAGATGTCAGTTTACAATTACGGTAGCTGATGTTCAAGTACCTAGTGTCGCTTGTCCAAGCAATGCTGTAGTCGTATGTGCTGAATCAGGAACATGTAGTTGGACATCTGATGATTCAATTGCACCAGTGACAAGTGATAATTGTGAGAATGACGTAGTATATACAGTGACAGGTGCAACTTCTGCAACTGGTTCTGATAGTGCAGAAGGCGTTGTATTTAATTTAGGAATTTCTGAAGTGTGTTATGTAGTGACAGATGATGAAGGACTTTCTGCTGAATGTTGCTTTGA
>CALFDU010000106.1 GCA_937950315.1 uncultured Saprospiraceae bacterium | reverse complement strand
CCTGATGTTACTGTTGGACTTCCTGTTCCAATGTCTGAAACACATTCTATGGTAACGTCTGCTGGACAAACAATTGTAGGTTCTGGTACATCGAGAGTAAATGACTGAGCGCAACTTGCTGAAACACCACATTGATCCGTAACTGTAAATACAATTTCATAAACAGCTCCATCACAACCTGCAGTTCCGCTTACCAAGCTGCCTTGAGAAGTAACAATGCTAGTTAGACCACATGCAACTGTAGTCATTGGTGTTCCTGCGACAACATCAGATTCACATTCTACAGTGACGTCAGGCAAACAAGTAATAGTTGGCGCATCGACCATCAATGTATAATTCTGTGTACAGCTAGATGATTGTCCGCAATCATCAGTTACCGTATATACAATTTCATAAATGGCACCGTTACATTCTGCGGTTCCTGAAACCAAGGTAGGACCAGTAGTAGTTATGTTTGTTCCAGCCCCACAAGTTGTATTGGTGGTTGGTGCTCCTATTAAAATATCTGAGAAGCATGATACTGTAGCATCAGCCGGACAATTTATGGTAGGTGGCGCCGTATCCAAAGTAAATGTTTGAATGCAACTAGCACTCTCTCCGCAATCATCTGTAACTGTATATTCTATTTCATAAATAGCTTCATCACAACCGTCAACTCCTGAAACCAAAGTAGGTCCTGTAGTTGAGATTGTTTCACCTAACCCACAAGCAATGGTCGTAACCGGAGTACCTTCCATGATATCTGCCAAACATGCAACTGTTTCATCGACAGGACAAACAATGGTTGGAGGGGCGACATCTAGAGTAAATTGTTGAGCACAACTCCCCGTTGCACCACATTCATCTGTCACTGTAAATACGACTTCATAGACTGCTCCGTCACATCCATTCGTTCCACTTATTAATACTCCTTGAGATGATACCGTACTGGTCAATCCACAGGCTACCGTGGACGTTGGAGTTCCCCCAACAACGTCTGACAAACAAGCTACTGTTTGATCAGGTGGACAAGTGATAGTAGGTGCTGCAACATTCAAAGTAAAACTTTGAACGCAACTTGCAGTAACACCGCAATCATCAGTTACGGTATATTCTATTTCATAAATTGCTCCATTACATTCTTCAGTTCCACTTACTAAAGTAGGACCTATTGTAGAAACTGAAGACCCTAGACCGCATGCTGTAGTGGTGGTTGGCGTTCCTGCTATTATATCAGAGAAACAATCAACTATCATATTACCAGGACATGTAATAGTTGGAGGCGCTACATTTAATGTAAATGTTTGAACACAACTAGCTGTTGCTCCGCAATCATCTGTTACCGTGTATTCTATTTCATAGACTGCATTATCACATTCTGCAACACCACTTACTAAAGTTGGACCTAATGTTGTGATCTCTTCTCCTTGACCACATGAAACTGTGGTTGTAGGAACTCCCACAGCTATATCTGAAAAGCAATCAACTACTTGATTGCTTGGGCAAACTATTGTAGGTGGTGGCATATCCAATGTGAAAGTTTGTCCACAACTTGCTGATTGACCACAATCATCTGTAACCGTATAAATTATCTCATATACAGCCCCGTCACAATCTGCAGTTCCACTAATCAAAGTAGGGCCTGTCGTTGTCACATTTTCACTCAATCCACATGAAATACTTGTAACTGGCACACCTATTTCTATATCTGCTGTACATTCTACTATTTGAGCTCCAGGACAAGAGATTGTTGGAGGCGAAACATCTAGTGTAAACTGTTGGGCACAACTTCCTGTTGCTCCACATTCATCGGTCACGGTAAATATAACTTCATAAACAGCTCCATCACAGCCATTGGTTCCACTGATTAAAACCCCTTGTGAAGATACTGTACTTGTTAATCCACAGGCAACTGTGGAAACTGGCGTTCCCCCTACAACATCTGACAAACATTGCACTGTTTCATCTGCTGGACAAGTAATTGTTGGAGCTGCTACATTCAATGTAAAAGTTTGTGTACAACTCGCTGTTTCGCCACAATCATCTGTTACCGTATAAATTATTTCATAAACTGCATTATCACATTCAGCTACTCCATTTACTAAAGTTGGACCTGTGGTCGAAACATTTTCATCTAGACCGCATGCAACATTCGTGGTTGCCGTTCCTTCTTGTATATCTGAAAAGCAATCCACTGTTTGATCTGCAGGACAAGTTATCGTTGGTTCAGGTACATCTAGAGTAAATTGTTGGGCACAACTTCCTGTTGCTCCACATTCATCTGTAACTGTAAATACGACTTCATAGACTGCTCCGTCACATCCATTCGTTCCACTTATTAAAACTCCTTGAGAAGATACGGTGCTGGTTAATCCACATGCAACCGTCGATACTGGAGTTCCACCTACAACATCAGACAAACATTCAACTGTTTGATCGGCAGGGCATGAAATAGTAGGAGCTGCAACATTTAACGTGAAGTTTTGTGAACAACTTGCTGATTGCCCACATTCATCGGTTATTGTATATATAATTTCATAAACCGCACCATCACATTCTGGTGAGCCGCTTAATAAAGTTGGGCCAGAAGTTGACATCGTGCTAGATAAGCCACAAGATACTGTTGTCGTGGGGCTTCCTTCTATAATATCAGAGAAGCAATCTACTACCAAATTAGCCGGACATGAAATGGTTGGAGGTGCTACATTTAATGTAAATGTTTGAACACAACTTGCAGATCCTCCGCAATCATCTGCTACCGTATATGTAATTTGATAGACTGCCCCATCACACTCTGCCAATCCACTTACCAAGACTGGACCTGATGTTGATATCGAAGACCCCAAGCTACATGCTACAGTCGTTGCTGGAGTTCCTGCTGCAATATCAGAGAAACAATCAACAATTTGATTTGCTGGACAATCTATCGCTGGAGGCTCTACACTTAAAGTAAATGATTGAGTACAACTAGCTGTTGCTCCACAGTCATCTGTTACTGTGTATTGTATTTGATAAACAGCACCATCGCAGTTTGCTGCACCGTTTACTAAGGTTGGTCCTGAGGTTGTAATATCTTCTCCTTGTCCACACGAAACAGTTGTTGTCGGCACTCCCTCTACAATATCTTCAAAGCAATTGACAATTTGATTTCCAGGGCAAACTATGGTAGGTGGCGGAACATCTAATGTAAATGTTTGAGTACAACTAGCAGATTGACCGCAATCGTCAGTTACTGTGTATACGACCTCATATATTGCTCCATCACAATCTGCTGTTCCACTCATCAAAGTTGGTCCTACTGTTGTTAAGTTTTCATCCAAACCACATGAAATAGAAGTTATAGGCACACCAACCACTATATCAGAAGTACATTCAACTATTTGAGCTCCTGGACATGAAATTGTAGGAGGAGGAACATCCAATGTAAACTGCTGAGCGCAGCTACCAGTAGCTCCACATTCATCAGTTACTGTAAATACAACTTCATATATTGCTCCATCACAACCATTTGTTCCACTAATTAAAATTCCTTGAGAGGATACTGTACTTGTTAATCCACAAGCAACAGTTGATACTGGAGTTCCACCAACCACATCTGACAAACATTGAACCGTTTCATCTGCTGGACAAGTGATCGTAGGAGCTGCAACATTTAACGTAAAAGTTTGTGTGCAACTAGCTGTTTCTCCGCAATCATCTGTTACGGTATATATTATTTCATAGATTGCATCGTCGCATTCATTTACTCCACTTACAAGTGTCGGACCTGTGGTCGTAAGGTTTTCATCTAAACCGCATGCAACATTGGTACTTGGTGTTCCTGCAACTATATCAGAAAAGCAATCAACTGTTACATTCGCCGGACATGTTATTGTTGGCTCAGGGACATCCAGTGTAAATTGCTGAGCACAAGTTCCTGTTGAACCACATTCATCTGTGACGGTAAATACTACTTCATAGATTGCCCCATCACACCCATTTGTACCACTAATCAAGACTCCTTGAGAAGATACTGTACTTGTTAATCCACATGCAACTGAGGATATAGGAGTCCCTCCAACGACATCTGACAAACATTCAACGGTTTGATCCGCTGGGCAAGAAATGGTTGGAGCTGTAACGATTAAAGTAAAACTTTGCGTACAACTTGCTGTTTCCCCGCATTCATCTGTAACTGTATATTCAATTTCATAAACCGCACCATCGCATTCTGCAGTGCCGCTTGCCAATGTTGGACCTGTGGTTGTAACAC
This sequence comes from uncultured Saprospiraceae bacterium, assembly GCA_937950315.1. Lineage (GTDB taxonomy): Bacteria > Bacteroidota > Bacteroidia > Chitinophagales > Saprospiraceae > JAHDBF01. Next base: position 70,929 of record CALFDU010000106.1, on the reverse strand, counting down.
TCCCTACCATGCCACAATCAGTTGAAATACTTGGAGTTCCAACAACAATATCAGACAGACATTCAACAAAAAGATTTGGTGGACACACAATGGTTGGTGGCTCTACGTTAAGCGTAAACATTTGAATGCAACTTGCTGATGCTCCACAATCGTCCGTAACAGTATATTCAATTTCATATACAGCTCCATCACACTCATCAATTCCATTCGCCAGTGTAGGTCCACTTGTGGTAATCGTAGATCCAACTCCACAAGTAGTAGTTGTTGTTGGTGTACCAACTGAGATATCGTCAAAGCAATTAACAATTTGATTTCCTGGACAAGTAATTGTCGGTCCAGTCATATTGATGGTAAAATTTTGCGTACAACTTGCTGTTTGTCCACAATCATCAGTAACAAAATATGTTATTTGGTAAACTGCACCATCACACATTGCGGTACCACTTAAAAGAGCAGGAACACTGTTTGTTACTGTGCTACCAAAACTACAGGATGTTGTTGTAGTTGTCGCACCAGGTACAATTTCAGAAAAGCATCCAACAGTAGCTGGACCAGGACAATTTATTGTTGGTCCATCAGGTTCTTCTATGGTTATTATTTGACTATGCGTGCCTATATTTCCACAATCATCTACAACTTGCCACATTCTAGTAATCTGTCCACCATCACATTCATCAGGTATGGCAGTTTCCACTCCTCCGACTACTCCAGATCCCAAACAATTATCTGTCCAGGAAATATCTGTGAGATCAGGCAAGAGGCTAAGACATTCAATGGTCATATCCATTGGAGCTCCTGGGAAGATCGGTGCTACTGTATCTTCAAATTCTATTTCAGCTGAAACCAAATCACAACAAAGTACTGAACAATCTAGTGTAGAAATGTTCATTCCAACTGCAGGTAGTACCAAATTATCCTCTGCAACATGGTAACTGAAACTGTAAATATCGAAAGTACCGCATGTTGCAGAAGTAAACATACCTGAAGTCCCTGATGCAATTTCAAGAATTAAACCACTATCATCTGCTAGAAATAAAATTTCTTCATAAAACATATCATCCTGAAAATTAGACACAGAATAAGTGATAAGGTCTCCTGGACATGCCGGAGAAGTTGAAGACAATTGTCCTCCATCCGCTTCACAACAGATTTCTACATTTACAATTGTTGAGGCGTCAATCGCACAACCCAAATTTTGATTTACCGACACCGTATATTCTGTAGTCTCTAATGGGCAAACTTCAATCGTTTGCGTAGTTTCTCCTGTTGACCATAAATAACTTCCACAACCAGCACCAGCATCTAGAATAACACACTCTCCGTAACAAATAGTTTGTTCAGCTGGAATTTGTACACCAGCACTTTGGAATGTAATTGGAAAATTTAATCCAAAAACACATCCAGCTCCCAATCGCCATGCCCCAGTTTCTCCATCTTCAGTTAGAAAAAATGAAATTTCTTCAGTCAAAGTTCCTGCTGCATCTGGACAATACTCAAGATCAAAACCAAACCTTGGGCAATCTGTCTCACAATTTATACCCCAGTTGTCTGAAGGATCCCCATCTACAAGGAATGTACTCATATCTTCGCATTCCTGTGGCTGTTCGCACGATGTTCCAGTCCAGTTTGATAGATTACCTTGGTTACCACAATCCGTACCAACTGGGTCCCAATAAAAACCAGCATCATACGTATTACCTGAACAAATACCAGTAATAGTATTTTGAAAAACCCATCCCGGATCAGGTGGAATGATCGCGCCTTGAGCAGCGATCCATCCGCCGGAATCAGCAAATGATATACCGTGAATCCAATTTATATTTTGACCTTGATCCCAATCAAAATCTAGTTCTACAGAAATTGATAAAACACCACAATCTGTAACCATAATTTCTAGTGGCTCATCGGCATCACCCGAACCCGCAGTAACCGAACCAGAAATGTTTGCTGTTCCATTTATAATGGTTCCGCCCGTTATTGAAGTAATCGTGGCACTCACGTTACAAACACTACAATCTGTGGTATTACATTGGCTGTAAAGTTGATTACTTACTAAAAAGATCAACACAAACATCAATGCAAAACACCGACAAACTCCTGGAAATTGTATTTTATTACTATGCATTGATACAGCTTTCATCGGTGGATACTATTTCATTTAGACATTGATTCTTAATGCTCAAAGAATAAATTTCAATGTCAGTTATCTCCATTGCGAAAGAGGATAAGTACAAATGCAAAAGGTTACTATAATTATTCATTAGGTCGATTTCTTACTGTAACTACTCAACACGTCGACTTTGAACTTGCTACTTAGAGGTAAAAAATGAAAATATCCAAATTTCAATCTCCCTAAGAGTAGAACATTTGTGCTAGCATTTACAGCTTCAGATTCTTAATACTGGATAAATTTAAGTTAGATTTCGAGATAAGTCGTTCACTTATTAGTATTAAATTTATATATAATTACATAAAATACGTAAGTCCCTCAGGCATAGCAAGATATAAATTCATAAATCTGTAAAGTAATTTACTTAGAATAGAGTCTATGTAGAGCCGTTGTATAGGTTCGTTTTGATGAATTTGAAGAGAGTGTTTTGTCAAATACCCACACCTAAATTTCCATCAAGTCGCGGCATTTGATAGCACTTACTTTTCTATTCATTTCATATTTGAATCAAATTTTATACATTTCTACTAAGTTTTACTTCAGCAAATAGCCATGTTAGTGAAATTTTCTTTACTTTGAGTATAGAAAAAGGATATCTTGTCAAACATCTCAACTGAAATTTGTGTTATCGGCGCTGGAATAGCGGGAATCATTGCAGCCATTGGTCTTTTAGACCATGGTAAGGAAGTCGTTTTGATTGATAGAGACAAAGAATCTGCCTTAGGTGGTTTGGCAAAATGGGCATTCGGTGGGATGTTCTTTGTCGACACCAAACATCAACGTAAAAACGGCATTACCGACTCTGTTTCTCTCGCCAAAAAAGATTGGTATAACTACGCAAAATTTGACGAAAGTGAGATCTGGGGTAAGAAATGGGCGGATAAATTTATTCAAACATGCACAACAGAAGGCTATGAATGGCTTCAGTCTCAAGGAATTAAATTTTTTAAAGTACTCAACTGGACCGAAAGAGGGATGCATAAAGATGGAAATTCTGTTCCTCGATTTCATATGATTTGGGGAACTGGTTGGGAATTAGTCAAAGTTTTCAAAAAGAAATTACTTGAACACAAAAACAAAAACTTACTCACCATTCTTTGTGAACATAGAGTGCAAAATCTAAATTCGGATGGGGAAAAAATCACTGGTTGCTCGGGCGTAAATGAAACCAATAACCATCTTTTTACAATAAGCGCCAACCACGTCATTGTCGCCACAGGAGGAATAAATGGATCTATCCAAAAGGTCAAAGAGCATTGGGATAAAAAATTAGGCACACCTCCTCATACCATTCTAAATGGTGCACATAAATTTGCAATTGGAGATTTACATGACGCAATCGACCTTCAAAATGGAAATGTTGTAAACTTAGAAAAGCAATGGAATTACGCCCAAGGTATTAAGCACTATAAACCTAGAAAGCCAAACCACGGCCTCAGTCTCGTACCATGTAAATCCGCCCTTTGGCTTGATCCTTACGGCAATAGATTTGGACCGGAGCCAATGGTAGGAAGTTATGATACGCGTTTTTTGGTTGAAAAAATTGTTGCTCAAAAATTCAAGTATTCTTGGCATTTATTGAATAGAAAAATTGCCTTAAAAGAATTTGCCATTTCAGGCTCGGAACACAACGAAGCCATTAGAGATAAAAAGCTTTTAAGCTTTTTAAAAAACATACTTTTTGGAAACAAAAAACTTGTTGATAAAGTCTGCATTGAATGTGAAGATATTGTTGTTGCTGAAAGTCTTCATCAACTGGTTCAAAAAATGAATGCTTTAGAAAATCCGGTAAAAGTAGAACTTAAAAATGTCCAACAGGCAGTAAATGCCTATGATCAAAACATTGATCAAGGAAACCCTAATAAAGACCCACAATTGGCTCTCATTAAAAATGCTAGAAAATGGAGAGGTGACAGAACAAGAACTTGCAATATGCAAAAAATATCAGATCAAAAAGCAGGGCCATTTATTGCTATCAGATCCTTCATTCTTTCAAGAAAATCTTTGGGAGGAATCCAGACCGACCTTTTGTGCCGTGTATTAACAAAAAATGAGTTAGGTAATGAAGCAATTCCAGGGTTATATGCGATCGGAGAAGCTGCAGGTTTTGGAGGTGGAGGAATTCATGGCACCAAATCGTTAGAAGGTACTTTTTTAAGTGGGTGTGTTATCACTGCTCGACAATGCGTTAAAACCATCTTGGAAAAATAATGACTGCAGATAAACATATTACTATCATAGGAGCAGGACCGGCTGGTTTAGCAGTCGCTGGTCTTTGTAGTTATAATAAATTAGCATACACTATCCTCGAGAAAGAAGATCGAGTTGCGCCGATGTGGCATAGACATTATGATCGACTACATCTTCACACGGTACGGAAGTATTCGAGTCTTCCACTTTTTCCAATCTCAAAAAATTACCCAACATATCTTTCAAAAGATCAAGTTGTACAATACCTCGAGGAATATAAAACGCATTTCAACATTCAGCCAAATTTCAATACTGAAATACGATCCATTGCAAAGCATGGAACAGAATGGCACATTCAATCCAACAAGGCAGAAATAAAGTCTACACACGTTGTTCTTTGCACAGGAGTTAATCGAGTACCTCACATTCCCCAATGGAAAGGTTTCCACAAAGAAAATCCGAACATTATACATTCTAGATTTTACAAAAATCCAGATGAATTTATCAACAAAAAAGTATTGATCATTGGGATGGGAAACACTGGTGCTGAGATAGCATTAGATTTGGCAAACAATAATATTGAGACTGATATTTCTGTGCGATCTGTTTTAAACATTGCACCTAGAGATCTTTTCGGAAGACCTTCTCAAAAATCAGCAAAAGCATTAGAAAAATTGCCATTTGGAATTGGTGATACTATTGGAAAATTTGCCAAAAATTGGGCGATAGGTGACTTGAGTAAATTTGGAATTAGGACGACCAAAGAGTCCGCCGTTAAGTACCTTAAAGAGACCGGAAAAACACCAGTTCTTGACCTCGGAACAGTACAAAAAATTAAAGAAGGAAAAATAAAGGTTCAACCTGGTATCGATTCATTCGACGAGCTGAATATTACCTACTCCAATGGAGATACTAAATCATATGATAGAATAATATTAGCGACTGGTTATCGTGCCAAACTAGAGAATCTAATTCCTGGCATTGACAGTCAATTTAACAAAGATTATCTTCCAAAAAGTTGGAAGGGATCAGGAACATTTTCGGGCATGTATTTTTGTGGCTTTGACAATTACAAATTAGGAGGCATTCTCGGAACAATTTATAATGATTCACAAGAGATAATAAACAATATAACAAACAACAAATGAGCAATTATTTTAACTTCGAAACCTTAAAGTTTTTATTGCACGATGTGCACAAATTAGAAGATGTATTAAAAGCGGAACGTTTTAAAGACATAGACTCTGACATGATAAATATCTTTCTTGATTCAGTGAAAGATTACTGCGACAAAGCTTTATATCCTGTATTCAGAGAGATGGACGAAAAACCGGCTTACTTTGAAGATGGAAAAATCCATGTCCATCCGATCGTTGGCGAAGTGATGATCAAATTTGGTGAAATGGGATTGATCGGTGGTCACTTTGATGAAGAATATGGAGGCATGCAAATGCCTGCTTGTGCCATCAACTCAGCCTACTCTATTGTTTCTACTGCCAATAACAATATGTCTGGTTACCCGGGATTAACAACGGGTGCCGCTGAACTGATTACTACTTTTGCTTCTCAAGAATTAAAAGACACATATATAGAAAAAATGATTACTGGACAGTGGGCAGGAACCATGTGTCTTACAGAACCACAGGCTGGTAGTTCATTGTCTGACATTACAACTTCTGCTTCTGCAAATGAAGACGGTAGTTATAACATCAAAGGGCAAAAAATATTTATCTCAGGAGGAGACCATGAATTTACTGAAAACTTTATTCACCTTTTAATTGGTAGAATAGAAGGAGCCCCTGCTGGCACGAAAGGAATTTCTTTATTTGTTGTTCCAAAACTTAAAATTGAAGAAGATGGAAGTCTTGTTTCTAACAATGTAGAAACCATTGCCGATTTCCAGAAAATGGGACAACGAGGATACTGCACCACACATCTTGGCTTTGGAGAAACAGGAACTACGCAAGGATGGTTAGTCGGAGAAGAAAATCGAGGACTTAAGTATATGTTCCAAATGATGAACACAGCTAGAATTTCGGTTGGTAGAGATGCTACCGCTTGCGCAACTGCAGCTTATCATGCCTCATTACAATATGCCAAGGAAAGAGTACAAGGAAGAAAAATAAAAGAAAGTGGAAAGAAGGATTCTAGCAACGATCCAGTAGCAATTATTGAACATGCAGACGTAAGAAGAATGTTGATGTTCCAAAAATCTGTTTCGGAAGGATCTCTATCTCTTATCCAGGAAGCAGCTGCCATTCACGATAAAATGGAAGGCGCAAGTCCAGATGAAAAGAAAGACCTACACTTACTATTAGAACTCATCACTCCAGTGGCTAAGACTTACCCTTCTGAAAAAGGAAAAGAAGCAGTAGACAAAGGAGTTCAAATTTTAGGTGGATATGGATTCTGTACGGACTTTGTACTACAGCAGTATTTGAGAGACGTTAGAATCATGTCTATCTATGAAGGGACTACAGGAATCCAATCTCTTGATTTATTGGGCAGAAAGATACCTATGGATGGAGGAAAATCTGTTCAATTACTGGTAGCCGAATTCACCAAAGAAATAAAGAGAGCGAAAGCGCATGGCTCTTTATCAGAATTCGCAGACCAATTGGCAGGAGGAATGAAAACCATTGAATCTGTCCTTGGAAAAATTTCTGGCTTTGCAATGAAAGGAGAATTTGAAAAATATTTGGCTGATGCAACACCATTTATGGAAATGTTCTCTACATTGGTCATAGCATGGCAATGGTTGAAAATGGCAAATACTGCGCAAGATGCATTAAGCAATAATAAATTGACCTACAGCACAGAATTTTACGAAAGTAAAATACATACTATGAAATTCTTCTACAAATATGAATTGTCTAGAATCGAAGGTATTGCAAAAATATTTGAACACGAAGAATTCCTAACCATTCCAACAGAAAAAGAATTTAACTTTTAGATGTCAGAACACACGCTTTTTCCAAATCTCTTCAAACCCTTAGACTTAGGTTTTACTACATTAAAAAATAGAGTCTTGATGGGTTCTATGCACACAGGCTTAGAAGAAGCCCCGCATGGTTTTGAGCGCTTAGCCAAGTTTTATGAAGATCGTGCAGCAGGTGATGTCGCTTTGATTGTGACTGGAGGTATTGCACCCAACTTGGCTGCATGTGTTGGTCCTGGTGCAGCTAAGCTTACCAACAAGGAAGAAGCAGAAGAACACAAATTGATTACATCCGCTGTGCATAAACATGGTGGCAAAATATGTTTACAAATATTACATACGGGAAGATATGGCTACCATAAAGATTTGGTAGCCCCATCGCCTATTCAAGCACCCATCAATTTTTTCAAACCGAAGGAATTGACCGATGATGAAATCAAGCAAACCATCCAAGATTATATAAACTGTGCATTGCTTTCCAAAGAAGCTGGATACGATGGCGTAGAAGTTATGGGTTCTGAAGGTTACTTGATCAATCAATTCCTGGCCAAACACACCAACAAACGAACAGACGATTGGGGAGGTAGCTATGAAAACAGAATGAAATTTCCTTTAGAAATCGTAAAAGGAATAAGAAAAGCGGTGGGTGAAGAATTTATTGTCATATATCGCTTATCTATGCTTGATCTTGTTGAAGATGGAAGCTCCTGGGAAGAGGTTGAATTACTTGCACAAAAAATCGAAGAATCTGGAGCAACAATGATCAACACAGGCATCGGATGGCATGAAGCTAGAGTACCTACCATTGCCACCATGGTGCCTAGAGGTGGATTTAGTTGGGTGACAAAAAAATTAATGGGAAAAGTATCTATTCCATTGATCGCAGTCAACAGGATCAACACGCCACACAAGGCAGAAAACATTCTTGCTGACAATCATGCAGACATGGTTTCAATGGCAAGACCATTTCTTGCCGATGCCGAAATCGTAAAAAAATCAAAGGAGCTTAAGTTTGATGAAATCAATACATGTATCGGCTGCAACCAAGCTTGTCTTGATCATACTTTTGAACTAAAAATATGCAGCTGTTTGGTAAACCCAAGAGCTTGTCATGAAACCGAAATCAACATTTTGCCTACCAACACAAGCAAAAAAGTGGCAGTTGTAGGTGCAGGACCCGCAGGATTGGCTTGTTCTATTACTGCTGCAGAAGCTGGTCATGAAGTACATCTTTTTGAGGCGCAAAATCAAATTGGAGGTCAATTCAATTTAGCCAAAGAGATTCCTGGCAAAGAGGAATTTGAAGAAACCATTAGATACTACTACAGTCAAATTGAAAAACACAGAGTAAACCTTCATCTTGGTAAAAAAGTGAATGGACCTTTCTTAAAAGAAGGTAAATTCGATGAGATAATCATTGCAACTGGCGTAACACCCCGAAGACCAGCATTAAATGGAATTGATCACAACAAAGTAATCATGTATGATCAATTATTGAGAAAAGAAAGGGTTGCTGGTGATAAAGTGGCAATTATCGGAGCAGGAGGTATTGGTTTTGATGTAGCAGAATTTTTACTCGAAGGAGATTCACGATCTTCCTTGCACATTCCTCAATTTATGGATGAATGGGGAGTTGACATGGAATACAACAATCCTGGAGCGCTCAAGCCAAAAGCAGCCATGCACCCAACCAGAGAAATATTCCTTTGTAAAAGAAGTCCTGGCAAACACGGAAAATCTTTAGGAAAGACCACTGGATGGATCCATAGGCAAAGCTTAAAGAATCACAAAGTACAAATGTTGTCATCCGTTGAATACAAAAAAATCGACGACCAAGGGTTACACCTTAGCGTAAATGGCGATGACAAAATCCTTGAAGTTGATCATGTTATTGTTTGTGCAGGACAACTCAGTGTAACAAACTTATTTGACGAATTAAAAGAAAGCGGATTGCAACCAAAGATTATTGGAGGAGCTGATGAGGCAAAGGAACTTGATGCCAAAAGAGCCATTTCTCAAGGTACCAAAACAGCCATTGCCATTGAATAAAGCAAATCCAACTTACTTTAAGTATTGACAAGAAGAAAACGAAAAAAGACTGGTGTTTTAAAAACTCCAGTCTTTTTTCCATGTATCAATTATATCGATTGAAAACTTATATTCTGTCTGCAGTTGTGTAAAATTAGATTTACCAACAATTCCATAAAGACCCAACCGCAATCTTCTCCTTGGCCCTAATTTAAATATTCTGTCTAAGCCAAGAAATATCTCTTGGTGTCGATAATCATTTTCACTTTCAATCAAGAATCCACCACCAGCTACAACTCCAATGCGGGTTTTCTTAACCAATGGAATATTATTAACCAATGCTCCATTAAAATGATGTATATAGTGAAATTCAACAAACGGTGAGCTTGTTACAAGACTCGTGTCTAGTACTTGAAAATAATCCAAAGGCTCTAAAAATATAAGAGGATCAGACTGCCTAAAACGTTTGATATCTAGGAATGGTAATTCTTTTGTATTAGTAAAATCTCCTACCTTTATTGTGTATTTTGAATTACCAAAAACTCCCAAAATGATATCCTGATATATTTCAAATTGCAGATAATCAAAGTCAACTGCACTCGTTAATACATCTTTCCACCCCTTCTGATATTGAAATTCAAATGTTGGCCACTTACTTCCTAATATTACTTTCCGATCTTTCTCTCTACTATATTTTTGGAATGGAGTATAACTCAATCTAATATTGGTAATAAAAGTATTGTATTCTTGAAAATCAATTGGTTCGCCTGACTCAAATAATTCATCAAAAAAAGTAATCTGATCCAAATGATCAATATCAGAACGATTACTCCAGTCGGCACCTGTAAATAGATAAAATCCATTAAAAAACTCTCGCCTATGCCCTATCCCCACATTGGTTCTTTGATAATAATTTACAGACCGCAAGTAATTTAATATAGCGTCATCTGGATTGATAGTCCGGTAGGATCTATCAAAAACAACATTGATATCTGCCAATTTGAATGGATCATACCTAAAGTTATGATATGTTCGACCTGTTACATCTTGATTCTTTTGTCCGATACTAAAGTTATTGGAAGTACGGTAGGTTTGTCCATTTTCAAATCTTCTAAAATACTGAGTCCAGGGCCCAAATCTGAACCCACCAACAATATCAAAATTGATCATTTGCGGAAGCGATGTAACAAAAATGGTTTGCTTTTTCTCATGATTACTCCATCCCATTCCTTCCCAAAAAATCTCCATCAATTCCACCTTATTAAAATCCGCTTGAATGGAATCCTTATATTCTTTACTGTTGTAAATCGTCTCTAAACTATCCTTATAGAGAACCAACTTGGTTTCCTTTTGCGTAAGCGCGACTGGCCGATTGTTATTCCAGTAGGTTGAATCTCTATCATAAGCTTCTTGGGTGATTGAAGAAACCTCAGCACCAAAAAATTTTTTAGGAAACTCATAGTTTAATTCAATATCTGAATAGCTCAAGGTTGTCACACCATCGTAACGTTGCTTTTTACCTACTTTTGTAAAATATGACAATTGCTGCTCTGTTGGAATCCATATACCTTCTTCAATTTCAGAGTACTTGAGCTGAATATTCAATTCGTCAAATAATTTCATGCTTCCTTTGTTCAGATCAACATCGATTCTATTGATATTCCACAATTCATCATTGACATAAATATAACCTTTGACTGTACTGTTTCCGCTCTTCCTAGGAGTTACTCTGATTTTATGGACGAGCTGATCACCTTCCTGCTCGCTACTCATCAATTTGTACTTATAAGAGATAATTGCCGTACGCGATACAGGTGATACAATCGGAGTTTCGGTAATTTCTCTCATTACGACGAGGTTGTCATAAAAATCAAAATCTGCATCAGCAAATCTAGGAATGTACAAACCGTCTTTTGATCCATACACCTTGTATGCTGTTCTTTCTTCCTTATAATTTTCTGGTGCTTGGAAATTAAGGGTCAACTGCATTTCAAGCAAATTGATTTTTGCCATTTCAGCTGCCTTCTTGCTTTCCGCTTCCGCAAATGGATCATAGTTGGGATCAGACAATTTTTCTACATCATTTTTCTCTTTGTCTTTTTTCTTCTCCTTTCCTTTCTTTTCTTTTTTATCGATTTCAATTTCCTCTAATGCCTTAACATATACCTCACATTTGAATGTTTCGATCTGTGATTGATACTTTTTCTTATTCTTAATCACGTTTTGGATAATCTCGTATGCTGGATCTTTTTTAGAAGCTTTGATGGTTACCTCTTCCAGCTCATAGTCAGAACCTGAAAGTTCAAAATTCATTGTTTCATTACCATCGATTAAAACTTTTGCATTTTTCGTTTCATAACCAATGGATGAAATAACAATGTCATATTCACCAGGAGTCATCGTCAGGAAAAAATATCCATTGTCATCAGTGGTAGTTCCGCTACCAAGTTGTCTCACATAAATATTTACAAATGGGATTGGTTCTGCTTGTTCATTTATGACATTTCCTTCCAGACTTTGTCCAGATACTTCACCAGTGAAGACCACCAATATCATAAACAAAAAGCAACTTAACTTAGTAACCAATAATTTCACTTCTTTCATTTTGTTATTGCTATAACGCACATTTATAAATTGAAGTTACATTCAATTGCATCGAAATGTACATTTATTCTATTAAAACACACTTTACATATACGATTAGTCATACACCAAACATCACCAAAGGTTCATCATAAGTAAAACGCTTATCATGAACATCAAGAAACAACGACGAATCTTTAAAAATGAAATTAACCCAGGCTCAATGGCAGATATTGGGTTTCTACTGCTCATTTTCTTCCTGGTAAGCACTACCATCAATGTTGACAAAGGCATTTCGGTCTTGCTTCCTCCTTTGGATGACATTTCTCAGCCCGTCAAGACACCTTCTAGAAACCTATGTACCATCTTGGTCAACAAAGAAAATGAACTTTTGGTAAGAGGAAAATCGATGGTACCTAGCGATTTATCAGATTTCCTAAAGAAATTTATAGCCAATCCTGGAGGTGATCCGACATTTGCTTCTGCCCCTAACAAAGCAGTTATCTCTTTGCAAAACGACAGAGGTACACACTATGAAATATATATTTCAGTATACAATGAAATCAAAAAAGCATACAATGAACTTAGAAATGAGCAAGCACAAATCTTGTATCAAAAATCCTTCTCGTCGTGTAATAAAGCTCAAAGAATTGCCATCAAACAAATGATCCCAATGGCTATATCTGAAGCCGACCCTTCTGATCTTTCGTTATAAATTATCTATTGCTATTTGTACATTTAACTATGAATCAAGATAATACACTTAAAATTGCGCTTGCGCAAATAAGTCCAGTTTGGTTAAACAAACAAAAGACCATAGAAAAAATCATTCGTTACATTAACGAAGCAGGAACCAAAAATTGCGATCTGGTGGTTTTTGGAGAAGGACTTTTACCCGGTTATCCTTTTTGGTTGTCATACACCAACGGGGCTGAATTTAATTCAACTTTTCATAAAAAGATACAAGCCCATTATATTGAAAACTCAGTGCAGATTGAAAAAGGAGATCTAAAAAATATTTGCGCAAGCGCTAGAAAAAATAATGTTGCTATTTATCTAGGCACTATCGAACGAGCAGAAGATAGAGGTGGACATAGTCTATATTGCTCTCTTGTTTATATTGATAAAGAAGGTGAAATTCAATCTGTACACAGAAAGCTACAACCTACTTATGAAGAAAGGCTGACTTGGTCTCCAGGAGATGGCCACGGGCTTCAAGTCCATCCTCTCAAAAAGTTTACAGTTGGTGGATTAAATTGTTGGGAAAACTGGATGCCTTTATCACGTACAAGTCTTTATGCCCAAGGAGAGAACCTACACATTGCAGTATGGCCGGGCAATGAATATAACACGGTAGATATTACTAGATTTATTGCTATGGAGGGAAGAACATTTGTAGTCTCAGTATGCAGCACTATGAGGACTTCAGACATCCCAGAGGATACACCGCATTATGAAGAACTAATCAAGTACGAAAAAGAATTTATGGCAAATGGAGGATCTTGCATTGCCGGACCAGATGGACAGTGGATCGTCCCTCCAACTACCAATACGGAAGGATTAATCACGGCGGAAATAGACTTTCAAAAAGTACTTGAGGAAAGACATAACTTTGATCCAGTGGGACATTATAGTCGTCCTGATATTACTAGACTTGTTGTCAATAGAGAAAGACAAAGCATTGCATCTTTTGAGGATTAACCCCTTTAATTATTTTTCAACACAATCTTGAAAGTAACAATCTATGATATCAGAAATATTGTTGAACATCGGGGAATAATTTTTAATAAATTTATTTGGGTCAACCCACTCTGCCTTTTCAATATCTTCTTCTAATTGAGGAATCAATTTGGAGCTGTGACTGGTTTTCATTTCATACCAATGGGTAAGTTTTAGTGCTCGTTTGCTCTTTTTGTTATTAAAAAGGTGGTAGGTCTTCCCGATCTTTTTTACGATACTTACATTTCCAACACCCGTTTCTTCCATTACTTCTCTCATCGCACCAAGGCGTTTCCCTTCATCTTTCTCTATCTTGCCTTTTGGCAAATCCCAATTGCCTCTTCTGAAAATGGCCAGCAATTTCTTGTCTTCATTGAATACCAGTCCTCCTCCGGCAACGACTATATTGACCAAGCTAAAAAAATCATCTCGGAGTACTTTTTTCTTAGGGTGATGAATAATGACACGGTCTACTTTATTGGACTTAGAAAGCATATCAACATACTGCAAAAGTTGCTTCGTTTTATTTAGATATTGAACAACAATAGTCTTTTTCTCGGTATACCAAGAATCCAGAACTGAAATGGAATCAGTCAGGATCAAAGGTTTTTCATTGATGTAAATTTTGTACATTGCCGACTTAAAATTAAAACGAATTTTTCATGAATGATAGTGCCAACCAAATCGCACGTAATTTACTGCAAATAAATGCAATAAAACTCAGTCCACAAAAGCCTTTTACTTGGGCAAGTGGAATTAAGTCACCAATTTATTGCGATAATAGATTAACACTTTCCTTTCCTGAAATACGTACACATGTTGTAAATGCATTTGTAGAAGTAATAAACACCTTAGAATATGACATTATTGGAGGAATAGCCACAGCAGGAATTCCACATGGAGCACTGATCGCCGACAAAACTGAAAAACCATATATTTATGTTAGAAGTAAGCCTAAGGCGCATGGCAGACAAAACATGATCGAAGGATTGCTTCCCGAAGGATCCAAAGTCATTCTGATAGAAGATCTTATATCAACTGGAATGAGTAGCTTAAAGGCGGTCGATGCTATCCGAGAAGCAGGCGGACAGTGTGATACTGTGCTTTCAATATTTAACTATGGATTTCCTAGAGCTATAAAGGCATTTGAATCAAAAAAATGTACATTTGTGTCACTATCTAATTACGATATAATGCTTGATGAGGCTGTCAAAATGGGCTACCTAGAAAGCAACCAACTGGAATTACTTAAACAGTGGAAAAACGATCCAGAAAATTGGAAAAATAATTAACAGAAATCAATGAAGTTTTTAACAAAGAATTCAAAGGAGTTTTTATACAACTATATGAACAATGCTGCACCAACAGGATACGAATCCTCAGGGCAGAAAATTTGGTTGGATTATATAAAACCATTTGTAGATGAAGTTCACATAGATGATTACGGAACTGCATACGGAGTAATCAATCCAGGAAAGGATTATAGTGTCGCCATCGAAGCTCATGCTGATGAGATCGCATGGTATGTCAATTACATTTCTGATAGCGGTTACATCAGTGTAATAAGAAATGGTGGATCTGACCACATGATCGCTCCGGCCAAAAGAGTTCATATCCACACCAAAAAAGGTCCAGTAAAAGGAGTTTTTGGTTGGCCAGCTATTCACACAAGAAGTAAAAAAGAAAACGACCCTACACCTAAAGTTGGTAATATTTTTATTGATGTTGGGGCGAAAGACAAAGACGAAGTGCTAGCCAAAGGAATTCATGTAGGTTGTGTCATTACTTTTGTAGATGAATTTGACACGCTCAATGATAAATATTTCTACGGCAAAGCTCTAGACAATAAAATGGGTGGATTCTGTATTGCCGAAGTGGTAAGAATGCTTAAAAAGAATAAAAAGAAACTACCTTATACATTATATGTTATCAATGCAGTTCAAGAAGAAATCGGACTGAGAGGAGCGGAAATGATTGCCGCAAGACTTAGACCAGATGTTGCCATAGTTACTGATGTAACACATGACACCACGACCCCACTTTTGAAAACCAAAGAACTTGGAGAAATCAAGTGCGGGGAAGGACCTTCATTGGCATATGCACCTGCTGTTCAGAGAAACCTACTTAAGTTGATCGAAGATACCGCAACCAAGAAAAAGATCCCATTCCAAAGATCAGCTTCATCAAGAAGCACAGGAACAGATACGGATGCTTTTGCTTATACACTTGGGGGAATCCCATCAGCACTCATCTCATTGCCACTGAAATATATGCATACTACTGTAGAGATGGCAGCAGCTGAAGATGTAGAGAATGTATCTAAACTGATATACGAAACACTGTTAAAGATCAAAAAAGGACATAATTTTAAGTACTTTTAATATGTGTGGGATTTACTAAAAGCATTTGGCCATTTTTACATTTATAGCAGTGTACACATTGCCATCTGTGCTGGGCTTCTTACTACGGAATCGTATTTATTATTACAGCTACCTATAGACCTTCATGTAGTTTTGTTTATCACTTTCTCTACCATGTCTGTGTATTCGCTTCACAGGCTCGTAGGAATGTCTAAAGTCAAAGCCTATGAAGATCAAGGTCGGTATAAGCTTATCAAGAAGTATAAACAGCATATTTTAATATACTTCATTATTTCAAGTATTGCATCGGGATACTACTTTCTTCATTTACCTTTCAGTAAAATGCAATTGCTGCTTATTCCAGGACTACTCACCTTGGCATATGTTTTACCTGTTTTAAAATCGAGGAAAAGACTCAGAGATCTTCCTCTTATCAAGATATTTTTAATTGCTTTTGTATGGACTTGGTTGACCTTGTTTTTACCAACCGATTATGCACGCCCTACGTTATTATTTTGGATGGCAATTGAAAGAATATTGTTCTTTTTAGCGATCACAATACCTTTCGACATTAGAGATTTGGAGGTGGATAGTAGCATAGGTGTAAAGACACTGGTCCATCAATTGGGCGTAAAGAAATCCAGATTGCTTGCAATATTATTTTTATTAATTGGATTGATCTTGATCATATTTATGCTTGCGCAAATGTGGATAACTACTCCAATGTTTCTCGGTCTGTTGGTTACTTATTTATTGTGCGCAATGCTGATCATACTGTCGAATGAACAAAAAGGAGATTGGTTTTTTGGTGGTTTACTCGACGGAACGATTGGATTGAGGATAATTTTCATTATCCTATTTGTATACATCTTACAATAGACAGTCGAACCAAATTGCTTGAATCTAAAGAGAACATATATTAAATAATAAAATTTGATTAAATTAGTTTATTCATTGTACGAACGATAAACAAAATGATAAAACAACTATTACTTATTTCCTTCATCTTACTCTCTTCCAATGTTTTTGGCCAACAAAAGCAGGAAAAAACAAGATTAGGTGAATTTTTAGACCAAGAAACCTCTCATCCCAATGATTATAGAGGTCTGGAAATTGGCTTTAATGTAACCACTGTACTATCGCGGTTTGTAGGTAACGGACCGGGTATTGACGCTCAAGACTTTCCATTTCTTTTAAGATTTCACAGAGATCGCTTTGCTTTTAGAGTGGGACTCGGAGCAAATTTTAAATCTGATAGTTTCTTTGATGCGACCACTTTCACCAATAGAAATACAGAAGAAAAAGTCGGTGTGCTTAAGGTAGGACTTGAAAGAAAGGTTGATTTGAGGTACAAACTATCATTTTACTATGGTTTGGATGTTTTTGGTGGTTTGATCCAAGAAAGCGTTTCTACTTCCAACTTTAGTTCGTCCGACTTAACAAAAGACATTACTCGCTTTGGAGGAGGTCCTTTTATGGGAATCAGTTATTCCATTAATGACAGAGTTAGATTACACACAGAAACCAATATAACAGGCTTTTTCGAGACAGCTACGACCTCAGAGATAAATGGAGGCGTGACCATCTCCTCTGTAACAACAGACAGTGTAAGAGCCGAACTCGAAACACCAATTTCTTTATATATAAATCTTAAGTTTTAATGAAGAAATTGAACACAATCACTGCTGTTATCCTATTATGTTTCTGCTTTATAGGAATTCAAGCACAAGAAGAAATTGACTACACACAAAAGAAAAAAGAAATAGGCCTAAACATGTCTGGCTTGGTTTCACAATTTGTTCCATTTGCAAGCAACGGTTTTGCTTCTGGACCATTTGGTGTGACATGGTTAAGCGGAAGAACCAATACTTTTTTTAGAGTAAGTCTTGGAGGAAGTGTCGGAGCCGAAGATACTTTTTTTGGATCAGGCAATTTTGGCCACCTTGCTTTGGGCGTTGGATTTACAAAAAGAAAAAGAGTATACAATAATTGGATTTATGAATCCAGCGTAATGGGGATGGGATATGTAAATGGATTAAATATTCCAGGGGTTAATGGTGAAGGAACTTCTGGTCTAGGATTGGGTATTGGCTTTGCTCCTGGCTATGAGTTGAGTGACCGCGTACGCATCAATGCTGAAGTATTGTTGTTTTTAGGACTAGGAACCAATGCGGTCCATATAATTGTGGTTCCACCCGTGGCCTTAAATCTAAAATATCGTTTTGTAAGTGAATAACTAGGCCAATTACTAATATTGTCTAAATATTTGCGTTAAAATGAATATATAACCGGTAAATCACCAACGCTTTAGCAGCATTTATCGTTTTATTACTATATCTTATACAACGATTCAAGAACAACGTTAACAAATTAGTTATTATGAAATCTATTTATTGGACAATTTTAGTGGGAATTATATCACTTTTCCTATTAGCCTCTTGTGATAGAGAGCCTACAGTCTTTGTTTCTGAGCATTCTGCAGTTCCTCTTCTTCCAGCACAAGCATACGATTATGTATCTACTAGTAAGGTAGTTAATGATATCAGTATGCCTGACATGGATTTGGTCAACTCCTTTTCTACCCAATTTGCGGTAGGTACTGTCGGGACCAATATTGGGCAGTCCATAACACAAGAAGTTACAAACAATGACATAGCAACATTGGGTAGAGTTTTATTCTACGATGGCAAACTTTCCAAAAACAATGCAACCGCATGTGCAAGTTGCCATATTCAATCTAAAGCATTTTCTGATGGAGATGAATTCAGTACAGGCTTCGGCGGTGAGAGAACCACAAGAAATTCTCTTTCATTCCAAAACCTTGCTTTGGGCAACAACTTCTTTTGGGATTCAAGACAAAGAACATTACAAGATCTGATTGGTGAACCGATCACAAATCACATTGAAATGGGGATTGAAGATCTTCCTGAATTGATGAATAAATTGAGAAATGTATCTTATTATCCAGAGTTATTTAAGAAAGCTTTTGGTACTGAAACAATCACAGAGCAACAGTTCAGTCAAGCAATTTCTGAATTTTTGGCTTCAATTACTTCAACCAATTCTACATATGACAGAGCACTTCAAAATGACTTTGAAGAATTCTCTTCTTTGGAGAAATTAGGAATGGCTATTTTCTATAGCGATAAAGCGCTCTGCGGCAGTTGCCATACAGGAGCAAATTTTGCTGCTCCAGATGCAGTTGACCAATACTATAATCCTTCAAGAGGAACTACAAATATTGGCTTGGATCTTGATTATGCAGATGAAGGAAGAGAAGATGGATTTGGTGGAGAATTTAAAATTCCATCGCTTAGAAATATTACATTGACTGCTCCATATATGCATGATGGTAGATACGAAACACTTAGAGAAGTTCTTGAATTTTACAACACAGGAATACAAGCCCACCCTAACCTAGATTTTAAACTTCAACAAGATGGTCATCCTATAAAGATGAACTTATCATCTTTGGAACTTGATGCTTTGGAAGCATTTTTACACACACTAACAGATGAAGACTTTATAACAAACCCAGCATTCTCTAATCCGTTTGAAATATAATAAGACATACAGATAAAAAAAGGCCAGGTAAATCACCTGGCCTTTTTTTTGGTTTGAATCATCCAAACTTAAAACGGTACTTTACATATTACTAATAAACAGCTTGGTTAATTTCTTTAACTCCTCTGAACATGAATATATCCCCACTGTTTCAATTTGATGTAAAATTTCTATTAGCCTTTCATCATTGTTCAAGCTTACAATTTCATGCATAAGATTCATTTCAAGCATCCAAGGATAGTTGGCATCGTCATAAGATTTTAATGACTCAACCATCTTGGAATAAATTGCTTTTTTGTGGCCTCTTTTTATCAATGGCAATATTTTAATATCTCCCCATAATAAAGTTTCCTTGGTTAAAAAGTACTCTACAAGTGTTTTTCGTTGATGCGGCTTTAGAACGTATTTGAATTTGCGACAGTACCGCTCTTTTTGATCGTGATAATAAAAGAAAGGACCAGTGGTAAAAAATAACAACATTCCTTGAGCTCTGACCATACCTGTTTCTTCGAGACATCCTAAACTCCAATCTACAATTGCATTCATTCTAGCGCGACCTCTTTTAGATTCATGGATAGAAATCAAATCAACTGTTTTATAAAGCAAAGACTGATTTGTCTCACTCAATATGAACCAACAGCACGGAGAGGATAAATAATACACTGTACTGTCTTCGTAAGACTCATTAAAGAAAAATAAGAATGATAGGAAACCATTTTCTAAGCTGTAGTTAGAAAAAAAGTAATTTGATATTTCAATCTCAACAAAATCAGACTTCACCATTCCTTTTAAAACACGCTTGACTGACACATGCAAAGTCAATCGAGAATCCGTAAATAAGACACTACTTTGAATATTTTGAACCTCACCAACAATGGCAAATTCATTAGAAGGCACAATGTTCAATAAGCTATTATTACAACCATTGCTACCTAAGCATACATTGGAAGGAATAAAAAAAATAAAAACATAAATGATATACCTCATAATATTGTCTTGTAAGTCCAATATAGAATCATCATATCTAATAATTTCATAAAGCATGACTCTATAATCTCGGTAGAGACTTACTTTATCTTAATAAACTGGCTCGTCCCTCTACTCTTTCCATCTTTGATTTCCAAATAATAAACACCAGCCTCCAAAGCGTCAATTTCAATTTGTTCTGATGTTTGATACTCTCTAGCACGGTACACCAATTTGCCTTGAGCATCAAAGATTGAAAGTTCATCAATTACTTGTTTGCCTTCAATGGATAAGCTTATAAAATCGTGGCTTGGATTGGGAGATATATTTATAGCAAAGCTAGGAATAATCAACTCTTTGTTAGGTACCAAATCAGGATCTAAACTTACAAACTCATCTCCTTCTTCGTAAGCTGAAAATATAAAGTAACACAAAAACATCTCATCTGAAGTATTGAGACCACGAGAAACATCAATGGGTGGAAAATTAGGATTGTCATGATTATTAACGGTATTATCGTAGGTGCCTTCGCTTTTGATGGTTGAACCAGCAGGGACTTTCTGGATGGTTTCAAAAGTATAGTACTTTTGCCAATGGAAATCCCATTTTGGTATATTGATTAGATTGATGGAATCTCCTTCAGGAGTTTCAAACCAAACTTTGTATGAAGCACCCAATAGGTGCATGTGTGGGCATATTGAAATCATAGAATAATCATAATTCAAAGTACGTTCTTGATGAAAAGTTTTGGTTTGATTGGCTGGAATAACCAAAGGTCCATCAACCAACACAGGTGCTGAATCTTGCAACAACCATGCAGTACCAATCGATCTAGGAGTCTGGACATCATTGACAAATTCCAAATTCATATACGTAGAATCAATTTGTCCAATTGCACCTGGACCATAATGAATTTCAATGACAAAAGAAGCACCTGGATCTAAGGTTATACCCCATCCTTCTGGATATCTAGCTATATTACCACCAGGTTGCCAAGCATTGATATAATAATCACTATTAGGGAAGCCGGTAGAGCTATTGAACCCAGGCAAAGGATCTTCCATGTCAAAGTTTTTACTTTGATCTGTGTAATCAAGAAAAAGATCAGCATGATGCACAACATCTTTAAGCCCAACCATCACTTCTATTTTACTAATGTGCACGATTTCATCAAATGGATTGTCTATGACAAACCACCGATACTCATCATCATCTGTCTGCAATGTGTAAGGCTCAATGGCAACTACATGGTCAATGGTATTGAGCAAAGAGCCTTCTGGCAAAAATGTAGGAGCTGATGGTTCTAGAGTCAAGTCTCCCATCGGAAAGTCCTGTTGAACCCATAGATCAATGGCATCAATCTCTTCTTGGCTTAGATTCGCTTCTCCCACAAAATGCTTAAAGTCTGGATCTGCTGGCCAAGGAGGCATCGAACCCTGTACAACCTCGTTTCTAATATTAAATCCATGAGTCTTGGTTTCTTCATAGCTCATAAGGCTAAATGGAGCAATTGCGCCTTCATGATGACAAGAGGAACAATTTTCATAAATAATCGGTGCGATATCTTCTGCCCAAGTTACCGATTGAGCCTCGATGAGGGTTGGAGTAAACCAACAAAAAGCCATTAAATATAGGTGTCGTTTCATAACTTCAACTTTATAGGGGTTTACCCCGAATTTAACGTTTAACCAAATATTATTTTAACATTTATTCGAATACACCAATACAAACATATACATTGGGTTAAACACCTTTGATTATGCACAGAATACAATTCCTATCTGTGTTTGGCACCCTATTGATGCTAAACATCTGCGCGTGCAGTATTGAGACACCTCAATATGATCCAGCACTCGCTCTCAATCTTCCTGATGAAACGTATGACTACATTTCCGCCAACCAAAACTTGGACAATTTAAAAAACCCCAATACCGAAATCATTGGGTCAATAAATTCCAATTTTCCCAATAGTGGTGGTTTTGCACCTGGAGCTATAAAAATTAATTTTGAGACAGACAACAATGATGCTGCCACTTTAGGTAGAGTATTATTTTACGATGGTCAATTATCAAAAAACAATTCCATTGCTTGTGCTAGTTGTCATCAACAAAACAAGGCCTTTGCTGATGGACTTGGCCTGAGCCCTGGCTTTGGTGGTAAAATTACTTCACGTAACTCCATGGGATTTTCAAACCTTGCAGTAAACAATCATTTCTTCTGGGACAGCAGACAAGAAAGACTATCAGGCTTAGCTACAGAACCGGTTACAAACCACATAGAAATGGGCATGGAAGACATGGATGTTTTAATTGAGAAATTAAAAACCATCAGTTATTACCCTGAGTTATTTGAAAAAGCATATGGAGTTCCTACCATTGATGAAGCAAGGTTTGCCAATGCACTTGAGCAATTTTTGGCTTCAATCACTTCTACACAATCGTCATTCGATAGAGCATTGAGCAACGACTTTGAAGACTTTTCTGAATTGGAGAAATTTGGAATGGCTATTTTCTTTAGTGATAAAGCACAATGTGCTTCTTGTCATAGCGGCTCCAATTTTGCTGCAGATGATAGCAACAATGGTGAGTATAGTACCAGTTTAGGAACAGCCAATATTGGCTTAGATCTAGTCTATAGTGATAATGGAAGAAATGAAGGTCAATTTAAAATTCCATCATTGAGAAACATTGCCATGACTGCGCCTTACATGCACGATGGCAGATTTAATTCATTAAAAGAAGTCATAGAGCACTACAATCACAATGTAAAGCCCCATGATAATCTGGATGACAAACTTCAAACCAATGGAATCATTCAAACACTAGACCTTAACTCGTTGGAAGTAGATGCCTTAGAGGCTTTTCTACATACTTTGACTGATGAAGAAATGATACGAGATCCAAAGTTTTCGAATCCGTTTCGATTTTAAGCTATAAGTAAAATAAAAAGGGGAATCAAACTTTCGTTTGATTCCCCTTTTTATTTATTCTTGATTGGTTCTTAGAAACCTCCGCCCATGGCAGACATTGTTTCTTGGAATTCCTCAAAGGTCATTTTCTTATATCCTTTTGTATTCACTTCAAAAGCAGAAATGTCCACCGTGTCTTCTATTTCTGTAGCAGTTACTGTAAGTTTCATTACACCACCTGCATCCATTATATATTGTAATGGAAAACCTTTGATTTCTGCTTTGTCAAGACCTTGGATCATTTTTGCACTCATTTTCAATTCTGGGGCAACAAACATATCCATGGTCATTGATTCTTCTGATCCTGGATTACCGACTGTAACCACTGCTTTAATACATTCATAACCCATAATGGTTTTGGTTACATTCTCATCATAAACGACATCTATATCAGGTGTTTCCGTTTGTGCTTTGGCTTCTGCCATTTCTCTTTCAGCTTTGGTGCTTTCAATTTGCATCTTATTACCCATGGCATTCATCAACATCATCATTGATTCGTCTTCATTGGTAACAATTGTAGTCACTTCAACCATACCTCCCATCATATTGGCCTTCACCAATGACTTTTCTTCAGTATAGAAGTATTCTGTTTCAGTTCCTTTCATCATTTCGAGGTAACCGGCCATTTCGGCGTTGTCTGTTTCAACATCAGTAATTTCCATCTTGATATAACCTTGATCCTGAGCGGTAGATATGTTTACCAAGAGACAGAGAGAAAAGAAAGTAAGAATTAATTTTTTCATTATTTGTATTTATTGTTCATGTATATAACTGCAAATTTATATCTAAAAGTTCCTAAACTCAGTTAATTAGAGCATAAGGAATACTTAAATTTACCAAACTATGACCCATTCATCCATGTATTTAGAGAAAACTTTCCCAAGATTCATTGCATCTGAAATAGCCCTGTGATGGACCCCATCAAATTCAAATCCCTCTTTTTCTACGATGGCCTTTAAGCCACTTTTCTCATGCCCCATATTGCCTTTTACTGTATTGTATTGAGACTTAAGATTGATAAAGTATTCAACCCAGTCTGATTCAATTTTATGTAACTTACAATTGTCTCTGATGATTCGTTTATCGAAATCACCCCAGGCTCCAAGAACATAATCATCTTCATCCACACCAATCCATTCTTTAAATTGATCAATGACTTCAGGATATTCATCAGCCGAATCAACATTCTCTTGAGATATGTGTGTGAGTGATTTACAGAACCCAGACAACATTGGATTTACGGTTGGCTTGATGAACTTGTTAAACTCTGAGATAAGCTCACCGTAATCATTTATCATAACAGCACCAATCTCGATGACTTCGTTTATTCCCTTTGGCGGCTTTCCCCTCCAACATGTTGCTTCAACATCGTATATAATGTACCTCAATTTTTTCTGTTTATTACTCAACCAAATTTGCGGAAGCGGAGATATGATCCTCGATTCCAAATCCATTGAGTCTGTTATGATAATAATAAAGCAGTTTTAAACTTTCCGAACTAAAAGAATTGACATTTTTCCTATAGATTGGTCTGGTCTGGTGAAACAAGCCCAGTTTCTTAATGCCTTCACTAATACAAATGGTTGCCCCTTTATTAACGGAATCAGACAAAGAAACTTCCCCGTCAGCTTCTCTGACTTTTAGCTGGGCGATCACATTGGCAAGTTCCGTGTGTAATTGCTCCGCGTCAATTATAAAATTCTTATTTAGTTTATTCACCATTTCATAAACAGAGATTTCGGGAAACTGTTGCTTTGCTAGTTCAAAAGCTACAAATGCAAGTAGATGAGAACTCAGTATGATGTTCTCCTTTCTATAACTTTCTATGATCTTGTTGGCTAAAATCTGTGTATAAACTTTTTCTCTTTGATTATCTTTATTTATTGAGTCTTCCAAACTGAAATAATCCTTAATATCTACTTTTTTACCTGTTTGGTCATAAGAATCACCTGCTGCATCAACTGCGTTTCCGACTACATCAATCGGTTGGCAAAAATGTATCGTTACATCGGAATCTTTCCTTAGTAAGTTTTTAAACACTACCCATGTCTTTTTAATCACAGATGTGCCAGAACTTATACGGGTATATTTCTCTCTTCCTTCTTGTCGCAAGTGGCCTTCAATAAGACTCTTTGCTTCAAGCACAAAATGGTAACCTAAAACAACCGGAACAATAATGATCTTTTTGCCATTGCCTTCTTGAAGATTTAATCTTTGAGCTTCCATGGTCGATTGCAACAATCCCAACTTCAAGTTTTTTTCCATCGAACCTGAACGACTTCTGGTTCCACCAGGGAAAAATATATTGTTCAATCCAAAATGTTGGGACAATGATGACATGGCCTTCAACGTCTCCAGATAAATAGGATTTTTCTTCCTTCTATCCACACGATACGTTCCAAGTCGATTCATATACCGAGCTAAAATCTCTACATCAAAAAGATTCAGACCAGCTCCCCATGTGAATGCAGGGATCCCGACTTTGGCATCAATCGCATATCCAAGTAAAATAGAATCAAGGTTACTAAAATGATTGGGCACCAAAATCACTGTACCTTTTTGAAACAATGACCTTATTTCATCTACACTGCCCGATACCTGGATTCTCTCAAACAAATCCTCTTTACTCCCCCAAGCCTTAATTAAATATGGAAAATGGATTTTATTGAATAATCTTTTAAAAACTGATGTTAGGGTTTTTCTAGCAAATCGAAAAGTTTTTGTAGCGAAGCCGCCCACAATCTCTTCTCCATATCTATTCACAATTCTAGAAACAATCTTTTGTGCGGTAGCAATTTTTTCTTCTGGTGTAATTGTAGATGCAAGTTCCTGACCCAAACTATTCCAATATTCTTTATCGTCTGGTGGATCGACTTTCCATGGCTTATTTTTCACGCGCTGTTTTTCCATATAGATGGTTTTTTCAAGCACGGAAACGATATCGGAATTTTTATCAGAGAGACGTTTGAATGTATATTCATTCAAAGCTTTGATAAATTCAGATCGCTTTTCGTAGAACCTAGTAATAGGCCATTCGTCAGGATTAGGAATTATATGTTCTTTTCGAGAACTCAAGTATTGGTTAGAATTTAGACAAAGATAATATTAAAGCAAAACTATTGAGGCTATGAATCCTGTCTTTCGACGTATTGCTCTATCGTCTCCTGAACAAATTGGAGTATTTCGTCTCTTCCATCCTTCTTTTTGGCGCTCGAGGCAAATGTTGCTGGTAGTGAATGCCAAGATTCAAGTAGTTGATCCTTGATTTTTTCGATATTTACCTCTCTTTCAGCCGTTTTTAATTTATCAAGCTTGGTAAATACAAGGACAAAAGGAATATGCATAGACCCAAGCCAATCTATAAATTCTTTATCAATTTTCTGTAATTCATGTCTGCTATCGAGTAAAACCATAGCACACATCAAGGTTTCGCGTTGAAGCAGATATTGCTCAATCATACGTTCATAATTGGCTTTGGCCTTCTTTGATGCTTTTGCAAATCCGTAACCGGGCAAATCCACCAAATACCATTCACTATTTATGACAAAGTAATTAAGTTGTCTCGTTTTACCGGGTGTTCCTGATACTTTTGCCATGTCTTTATGATTCACTAGCATATTGATCAACGAGGACTTTCCCACATTAGATCGACCAATGAATGCAAATTCAGGTTTTCCATCCGTTGGACATTTAGATTCATTGGGGAAACTACCTAAAAAATACACCGATTTAATATCCATTCAAATTTACTTTATGATAGAACAAGATGAAATTTAACCCAAAAAAACACCATATTTGTTACAAAGTACACCCGATTGAGAAAGTTTTATCTATTTATTTTTTTGCTTACCATAGCATCTTCTGCTATTGGCCAGAAAGGCGATGCAGAATTTGGTATAAAGATAGGATTACAAGGTCATCTTCTCCCAGCAGTGGAAACTATAAATCTAGTTAGCTCAACAGAATTGACAGATATGTCTATTTCCAACATCGATTATGGATTTCACGCAGGCATTTATGGCCGATTTAAATTTTTGAGATTGGTGTGGGAACCTGCCCTACTTTTAAATTCTCAAGGAATGACTTATTCCGTAACAAAACCCAATGATGAAGTATCTGAGCTAAAAGAATTCTATCAAGACTTAGACATCCCACTCAACATCGGAATAAAACTCTTCAATACCATTAAAATCCATGCTGGCCCTGTAGCCCATATCCACCTTAATAGTACTTCAGAACTATTTGATGTCGATGGATACGAGCAAAAGTTCAAAAATGCTACCTTCGGATACCAAGCAGGATTAGGTTTGGATATAAGAAAATTGAGACTTTCATTGAATTACGAAGGCAACTTCACCCATTACGGTGATCACATCAATTTTGGAAATCAATCCTATTCTTTTTCTGATTCACCTACCCGATTTATCTTTTCTTTAGGAGCTGCATTCTAATCCTTCAATCCTTATATTCTTCAGGCGTTTTCCTATTTATTTACCTCAGTAGCAACAGTTATTGAAAACAAAACATATTATAAGTTGGCATAATAATTGGCTTAGAAGAAGTATAATCCTGCAACTGTTAAAACCTAAAAGGGTTCCAAGTAACGACTTGGAACCCTTTTTATGTTTTGTGCTTTTTCTATACCTCTATCCTACGTTGGCAGATTGAAACTTCTCTTGATGTTCGTACTCTCTGAAATCAACTTGTGCCACTTCAGAAACACCTTTTTCTTGCATGTACACACCATATAAGGTATCTACTGCAGCCATCGTTGCTTTGTTGTGTGTGATGATCACAAACTGAGATTCAAGCGAAAACTTCTTAATCAATCTCACAAACTTTTGGATATTGCTATCATCCAAAGGTGCATCTACCTCATCAAAAATACAGAACGGTGCTGGCTTTAATAAATAAAGGCTAAACAGCAATGCCGTTGCTGTCAGTGTTCTTTCTCCTCCTGATAATTGCTTTAAGGTTGTAGGTCTCTTTCCTTTTGGCTTGGCAATAATTTCAATATTGGACTCAAGTGGATTCTCTGGATCTTCCAATCTAATTTCTGCCATATCATCCTCTGTAAACAATCCTCTAAACACTTCTGAAAAGTATCCGTTTACCTTATTGAATGCATCCAAGAATTTTTCAGATGCGGTTGTCTCAATTTCACCAATGGTAGCAAGCAATGAGGCTTCAGCTTCCAGAATATCATTCCGTTGGCCTTCTATCATATCAAATCGCTCCTTCACCTCTTCGTAGGCTGTGACTGCCAACGGGTTGATGTCACCGTAGTTTTCAAGCCTACTTTTAAGCTTTCCTACTTTCAGCTCCAATCCTTCCTCCACTTCTTCCACTTCTTGATTCATCGCATCTTCCAGAAGTTTTGAAATCGCATCTTTTTCCATTTGGAATTCAATACTTAATCTTTCACGTATAGCAGAAATCTCAAATTTGTAATTCTGTACTTCGGACTTTAGTTCGTTGATACTTACTTGTTTCTCGTTTAAAGTTCTCCTCGTTTTCTGAGTATCATTTTCCAACTCATTGATCGAAGATCTTTCAGAGAAATAATTTTGCTCGGTATCACTCAGGTCTTTAGCCATACCTTGCTTCTTCTCATACAAGGCTTTCAAGGCAAGTTCAAGCTCTTCAGACTTGGCATTACAGTTGACAATTGATTCGTTTAACTGAATCGACTCTTGCTTAGCAGCGTCCAGTTCTTCCGTCAATCTAGATATTCTTTCGGTCTTAAACTTGATATCTTGATCAAACGATTCAACAGAATTCTGAATCTTAATCAAGGCAATATTGGCGGCATTGTATTCTTCAGTCAAAGTCTGAGATTGCTCCACTATTTTATCTATTTCGCCTGTTGCTTTTTCCCGCTCCGATTTGAATTTTTCAAGAGTTGCAATTGCTTGGTCTCTTCTAGATTTTGTGCTTCCTAGTCCCTCTGTAAAACCAGAAATCAGGCTTTCATTAGAACTTATCTGATTGTTTAGATTTAAGATAAAGTCACTCTTCGTACCAAGTTGGGTTTCCATCTGAATCCTGGACGATCGTACGGTTTCCAGCTCAACTTGAATCGGTTCATTTTCTTTGCTTTCAAGTTTTTCACCCAAAGATTTTTTCTGAGTCTTTAACTCTTCTAATTCCTTTTCAATGACCTCTCCTTCTGCTTGCAGTGATTCAATTTCTTTGGCCAATTTTTTAAGTGCCTTCTCTCTTCCCAATTTCTTTCCTTCAAACAAACCAACACTCCCTCCAATCAATTGACGCTTGTTGATGGCATATTTCCCTGTTTTATCCAAGATGGTAACCCCTTCACCAATCGATGAATAGTATTCATCTTTCCATTGATCTACAAAGTAAACACCTTCTAAAAGTGAATCTAAAAGAACCTTGTATTTAGCATCTACATCGAGCACATCAGAAGCTCTTATTGCTCCAGGAATATTACACGTAGCTGCTGATTTTGCCAAAGCCGTTTCTTCCAAAATAAAAAATTGGGCTTTACCTTTCTGAGCATTGCTCAACAAGTTTACGGCTTCAATTGCTTCAGTATATTTATCTACAATAAAATAGTTCAAGTACGGTGTCAAGTAAGACTCTAAACTCGTTTTGTATTCTGGACCTGCGTCAATTACATTTGAAAGAATTGGCGTTTTTTTCCATTTTTCTACCAAAAATTTGGTCGATGCAGGAAATCCTTCCAGATTATCTATCATACTTTTGATCAGATCGTGCTCATTCTGTTTTGAGTCTAATTTACGATTGATCTCAATCAGCTTTTCAGATTTAATCGCAATATTTTCTTCCAACGACTTGAATTGCTCTCTGAGATTTTTTGCTTTGATTTCAAATTCTGCCAACTTGTTCTCCAACACCGATTCTTGTTCTCTTATCGACGATAGATTTTGAGTAAATTCCGCTTCTTGAGATTTGGACTCACTGATTTGTAGTAGTAGATTGGTAATCACTGCTTGTGTTCTAGCAAGATCATTTTCCGTAACAACCAATTCTTTTTCCAACTCAAAAACTTCTGTTTCATACTTCTGCAGCATTGAAATCTGAGAATCAGAATCACCTTGCAATGAATTCAACAATTCTTTTGACTCGTTGTACCTCTTCTCAACAACTTCAAAAGATTCCTTCTCAAGATTATACTCATCAAGCTTAGTCTGGTAGTTGCCTTGGATTGGTTCTAACTCTGCTTTAAGTTTGTTCAACTCATCGGTATTAGAGCTTAGGAGGCTGTTTATTTTCTTTAAAGAATTTTCGCTAAATTGAATTTCTTGAAGGTTGATTTGTTTGTCGTTTTCTTTTGTACGCAAATCATCGTTGAGTTGATTGAATTCTTTTTGACTTTCACTCAATGTCTGCTCCTTGCTCAAATTATCGGTTCTTGATTTTTCAAGTCTTGACTCAAGATCCAACAATTTATTTTTTACATCTCTATAAATATCTTCCTCGGAAGTAACCTTTTTCTTCAGCTCTTCGTATTGGGAAGATTTCACTTTGTAGCTGGATGATGCAAGTTTTATGCTCAGCTCTTTGTATTGTTCTTTTAGTTCATAAAACCTCTTTGTTCGCTTGGCTTGCTTTTCTAAGGTTTTCATATTTGACTCAAGCTCATGCAAGATATCCTTTACTCTCTCAAGATCTTCACGGGTCGATTTCAACTTGTTCATCGTTTCCCGCTTCCTGATTTTAAATTTGGATATACCTGCAGCCTGCTCAAACATCTTGTGTCTTGCATTGTCTTTATCAAACAGAATGTCGTCTACCATTCCCAACTGGATGATGGCATATGAATTGGATCCAATTCCTGTATCCAAAAACAAGTTTAGGATATCTTTTCGGCGGCACTTAGTCCCATTTAGCATATATTCTGTATCGCCACTTCTATACAGGACTCGTCCTATTTCCACCGTTTGGTAATCAGTAGGAAGGATATTCTTGGTGTTATCGAAAGTAAGGTATGCTTCAGCAACACTTGCTTTTTTCCTAACGGAAGTTCCATTGAAGATTACATCTGTTTTGGTATCAGTACGTAGCTCTTTTCCTTTTTGCTCTCCGAGAATCCACTTGATAGAATCGACAATATTGGACTTACCAGCTCCATTTGGACCTACAACTCCAACAACTTGCTCCTCAAAGCTGATTCTTGTGCTATTTGCAAAGCTTTTAAAGCCTTTTAATCTTAGTTCTTTTAACCTCATAATTTGGCCAAATATATCTATATTCTATCTAGTTAAGAAGCCCTTAAATAGGATTTTATCCACATTATGAAAATATGCTCAAAAGCATTGAATTTAAACGGGTTTCACATCTTTTTCGCCTACATTTGATGAGTTCTTAACGATATCTGTAGTTGAAAAATTTATTACCAAAATTACTAGACGGTGAATTCAAGGATGTTCTCGATCAAATTGAGAATACCAAGGATCATTATTTCATTACCGGTAGAGCTGGATCGGGTAAATCCACCTTGCTTTCCCTTTTCACGAAAACGACTAAAAAAAGGGCCGTTGTAGTTGCCCCTACAGGTATTGCAGCTTTGAACGTAGGAGGACAAACCATCCATAGTTTCTTCCGATTTCCACCTAAGATGATGCAACCCAAAGACATCAAAAAGCTAAAAAACCACTATTTATATAGAAATCTTGACGTTTTAATCATTGACGAGATATCTATGGTTCGTGCCGATATGTTGGACAATATTGATCTTTTTTTAAGGGTCAACAGAGCCGCAGATATACCCTTCGGTGGAGTTCAGTTGGTTTGTTTTGGCGATCTTTTTCAATTACCACCTGTGGTAAGTACCGGATTTGAGAAGCAATACTTTAATACGATATACAACTCCCCATATTTCTTTTCTGCCAAAATCATTGAAAATGGGGTTGACCTTAAGATGATTGAGCTTCAAAAAGTCTATCGTCAAACGGAAAAGTTCTTTGTTAAGCTACTAGACAGGGTGAGAATCAGGACTTTTGATGAAGATGATGTGTTGATGCTTAATGAACAGGTTGGCGCCCAACAAGAAGAAGGTGATTTATATATAACCTTGTGTACGGTCAATGCCACTGCCAAAGCCGTCAATCAAAAAAAGCTCAATGAACTAACCAATTATAGTCACTTTTTCCAGGCTACCATCACTGGTAATTTCAAAGCAAGTGTTTACCCCACTGCTGAAGTTTTGGAGTTAAAGGAGGGAGCACAGGTCATGTTTGTAAAGAATGACCCCAATAAGAGATTTGTCAACGGATCTATTGGAAAGATCTTAAAAATCGAAGCAGGAACAATTACGGTCATGACCAAAGATAATGGACAAGATGCCATCATCAAGGTTGAAAAGATGGACTGGGAGATCATTCGTTATAACATTGATCAGCATAACATCAATCGATTTAAGACCGAAACAGTAGGAACATTCACGCAATTCCCACTAAAACTTGCATGGGCCATCACAATTCATAAAAGCCAGGGTAAAACATTTGACCAGATCAAAATAGACCTAGGAAGAGGTGCTTTTGAATATGGGCAGACATATGTTGCTTTAAGTCGATGTAGAACATTGGGTGGAATAGCTCTTGAAAGGCCTATAAAACCTAACGACATCATGGTTGACCCCCGTATTGTTGATTTTTATGATACTAAAAGTAGGTACTGGTAGAATCAAAATTTTATTGGAAATTGTATATTGGGTAAAAATCACGATAATGGCTAAATCAAGAAGAAAACAAAAGCAAGAAGCAAAAGATAAAGCTCAAGAGAAAAAATTCATGCAGATCACTGCTATCGTTACCGTTATATTACTGATTCTACTGTACTTTGTTTTTATGCGCAGCAACTAAGCGTTCTATTCTATGAAACTAAATTTAGATCTTGGCGTACCTAGTTCGCAGGAGTGGATAGATGCTGTTATGAATGACTTTGATGCGTTTTTACAAGATCATGCAGACTGTGAGCGCAAAGCATCTGCAATGGCAATGAGTTTTGTTGCCAAGTATCCAGACCGCACTGAAATCATTCCAGAACTCATTGAAACAGGGATTGAAGAACTTGAGCATTTCCAGCAAGTTTACGAGCTCATGCAAGAACGAGGATTGCAACTTCAACACAGTATCGGCAAAGATCCTTATTTGGACAAACTTTTAAAATTGTGTCATTCGGGACGGGAAGAAAGATTCATGGATAGATTGTTGATTGCATCCATCGTAGAAACCCGTGGTGCTGAGAGATTTAAGATGGTAGCGGAAGCTCAGACCGAAGAGAAAATGCAAAAATTTTATAAAACACTTTGGGTTTCTGAAGCAAAGCACGGCCATATTTTTGTAAAGATGGCCCTCACCTATTTTGAAAAGGAAAAAGTATACAGTCGTCTTGAATGGTGGGTCGAGCAAGAAGCAAGAATCATCCAAGAACTTGAAATCAGGTCAGCGCTGCATTAGAGCTTGTGATGAGGATAATCTATTATCTGCAATCGCCTCAAAGCATCGTACTCATTTTCAAAAACCTCAGTCTCCCCTTTCAATTTAAAATACAAGTTTACTGCCTCTAGAATTGGAATATTGGACAATACTTCATCACGCATATAATGTACATACTTCATTAGTAGAAAAGCATCAAACCAACGATAGAAGCGCTTTTTAAAAGAAGCTTCATCCGATGTATTTTTCACACATTCATTGAGTTTATTTTCTAGCTCAACCTTTTTAAAAAATCCCTGAGTAGATTTTGACACGCTTGCGCAAATGTTTTTATAATGGGGATAGGAAGAGATAATTATATCCAAATCAGATTTTAATATCTGAAAAGATTCAGGATGGTAGGTTGTAAACTGACCAGATGTGCTCATGATTTCACCAACTGCTCTACCCGTTCCAAAAGGAACTCGATCACTGATTCGGCCTGAAGGGAATACCAGAACTTTATCTAAAGTTCCACACTTATTGGTCCCTATAAATTTATGTAAGAAATAAAAATCCTCTCCAGCTTTAAGCACTGGCATACCACCCTGTGCCGCGTATTCGTCTGATCTAACTGCCATGGCTGAGCCAACCGTCTGGAGTGCAAAAGGCAATCCAATCCAATCTTGAATTTGAATATAATAACGTAGGTGAAGTTCATATTGAATAATAGCTTTCAACATTTTTTCATCTTCAATTTCTTCAAACCGATGCTTGAAACCAATAGAACATGCATTCAACAATGGATTCAAAACAAAAAACTGAGAAATCTCTTCAAGGTAATTTTGACCCACAACACAATCAGCATCTAAGCAAACCAAAACACCATTTTTATCGAGTTTATTAAAGCGTCGCAAACCTTCATCTAAGCCAATTTTACGAGCCAGTCCAACGCCCGCTTTTTTGACATTTTTGATATTGGTCTTGTCAATAAAATGGATAGGAAAATTAAAGGATTCAAACTGATCTGAGGCAGAGAGCAATGATTGATTTTTCAAATATGCATCTTGATCATGTATGCCATTATTCACCACAATTATTAGTTCAAAAACTACTTTAACAGATTGATCACTTAATGAACGACAAAGATTTAATACATCCGCTGGTGCTTCTTTATAACTTGGGACAACCAATATCAACTCAAGTTGACTATCTGGATCTTGTGATATTAGCTTTTCATCAAGAATACGATCTTTGATGTATTTTGCTACAACATTTTTACCTTTGGACTTCACGATGCTAAGATGACAAAAGAAATCCAAAAACAGCATATCATTCTTCACACCTCATTCTTAGGCAGCGTTACTAGCTATGCCTATTATTTTAAAGGAAAGATATTCATTGAAGCTCACGAAAATTACCAAAAGAGATCAACACGCAATAAGTGCTTTATTAAAACTTCTCAAGGAAAAAAAACAATTAGCATTCCCCTAAAATCCGGCAAAAACCAACAACAAGCCATACAAGATGTGAAGATTTCTTATGAGGCAAATTGGATAAAAGAGTTGATTCATGGACTAGAAACCAATTATTCTGGTTCTCCATACATCATGTATTACTTACCAAAAATTGTAACTCTACTTAAAAAAGAACCAGAATACCTTTGGGAGTTGAACATGGAACTAAATGATCTGATTTTGCATTTTTTAGATATAGCAGATACGGCCAATCAAACAGATACTTGGATTGGCCAATATGGTCATGAAATACTAGATTTTAGGAGTAGAAAGCCAGAATATAAATCAGATTATCAGTATCCTCAATTGTTTGAAGAAAAAAGTGTTGGGTTCTTAAAAGACTTAAGCATAGTAGATCTATTGTTCTGTTGTGGACCTGAAGCAAGAATTCATCTGATTAATTTGGCTAAATCCATTTGAACATGGAATACTTTGAAACTTTCAGTTCTGTTTTAGTTATATAACCAAAAGCTATAATGTGAATTAAATACATTAATTTTAGTGTCTG
Organism: uncultured Saprospiraceae bacterium; assembly: GCA_937950315.1. Taxonomy (GTDB): domain Bacteria; phylum Bacteroidota; class Bacteroidia; order Chitinophagales; family Saprospiraceae; genus JAHDBF01. The sequence goes on along the minus strand of CALFDU010000106.1, from coordinate 35,012 downwards.
AAATACAATTTCCTGATTCCTATATAGTTCAAAAATTTGCGCAAGCGAATAAAACAAAAGCTACAATAGCATGAGTCCATTATTTGAAAGTCAAGAGACCAAGCTCTTCAATGATAAATTGTCTAGAGCCGTTGATTCATTGTATGAAATAACCAACAAGATTAATCATCTTGAGTTAAAGCAAACAGTTTCGGATGTGAGAGCAAGGATCAATGACCCTTACATGTTTGTGATCGTAGGAGAAGTTAAGGCTGGAAAGAGTAGTTTTATCAATGCCCTACTAGATTCAAAACAAGAAATTTGCAAAGTAGCTGCTTCACCGATGACAGATACGATTCAACAAATCACCTATGGGCCGGAGCAAAAAATTGAAGAAATAAACCCATACCTTAAAAGGATTTATCAACCAATTGAAATTCTTAAAGAAATTGCGATTGTCGATACGCCGGGAACAAACACCATTGTTGATCATCACCAAGAAATAACAGAAAAGTTTATTCCAACTTCTGACCTCATCGTTTTTGTTTTCGAATCAAAAAATCCATACCGACAATCATCTTGGGAATTTTTTGATTTCATCAATTCGGACTGGCATAAGAAAATAATATTTATCCTTCAGCAAAAAGATTTAATGGTTCCGGAAGACCTTATAACCAACACCAAAGGCGTCTATGATCAAGCTGTTAAAAAAGGAATCGCAGAACCAAAAGTATTCGCCGTATCTGCCAAGCAGGAATTGGAAGACAAGAAAGACATCAGTGGATTCATCGAAGTAAGAAATTACATCAAAGAAAACATCACTGGAAATAGAGCGCCATTTTTAAAAATTGAAAACAATGCACAAACAGCATTGATGATCAACGACAAAATTTACAAAGGTGTATTGATCAGGAAAGAACAATTTGAAGCAGATCTAAGATTCCGGGGCGATATCAAAAAAACACTGAATGAACAAGAACTAAGAACCAAACGACAGATTAAGTCTTTGGTCGACAACTTACTATCCTCTTATGATAAAATTACGACCGAAAAAGAAATGGAGATCAAGGATGGTCTAGGAATATTTTCCTTGGTAAAAAGATCATTTGGGTCTATGTTCGGAGGTGGCTCGAATGCTAAGCAATGGCTGGATGGAATCTCTTCAGATTTGGAAAACAAGTTTAATAACTCCTTGAAAGAAAAGTTGCATGAAGGAGTGATCGACATAGCAGAAAGCATACAAGATATGGGCAAGATAGTAGATGCTAAAATCAAGAATAGTGAAACCATACTAAAAGACGATCATGAAATTTTTGCAGATATCGCAGAGCGTCGTGCCAATGTATTAAACGACCTACAAAGAACATTCTCTGGGTTTCTAAAAAAAGCTGAAAACTTTTATGATCAATCTTTATTAGGTGATGGAAGTAACATTGCTCCTAACATTGCAACAGGAGGAGGAATTGCCGCAGTTGGAATCATTCTTACGATGGTAACCAATGGGGCCGTATTTGATATTACAGGAGGAATTATTACGACTTTGGGTCTTGCATTCGCTGGAGTCACAGTAGGAATAAAGAGAGGCAAAATCATTGCTGGATACAAAGAAGCTGTCAAAAAAGGCAGAGATAAAATCAAGCTTGATGTTACCTACAAACTTGAAAATTATACGGCAAAAATCAAGGAAAGAATTGATCTGAATTTCTTGAATTTTGACACACTACTTAAAGATGAAGAAGACACCATTCAATTTTTGGATGCTGAACATGATCGAATAAAAGCTGAGTTACAGCAGGTAGAAAAAGATGTTCAAACCCACTTGAACTAAGCGTCAATATGGCTCAGAAGTATGCAATTATAGATATCGAAACCACAGGTGGTCTTGCCAAGAGAGATCGGATCACAGAGATTGCAATCGTTGTCAGTGATGGCAAAAAAATCATTGACCAATATGAAACGTTGGTAAATCCTGGAATTAGCATTCCTTATAATATTACTCGGATAACGGGAATCACTGATGACATGGTTATTGATGCCCCCAAGTTTTATGAAGTAGCTAAAAAGGTGGTAGAAATGACAGAGGATACGGTTTTTGTAGCACACAACGTACAGTTTGATTATAGCTTCATTCAAATGGCATTTTCCAATCTAGGCTATAGTTTTTCGAAAAGAAGATTGTGTACTGTCAAAATGAGTAGAAAGGCATTTCCAGGACTTAAATCTTACAGTTTAGGAAACCTGATTAAGCACTTCAAGATTGAAGTAAAAGACAGACATAGAGCACTCGAAGATGCTGTGGCAACTACCAAAATTTTCCACATGATTTTGGAAAAGAAACCTGCTGAATTAAATGAAAGACAGTTGATCAGCAAGTCTGCAGAATTATCGAAGTTGCCTGAAGGAATAACATTGGATTACATCAAGACATTACCAACGCAATGTGGAGTGTATTATATGTCTGATGAAAATAAAGAAATCGTGTACATTGGCAAAAGCATTAATATTCAAAAACGCATCAAACAGCACTTTTCAAAGGTAGACAGGAAGACAGGCAAAATGTTACAAAAGGTGCGTTCGATACACTATGAATTGACAGGTAGTGAACTTGCAGCGCTAATCAAAGAAGCAGTTGAAATCAAAGAGTTGAAGCCAGAAATAAACAAGGCTTTGAGGAGGTCTGATTATCCTTATGGTGTTTATATAGACACCAACCCCAATGGTTATAAGATATTCAAATCAGCTAAGATCACCGAAGCCATTGAGTCAAAATATGAGATCATCAGCAAGCATGGCTCTGCAAGGACTGCTAAATCTTTCATCAAACGTTACACATCTGCATTTGGTTTGTGCAAACAGATAAATGGGATCGAAAAAAATACAGGAGGGGCATGCTTTGAATATTCAATGAGAAAGTGTTTGGGGGCTTGCATCCAGTTGGAAGAAAGTGACTCATACAATGAAAGAGTGTTAGAAGCAGCCGAACTTACCAATGTATTTACTGAACCCAATTTTATAATTGTAGATCATGGACGAGACCTATCCGAGAAAGCAGTTTTCCTAATTGAAGAAGGTGTTTTTAGGGGCTATGGATATATTTCTTCTGAAGACGTGTTCCTAGGCATAGAAGAGATTAAAGAGTCCATAAATTATATCAACACTGACAAACAAATTACAGCGATCGTAAGAAATCAGCTCAGCTCCAATACCAACTTAAACATCATCAAATTTTAGTTATTCAAACCTTGTATTAGCACCAATACAGCTAGTACTTGCCCCATCGAATTGCCTAACAATTCAGACCAATTAATTTTTTCACGAGTTTCTTTTTCGACATCATCTGTAGTCTGAAATGAGATGGATATGATGGACCCTTCTTTGACATCAGGATATTTATTAAAGAACCCAAAACCCTTGATCCTTTTTACTTCACCATTGGGATGTTTTACAATCAAAGATCTCTTATTTGCACTATCATTTAGACCCCCAGCATATTGATTGATATAGAACAAAGCATTTTTACCTTGGTGATATGGTACATGGATTTCATTCCCAACATTGATCGATTCACTTGATAGTACTTCCCATACATTGGTGGCACCTTTAATGGTGACAAATTCTCTGCGTTTTGGTATGGTAATCGTATCACCACCACGCACGATAAAGTCAAATTTTGAATTACTATTGGAAAAAATATCAGTAAGTTTTACAACTATCGCACCGTAATCATCTTCTGGTCTATTCAACGATGCACCTTCTGGAAATGCTTCATTGGTCAAGCCTCCAGCTCTACGGATCATACTACTTATTTTTTCATTCTCCCCCACTATCGCATAAGAACCTGGAGACTTTACTTCTCCTTGTAAAACGATAGATTCTTGCAATTCAAATTCAGGCACAAAACGAACCGCTACTTTATCAAATGGAGACAACTTATAACCTTCCTCAAAACCATTGGCTTTATAACTATTTCTATCCAATTCCAATTTGGCAATAACTACATTTGTAGGTTCATTGTCCTTTATGATTACTCTAGAAACTTCCACATTATTGGTTGCCGCACTTAACTTAAACCCACCAGCAAGGACGATCAAATCTTCAATATTCATATCATTTCCATATTGAAAATTTCCCGGATTATTAACAGCGCCATAAATCGAAACGGTAGATTCTTCTAAGAAGGTATTGGTACTATAAATGTAAATACTATCGAAAGGACTAAGATTGATATTTTGATCACTTGAAGGATTATTGATTACTTCATTTAAATCAGTAACTGTTACATATTCTATCACTTTGGGATTCAGTGGATCTTTCCTAAAAATAGTTCCATAATTAGATGCATCTCTTCTTAAACCACCAGCTAAGATCACCGCTTCTCGTAACTTTACTTTATTGGAAACATCGTAAGGAAACTCATCCGGAAATCGCACCGCGCCATCAATATTTATGACCTCTTCATCTGCAAATCTATTTTTTGACCAGATCGTAAGGATATCTTCATCCTTTAAAATGATATTATCTGGGCTATCAATATCTGCAAGAATATTATCGATATTTATTTCTTGAAATTCAATACTACCATCTGCATTTTTTCTTTTTACAAATGCAATATCAGTTCTTGATTCTGTCTTCAAACCTGCTTGACTTAAGACATCACTCACTTTCATATTTGTTGCCTTTTCAAACAATCCTGGATTGATTACTTCGCCTGAAACTTCAACATAGTTGGTTGCAGCAGATACGATCGTATCCACTGTAATAAAATCACCATTGATCAAATTAAAATTTGACCTCTTGTTCCTCAAATCTCTTAAATCAAGATCTTTGATTATCCGTTTATCGTTCTCATACCTCTGTATCCTGATCGTTTTAAGAAGTGCATTTTGGTTAACGCCGCCGGCGTATTCAACCAACTCTACGATTCCTTCATTATCCAGCAACTCATATTTCATTGGACGCTTAACGGCTCCCTCAACTTCTACTACATTGGCTACGTTTGGAATAAGGATAATATCGTTGTCATCAATATTTAATTCATTTGAATATTGTGGATTGGTCATGTACTTATAAACATCCATTTGAATTTTTTTGCCACTGGCTTTTATCAATTGAATATTTCTTACGGAACCAATATTGGTAGGACCTTGTGATTCTGCAAGTGCATTGAAAGCATTATTAATGGCAGGCAACGTAACCGATCCAGGCTTATAGACAGCTCCGTAAATTCCTATCGTTACAGTCCTCGATTGGCTTAATGTTAAATCCATTTCTCCATCTGTAAATCTATAATGGTTTGACAATACAGACTTCAATTTTACTCTAGCATCGCCAAGTGAAAGTCCTTTTAAGAAAACTCTCTTAGCACCGCCCAAAAGAACGATATAACCATCTTGATTTATCGTATACTGCTTATCTAGAACAGACTTCCCCCAAATAGAAAGCGAAATAACATCACCTGTCCCTAAAATGTAATTTTGTGATGCCTCTATCTCCGTCCCTTCTGAATACGAACGAATCAGGTTTTGTCTAAATATTTCTTGGCCATAAATTTCAGGTTCAGGAAGTTCTGGTTCCTCATCCTCTAGAACTTGATCTAGGTCAATACTGTCCATCTTGGAAAGATCCAAATCAATATCACTTTCACTATCAACTTCTTCTTCATCTGAATCATCAGACCTTTGTGGAGCCCCATTTTTTTCAAAATCTGTTATTACTTGTCGAATGATTTGGATTTCTTCTGGTGTTATGTCCTCTAAATCAGTAATATCAATTCCTTGAAGGAGTAGTTCAGCTTCGACCAACTCACGATCTAAACCTCTTTTTTCCAATTCTGCTACGACTTCCTGTTCTGTTAAGACTGGTGATTGCCCAAAAACTTGGAACTGTACAAATAGTAATACTACCAGGGATAGGTATCTTAGTTTCATCTTATTTTGAATTGTAGTCTATCGTTTAATATTATAAAAATTGAATTTTATAAATATCTAACGACGAAGATAATACATATTTATATTTATTTAATACTTGCCATGCGATTTTGAAGAAGGACTTTATATAGATCCTTAAAAATTGCTGCTTATTTGGGCATTGAAGTGCATTTAATGATGATTAAACTACGCGAACATCAAGTTTATTGCTTATGCATCAACTCTTGAAAGTGACTATTTTTCGAAGTACATGAAAATGAGATAAACTGAGTTTGACTTAGTTTAAGTGACATACTTATCCTTTTCATTGTCACTAAAACTTTTAAATATCAGTCTATATTATACCTTCCAAGATGTAATAATTAATTTGTGCTCATGATGAGAATCCTAGTTACTATTATCCTAATCATAGCCTGTACTTCTTCAATTTACACGCAGGCAATCAATGAAAAAGCGCTTGATTTAGGCTTTTCTTTTGGATTTGAAACGCCGTTGGCTGATTTGAAGCAAAGATTTGGTGGTATGTATGGAGGTGACTTCTCCCTCAATTACTACATGGGGCAATCGGGTTCTCAAATAGGCATTAAGCTTGGTTTTTTAACGAGTGAAGCGGTAAGAGAAGATGTTTTTGCAGCTTATCGTACATCAGGTGGCATACTTTTAAGTGCAGATGGAGTACCAACGGTTGTTAATAGTCGGATGGCAGCATCGTACGTTGGTATAGATTTTAACCAAAATCTATTTTCAGTAGGTAAACATGAACACGCCAAGGTATTTTTAGGCCTAGGAGGTGGAATTATGCAACACAGAATTAGATTTGTTGAGTTTACGCGATCAGTTCCACTTTCCGTTGATAAGTATGCTAAAGGCTTAGATCGTAATAGCCGTGGGCCTTTTATAGAAGAACAACTAGGTATTAAAGTGAGAAAAAGACGAAAAAAGTATGATATAGCGCTATATAGCTTTCAAGGTTTCCTCAACCCGGTCAGTCCAATAGAATTTGATTCTGGAAATAGAAACGTATCCAGGCGTTTTGATGCAGCCATTGGAATCAAATTTAAGTGGTACATCAGTTTATCCGCCAAAGAAGAAGGCAAAGATATCTACTACTAATGTTTTGGATCGCATATCGGTTCTTCATAGTCTTATTGGAATTAGGACTAAGGATTCACAGTATTTGGGATCGACAGTCACAAACTATTTTAACTGGTAGAAGACATCAAGATGTAAAATTAGGATCTTGGCTTAAAGCAAATGTGCGTCCATTGATACAAATACACTGTGCTTCACTCGGTGAATTTGAATTGAGTCTACCCCTTTATAAAAAGTTGAAAGAAGATTATCCAGGCCATAAATTTTTATTCACCTTTTTCTCCCCATCAGGCTATCAGCATGCAAAAATTCCAAACGGTTGTGAAAAAGCATATCTTCCACTTGATAGAAAAAAGAAAGTGCAATCATTCCTTAAATTAATCAATCCTTCTTTGGTTATTTTCATCAAATATGAATACTGGTTTCAATATTTAACCCAATTAAATAAAAGAAACACACCTTATGGATACGTCAATGTCAATCAACAATCATTTCCTACTAATTTAAAATTTTCATTTGCCAAAAAATTACTCAATCTTGCCAAATTTATTTTCGTAAGCAATGATAAAACTTATGACGATTTTCTAGCAAATGGAATAAAGGTAACAGGCCACTTTTTGGATTTGAGATACACCAAATCCAAGCAAATATTAATTGAAAAATATGAAGCTCCTCATGCATTCATCAAGTTTTTAAATCACAAGCAAGTAATCATTTGCGGAAGCGTATGGAAAGAAGATCTCGAAGTACTTATCCCAGTGATAAAAAAGCATGTCAAAATCAATTGGGTCATTGCTCCACATCAAGTCGGTAAAGCAAGTTTAGATTTTATAAAAACGCAGTTTCCCAAGCTTTCTTCATTTAGCTCAAACAAGCTCAATGAAAGTAATATTTTATTGATAGATACAATTGGTGATCTTAAATACTTATATCGATATGGATCGCTCAATTACGTTGGTGGCGCCTTTAACACAGGACTACATAATGTACTAGAACCAATATCTACGGGCTCTCCAGTGGTTTTTGGACCGAAATATCATCGTTACCCAGAAGCTGCACAATTGGTTAGTAAAAAGAATGCATACAGTATATCCCGTGCTGAAGAATTTGATGAAATAATTAAGAATTTGGAAATGGGTTCTCTACATTTGGGCTCCATGGATTGGCTTAAAGAGAAGGACACAGGACTTACTGAAATGAGCTTACAAATAGGACAACATTTATGACTTTGAAATACCAAAATTTATCTTTCGAAGACCTTCACATTTTGACGATTGGGGATGCCATGTTAGATCAATATGTACTGGGCGAAGTAAAGCGAATTTCCCCTGAGGCACCTATACCTATTTTTACAAAATTAGAAACCAGATCGACACTAGGTGGAAGCGCCAATGTAGCAAAAAACATCAAATCTTTAGGCGCAAATTCTCACCTAATATCGTTGATTGGAAATGATAAAACTGGTGTCAGGCTTGAGCAAGAATGCGAGGCAAATGATATTCACTTTCACCGGATCATGGATGGCTCGAGGCCGACCACAAAAAAAGAAAGATTTATAGCTAAGGGACAACAGATTATGAGAATAGATGAAGAATCTTCAGAACCAATTGGAGATGATCTTCTGCTAAAAAGTCAATCCATATTTGATGGGTTTATTAGAAATCAAAAGGTTGATGCCGTAATAATTCAAGATTACAATAAAGGATTTTTGCATCCTTTGTTGATAGAACACATAATAGAGAAATGTAACACTCAAGAAATAGCTACTATCGTCGATCCCAAATTCCAAAATCTTCAATCATTTAAAAATTGCACTGCTTTTAAGCCAAATCTAAAGGAATTAAGAAATGCTTTAAACAGAAATATAAAACCAGAAGTTGATGACTTAGATAGTGCAGTGGTCCAACTTCAAGAATATATAAACTTTAAAAAGGCGTATGTTACTTTGGGTTCGAAAGGGATCTTTAATTTTCAGACCAAGGAGATTTATAAAAGCATGAATATTGATATTATGGACATTACTGGAGCAGGTGATTCTGTTGTTTCCATGCTCACTTTACTTATTGCCAAATCCTATGAAGAAGGCGAAATTGCGCCGCTTTTGAACTTGATTGGCAACCTAGCGTGCCGAAATCAAGGGGCATATGCTGTAAATATATCAGACATTCAGGGTTTTCACTAGTCTTTATGAGGACTAATTTATAAAAGTTTCCATTTTATCACCACTCAAATTCGTCCCAACTACCAATGTTTTATTAAATTTAAGGCATTGTTAAAATTGATATTTAATTAATAAACTATAATTTATATGAGAATTCACTCTACAAAAATTAAAATGATCTTTTCATTGGTTATTGGTTTTTGTGCTGTACAGCTTTCAGCTCAATCATTCAATACAATGACTATTACTGAACCAGCCAGTATTGCTGGAGATTACTCTATCGTAAGTGCGGATTTTGGTTTAGATGCTGTTGATCCGGTTTCTGGTACATTGGCTATTGCAGTTGATGATGCTGCACCTGAAAATGATGCTTGTACAGAATTGGTTAACGATTTAAGCGGAAGTATTGGATTACTTGACAGAGGAGCTTGTGAATTTGGAGTTAAAGTTCTAAACGCGGAAAATGCAGGTGCAATTGCTGTTCTTGTTTGTAACAATGCTCCTGGCGATCCTATCGCAATGGGACCTGGTGACAACGGAGATTTTGTAACGATTTACTCTGCAATGGCGTCTCAATCAGATTGTAACTTGATCAAAGCTGAATTGGCTAACAATCCTGTTAATATCACTTTTTCTTTTGTTTCACCTCCATGTAATGCAGAATACGATGATACTGTAGTTTGGGGACAAAATGGAGAAGGTCAATTTGATGGAGGAATTGGTGACTGGGTTTCAACTGGAATCACACAAGAATCTGATGTTTTTGTTCATGATCCACTTGGTCTTAACAGAGGTGCAATCAGAAACGAAACATATGCTATTGAATCACCTTCAGTATGTAATGGAGCAATGATCATCGATTATGATTTCATTCAGACTGGCGGAGACATCGATGTTTTAGGAACATTGGGTTTTCCATATCCTGAAATCAGCAGTAACTTGATCTCTCCAACGATTGATTTAAGTGAAGCAGAATTTCCACAAGTAGAATTTTACCAATTTCAATTACCATTGAATGGTGGATCATCATTCTCTTATTCAATTGATGATGGTGAGACTTGGTTTGAAGAAGTTCCTATTCTTACTGAAAACATACTTTCAGCTTCTATTGATAATGTAATTGGAACAGAGGTAGTAACAATCCAAATGCCAGAAGCCGCATTCCAATCTAGTGTAAGACTTAGATTTACTGCAACTGGGAACGATTTCTATTTCTGGACACTTGATGATGTAATCATCAGAAGTTTCCAAAATGTTGATGTAAGAGCAAACAGTAATTTCTTTGCTGTTGCCCCTAACTTCAAAACACCAATCAATCAAGTAGATGATATGGCATTTTTGATTGACATTGAAAACATTGGTAACACTGATATCACAGGTGCATCTGTAAATGCAACTATTGAAAACGAGGCTGGAGATGTTGTTTATACAGCAGATTTAGACTACGGAACAATCGAAGCAGGATTTTTAGATGAGAACAGAGTATTCCCTGATACATGGACACCAGTTAATGAGTTGGGTACATACACAGGAACTTATACTTTGACATCAGACAATGATGAAATACTTGACAATAACACGCAGACATTTACCTATGAAATTACTGAAGAAGAATTTGCGAAAGTTTTATCTGAAGAAGAAGCTGGAGTTCAGTACTTAGGTGACAGAGCGGCACCAAATCAATTCTTCCAGTCATACGGTAACTACTACTACATTCCTAATGGAGCTGGTTTATTTGCTAAGGAAGTAAGTTTTGGTGTAGTTATTAATGATATAGCTGCGAGTTCTGGATTTATTACTTTTGGACTTTACCAGTGGTTTGATACAAATGAAGATGGTGTGAGCCAAGGAACAGAGAGACTGGAATTATACAAAGAAGAAATTCTTATTAGTGATGAATTGACTGCTGAAGAATTAAGAAACATGACCATTGACCTAACAGGTCAAAATATTGAATTGACCAACGATGGCCACTATCTAGTAATGGCAAGCATGAGACCTTTATTAAATACAGGTTCTCAATACAGAATTGTTGCTGCTAATACAGATGTAGAGCCAGGATTTAACTATGGTGCAATGCAATTGGCATTAAGCCAAGATTTTATGGTTAACAGATTTGGATCAATGTCAGGAAATGGTACAGATAACTCTCCACAAGATGTTGAAGCTAGAGATATCGGATCAAACGGTGTTTGGTCAGTATACATGCCTTTAACCATCGGTATGATTAGTGATGTAAATGAAGTTAACAATGACCTTAATGTTAAGGTATTCCCTAATCCAGCAGTTGACAGATTGATCGTTGACCTTATCTTAGATAACAATTCTGAGACAGTAGGTTTAACACTAACATCAGTTGATGGAAAGGTATTGTTAAATGAAAAAGCATACAATGTTCAGAATGCTCAACTTGATTTAGACATTACAAATATACCAGCTGGAATTTACATGTTGAATGTATCTACACAAGATGGATTTACAAGTAAGAAAGTTGTGGTTACTAAGTAATCAGATAAAAACTTAAAATATACTGGGCTACTCAATTTTGGGTAGCCCTTTTTTGTTATGAAAATATCATTCTGGTACATTGGAAAACACAAGCAAGACTATATTGATGAAGGTATAGCCATGTTTGAAAAAAGAATCGGGCATTATTGTCGATTCAACATCAAAGGATTCAACAAAGTAAAGCATGCGGAGAAACTGCCATCAGAAGAACTAAAGAAGAAAGAAGGCCAATTGTACTTGAATGAATTGCAGTCAGGTGATCGTCTCATCTTATTGGATGAAAATGGAAAGGAATTTAACTCTAGAAAGTTTGCTGGATACCTTGAACAGTTCCAACTGCAGTCGGTAAAGCATTTGATCTTTGCGGTAGGAGGAGCTTATGGCTTTTCTGACGAGCTAAAAGCAAAGGCCGGAGGAAAGGTTTCACTTTCAAAAATGACATTCTCTCATCAGCTCATTAGGATTATCTTTTTGGAGCAATTGTATAGAGCATTTACGATTATTAATGGAGAAAAGTATCACAATGATTAAGCAACAACAGAATAGCTTACTAAAAGTGATATTATAAATACAAAGAGAGGCTGATGAAAATTCATCAGCCTCTCTTTTTTTTGCATTTCGTTGCCTTATCAAAATTTTGCTCCTAGTAACTTGGAACAAACTCAATTCTACGGTTGTTCTTGCGTCCTTCCGCTGTTTCATTGGTATCGACTGGTACTTTACTACCAAATCCTTTAGCGATTATTCTACCGCTTCTGATATTTTTTGAAACAAGATATTCTTTTGCTACTCTTGCTCTTTGTCTTGACAATTGCATGTTTTTTGCAGGGTCTCCTTGACTATCCGTATGTCCACTAATAGATAACTTATAAGCAGGATATTTTTCCATCAGGGCTACAATCTTATCAAGTACAACTCTAGATGAAGGCACCAATTCAGCACTTCCTGTCTTAAATTTCACATCTCTGATTGCTGTTTGAAGGATTTTTTGCTCAGCCTCATCAATTTTAATCTTTGGACAACCTCCGTCAGCAGCCAGACCAGGTCTATTGGGACATCTATCATCTATATCATACACACCATCACCATCCTTGTCTGATGGACAACCATCGTTCTCGGATACTCCAATAAGATCAGGGCATTTATCCATTCCATCGTGGATGCCATCACCATCTGTGTCTGAAGGACAGCCTTTGTTTTCTTTGGTTCCAGCGTACATAGGACATCTGTCTTTGCTATCATATATCCCATCGCCATCACTGTCTGCTGGACAGCCAGCATTGGCTGAAACCCCAGCAATTAAAGGGCATCTATCATTTTCATCTGCAATGCCGTCACCATCAGCATCTACTACAATTGAAGGTATTTCGGCTTTGGCTACGTGAGGTATTTCTACAGAATTATTATTGAAAAATAGCCACCAGAATAGTAGGCCAAAAAATAGAATAACAGCTAGAGCGATCAAAAAGTCATTACGTTCTTTCTTATCGCCTAGATTAAAAGGATTTTCGTTCATTTGGTTTGCTTTGAAAAACTAAGTTGATATCTACCAATTGAGACGAAAAAATGGTTAAAAGTTACCATTTTATTAACATTTATCTCATTTACCTTTTACCAAAACCAATTTTAGCTTTAGTGAATATATCTTCTTCTCCCTGAATGTTTAGTGACTTGATATCAATTGCTTGAATATGAGATTCTTCTTGAACAACTTCTCCTTGCGCATTCTGTTGGGCAATCCTAAGGTTTTGTTGCTTGATAATTTCGAGAACCATCTTACGCACATCTCTTGCATTACCAAAATATTTATCTCGCTTGAGATGCATATCTGCCAACATACCAAACAACAGTGACTTAGATTCTTCACTCATGGAATACTTCAAATCATCTACCATTTTCAGCGCAATTTCATATAATTCATCCTGCGAATAATCTTGAAATTTTAAAATCTTATCAAATCTTGAGCTTAACCCTGGATTGGCTTTCAAAAATGTTTCCATGTTGCTAGGATAACCCGCGGCAAACACAAAAAACTGCCCTCGACTATCTTCCATTCTTTTTAATATAGTCTGTATTGCTTCATTCCCATAATCGCCTTGCATTCCTCCATAATTTGATAATGCATATGCTTCATCTACAAACAAAACTCCACCCATTGCCTCATCGATTTTTTCGGCAGTTTTAATGGCAGTCTGCCCTACAAAACCAGAAATCAAACCCTGGCGATCAGTCTCTACCATATGACCTCTTTCGAGAAGACCTAGAGCTTTATAAATCTTGGATAATATTCTGGCGACGGTCGTTTTACCTGTTCCAGGATTACCGATTAAAACTGTATGTAAAAAATAATTATTCAATACATCTTTACCGGTCTGATGGTGATATTGAATCACACGAATCAATTCGTTGATTTGGTTTTTAATATGCTTGATCCCAATGAGAGATTCAAGTTCGCTCATGGCTTCATCAAGCAGTCTTTGATCTATTGGAATATTCGGATTTTCAATGGCTTTTTTGTTATTGATTTGTTCGATATCCTCAGCAGTAATATAGCTCAATTGATCATCTGAAAGTTCCTTTGGGTTTTCTTGAGCCATCACTCTTAAGCCTAGATTTATCTTTGCCTTTTCGATCAAGTCAAATATGTACCTAGCGTTTCCAAAAGACTTATCTCTGTTTCTAAAAGCTTCTGTAATAACCTGATTTAGAAGGTTTTGTGCAGCGATATCTAGAGTAACTCCCTTTGCGTCACAGGCAAAATTGGCAATTTTAGAAAGCTCTTGGGGAAGATAATCTTTGAACTCAAAGAATTGCTTGAATCTTGATTTTAGACCAGGATTTGAATCAATAAAATGCTTCATTTCCTTAGGATATCCAGCAACTATTACTGACAAATCCCCTTTTCCATTCGACATCTCCTTCACCAAAATCTCAACCACCTCTCGACCAAAATCTTTACTATCATCATTGGTTCGAGCCAAGGAATAGGCTTCATCAATAAAGAGCACGCCTCCTCTCGCCTTTTTAATAACTTCTTTGACCTTCGGAGCAGTCTGCCCTATGTATTCTCCTACCAAATCTACTCTATCTACTTCTAGCACATGGCCTTTACTTAACAAGCCCATTTTTTTGTACAGGAGACCAAGCATTTTTGCAACAGTCGTCTTACCAGTTCCTGGATTCCCTATAAATACCGAATGGATATCTTCAACAGAGCCCTTCTCTATTCCTTTGACCTTTCTTAGTTTTAGAAACTTGAGGTACATAGCATGTTCTCGCACCTTTTCTTTGATGTCCTTCAGACCAATAAGCGCTTCCATTTTCTCCATCAATTCTTCAAAGGTGAGATTTGAATTTGGATCAAAATTAACGACACTTTCTGATGTCATATTGGGTACCATTAGGTCAACTTGCCCTTCTTCAAAATGCTCGCCAATGACAAATTTAGAGACAGCGATTAATTTGTCCATGAACACCAATTCCATCGTATAGTTTCCTTTCCTCCAAGAGCCAGGATTATTAGAACCCCAGCCGGGAGTTATTTGAATAATCTTTTCGCTATCGCGTACTTTCACCAACTTGGTTACTTGTCCTTTTAATTCTCTTGCTTCGTTGTAAAATTTGGCGAACAACTCGAGGTGCCATGTGCCTTTTGGTATTAAGTTTTCTACATTAATATCGGCATAAATGTATTTGGTTTGGTCTGCAGCAAATTCTTTGTAATAAATTTTCTCTGTATCAGAAGGCGCATCAAATTGCCCTTCAAACAAAGAAATTGATTCAATTTTAAAATATAAATTTTCCTCATCCTTATTTTCTCCTACATCTTCAACATAGAAATATTTTGTTGCTAATTTCTCTCCATCCAGCCAGGCTTCCCAATAATACACTCCTTTTTTCCAAAAAGCTCCCTTGCGTTTATTCCCCCAACCTTCTCTAATGCAAACTATATTGTCGTATTTGCTTACTTTTTTAGTGAATTCAAGGTTACAGATCTCTTTTGGCTCCTTATTTAGCTCGAAACACTTAAGATTGACCTCTACTTCCCAAGATTCCGTATCAAAAGACTTATTAAAAAAAGACAATTCTGCATAGATATAGCTGGTTTGATAGCGATCAAACACCTGTCTGTACTTCTTTTCGTTCTTGGCCAACCACTCAGTAGAGGCATAAACTTTAAGCTCTTTGAACTTAAATAACTTGGGTAACGACTGATCTTCCATCAACATATCTCTATTTGTTCATTAATGCATTAAAAAAACACCATATTTGTGGGATAATCAAGCTTGGAACCACAAACACCACTTTGGTGTTATATAGTTTCAATTTAAACATAAAAAAGATAGATGGCAAAAATTACTTTTAGATTTGAGGATACCAACCTTGAAGATAAGATTGTCGAAAATGCAGAAGCTGGTTTAAGTATTCTTGAATTAACAGAAGATCACCATATTCATTTAAACCATAACTGTGGTGGTGTCTGTGCATGCAGCACCTGTCACATCTACGTGGATAAAGGCGAAGAAAGCATAGAAGAGATTTCTGACAAGGAGGAAGATTTTATTGATAGAGCAATAAATCCTAAAATTGAATCAAGACTTGGATGCCAATGCATTATTTTGGATGAGAACGCAGAAATTGAAATAACTATCCCTGATCAATCAGGAATTATTGGACACGAACATTAAACAACGAAGATAATGTCATTTGAAGATTTTAATAATATGCCTATTGGTTGGGGCGACCATGAAGATATAGCAATCAAATTATATGAAAGATTTGGTGCAGAATTCACAGAAAACAAAATCTATAGAATAAGATTCACTGATTTATTGGATTGGATTCT
Source organism: uncultured Saprospiraceae bacterium (assembly GCA_937950315.1). Classification (GTDB taxonomy): domain Bacteria; phylum Bacteroidota; class Bacteroidia; order Chitinophagales; family Saprospiraceae; genus JAHDBF01. The sequence goes on along the minus strand of CALFDU010000106.1, from coordinate 18,499 downwards.
GGAAATTGATTCATTCACTGGCACGAGAGAAGATTCTAACGAAGGTCACCTTGAGCAGATCCAAGCAAAATGGGTATACGAATGGAGAGACAACCAATAGTTCTCCCATGAATGTTTACGAAAAATTTAATGATATCAATACACTCATCTTTGACGTAGATGGTGTATTTACAAATTCGGACATTCTCATTACAGAGAATGGCGATTTGCTGAGATCAATGAGTACTCAAGATGGCTTGGCAATCAAAAAGGCAATGAAACAAGGATTCAATGTTGCCATCATCACCAAAGGAAATTCCAAAGGCGTTGTATCTCGTCTAGAAGGATTACATGTCTTAGATATTTATTCAGCAGTCGATGACAAATTGGAAGTTTTTAACTCATATTGCAAAAAGAAAAACGTTACCCCTGCACAATGTTTGTATATGGGCGATGACTTGTCTGACTTAACCGTTCTCAAAGAGGTGCTTGTAGCTAGTTGCCCCAATGATGCTGTAGTTGAAGTGATCAATGCATGTGACTATATAAGTCCATATAAAGGTGGTAAAGGTTGTGTCAGAGATGTTATAGAAAGAGTGCTAAGACTTAACAACAAATGGTAGTCATTTGTATCTCAACAAATTAATATATCATGCACGATTAATCAATCTTTTGATAGTGGGGATTACTCAATGCATAGTTATATTTCTACTATTCAAAACACCCTTTATTTTTGGAAATCAAAACAGTATTTTAGAAGTCTATCTTCTCATTATAGCTTGCACCATATCTATTACACTTGGTGGTTATATCATCAACGACTATTTTGACTGCGACATCGATGCGATCAATAAAAAAGCAACACAAAGACTAAACAAGATTCAGTTACTCAAACTCTATTTTATAAATAACGTTGTAGGTTTTTTGTTGTCCCTTGCTATCTGCAAACTAATTCATGACATGGCTTACATTTTTGTTTATCTGATAGCCATAGGATTGTTATTTTTATATGGCTCTCATTTAAAAAAACAAGGCTTAATCGGCAATGTTATAGTTTCATTATTTTCAAGTTTAGTTATTGTTCTACTTTGGTTTGTTCAAATCTATTTCGGATTGGATATTCCTCAATTCCACCAATCGCTTTTAATATTCTTTATGTGCTTTATATTTCTGTCAAGCATGTCACGTGAATTGGTGAAAGATTGTGAAGACATTGAAGGAGATAAGGCTTTTGGATTATTGACCATGCCAATAAGAATTGGTGTTGTAAAGACGAATATTTTTATAGGTCTTTTCTTAGCAACATTACTTATTGTTTGTTTGTCTTGGGCTTATTGGAGCTACCCTTTAACAAGTACATGGGTTTCCATTTCCATATTACCCATTGTCTTCTTAAACTTCCTTCTTATTTTTAAAATTGCTAAAACTAAGACCAAATCGGATTACACAAATATTTCAAAATTAATTAAAGTGATAATGGGACTAGGCATCATCTCATTGAGCATAATATCTTATCAATCATGATCGACAAAAAAATCATTCTTGCTTCTCAATCACCACGCAGAAAATGGCTCTTAGAGGAGATGGGTTTTCAATTTGAAGTACAAATCAAAGATGTTGATGAATCCTTCCCAGAGGATCTAAACACCAAAGAAGTTGCTGAATTTATTGCCAAGAAAAAAGCTGCAGCATTCGAAGATCAACTCACTGATGAAAACATAGTAATTACTGCCGATACAGTTGTTCTACACCAAAATACTATTTTGGGCAAGCCAAAAACATTTGCGGAAGCGGAAGAAATGCTCAATAAATTATCAGACGACGAACACCTTGTGATTACTGGAGTATGCGTGATGAGTAAAGAAAAAATGATAAGTTTTTCAGACGAATCAACTGTTTTGATCAACAAAATATCTATCAAAGAAATGAAGCACTACATAGAGCATTTTTCTCCATTGGATAAAGCAGGAGCATATGGAATTCAGGAATGGTTTGGGCACAACAAAGTGGCTTCAATTGTAGGCAGTTACACCAATATTATGGGGCTTCCAACTGCTAAACTTTATGAGATTTTGATTCATTTTTAAGTCTCCAAAAAAAGCACAACCACTCCCCTTTTTGGATCTTCTTTTCCAATTTAAAATTAGGAGTGTATTTATCTAGAATTATCTTTTCATCAGATTCTAAAATACCTGACATCAATAAGATGCCATCTTCTGTCAGGACATCAATTATCGCATCACTCGTTTCAAGCAAAACACGTCGATTGATGTTGGCCAGAACCATTTGATACTTCTCGTTGGCTACAATATCGATTCCTCCTACTTGAAAATCCATTTTTTGATCATTGAGTTGATTGATCTCTTTATGTATAAATGAATTTTCAATAGCTGGCTCTTCTATATCGACACCGATCAATGCACTGGCATTTTTCTGCATAGCAAAAACAGATAGAATCCCTGTGCCGCAACCATAATCCAAGACCCACATTCCTGTCATGTCGATTTCATCCATTAATTGGATCATCATATAGGTAGTCTCGTGATGCCCGGTACCAAATGCCATCTCGGGACGGATGATTATTTCTCTAGCAAAAGAAGGATTGAGATCGTGAAATTCAGCACGGATATAACATATATCTTCTACCGCAATAGGGTCATAACTAGATTCCCATTCAGCATTCCAATTCTTTTCCTCGCATTCTTCATATGACACTTTGTTGATCGCTCCAGGCAAATGTGAAATCTGCTCAGCAAGAACATTGGGTTCCTTAACACTTTCTTTGTAAAACAGAAAATGATCTCCATTATCCAATATTGCATCTGCTCCTAAATCAAGCAAAAATGCATTTAATATTTCCTTTTGTGAAACTTCAAATTCAACCTTGAATTGATGCCAAGCCATTATTTCAGTTTTGAAGCCTTCAAGGTATTTAACATTAAAGCAGTAACCGTCATTGGGCCCACTCCTCCAGGTACAGGTGTTATATATGAAGCTTTACTAGAGACATCATCAAAATCAACATCACCCACCAATCTATATCCTCTTTTTCTCGAAGGATCCTCAATACGATTAATCCCGACATCGATGATAACTGCTCCTTCTTTGACTTGATCGGCCTTGATAAAATGATTTCTTCCAATGGCTGCAATAATAATATCCGCTTTCCTCAATATATTATCCAAATCCTTGGTTCTACTATGGGTAATCGTCACCGTAGCATTACCTGGATTCCCTTTTCTTGCAAGAAGAATACTGATTGGAGATCCGACAATATTTGACCTCCCTAACACAACGACTTCTTTTCCCTCTGTTTCAATTTCATATCTCTCAAGCATCAATAAAATACCATATGGAGTAGCAGGTAAATACGCTTCCAATCCCTGCGCCATCGAACCAAAATTATATGGATGAAAACCATCAACATCTTTTTTTGGATCAATGGACAACGTGATTTTATCTGGATCAATATGCCTAGGTAATGGTAGTTGAACGATGAATCCATCCACATCAGAATTCTTATTCAATCCTTCAACTATCTCCAACAATTCTTCTTCTGAAATATTGGCATCTTTTTTTATCACAGTAGATTCAAAGCCTACAAAATCACTAGACTTCACTTTATTTTTCACATAAGATTCGCTTGCAGGATTATCACCCACGATCACTGCTGCCAAGTGTGGAATATTTCCTCCATTGTCTCTGATGGTGTCTACCTCAGCCTTAATTTCTTCCTTAATTTTTTTAGATAATGCTCTTCCGTCTAAGAGAATCATACTTGATACTTTTTATTTAAATATAGATTACGCCACTTTCGATAAAAATAATAACCAATGGTTCCTATCGATATCCCTAAGAGTGTCCCTGCTAAAATATCAATGGGATAATGTACTCCAACATAAACTTGTGCAAATGAAATAGCTCCTGCCCAGACAAACAACAAATACATCCACTTTCGCCGCAGACCACCAAGAACCAGAAACAATATCGTGGCGGTGGCAAAATGATTGGTTGCATGCGATGACGTGAAACTATATCCTACACCACATCTCACTCTCAAAATCACATTCTCCAGTCCCGAATTGCTGTGGCATGGTCTAGGTCTCTCAACCAATGGCTTGATAATTCGGCTACTCACAACATCAGCTGTCCCAATGGTTGCAAAAATCATGAATAATGAGAACCAATAGTATTTGGATATATTCATCAAAATGAAGACAAGTAAGAATACATAAAAAGGTATCCAAAACTTCTCATATCGGATAGGCACCAAGACAAAATCTAAGAAATCAGAACTAAGTCCTTGATTTATGTAGCTGAACAGTGATATGTCTAGTTTTTCAAGCATTTCAGGTTGCCAAAGGTATCAAATTATCCCTTTATGGCTAAGAATATACTCTGACAAATTAAAGCTTTGGTCGTTCTTACATTTTAATGATTAAAATGTGATTTTTATTTCATTTCCATCACTCTTTATATTTTCTTTGGTAGAAAATATAAAGCCTGTGACTCTAAAGAAATCAATATCTGGAATACGTGGAACGATTGGAGGACCGATTGGTGAGAATTTCACCCCCATTGATATCGTGGAATGCGTTTCTGCTTATGGTTGGTGGATTAAAAAATCAGGTAAAAACCCAAAGATTGTTATTGGAAGAGATGGCAGAACTTCTGGTAAAATGGTTTCTGATCTTGCTGCCAATACCTTGAGATTTTTAGGAATAGATGTGATTGATCTTGATTATTCTACAACGCCTACCGTGGAGATGGCCGTAACCGATTTTGCAGCGGATGGAGGAATAATATTTACAGCAAGTCACAATCCAAAGCAATGGAACGCTTTAAAATTCTTAAATAGCAAAGGAGAATTTATTTCAGGAGAAATCGGAGAAGAAATCTTGTCCTACATTGATGATAAGAAAATGGTGTTTTCTGATGTAGATGACTTAGGTTCATATGAATTGATTCCAGATTATTTTGACAAGCATGTAGAAGCCATTCTAAATCTAGATATCATTGATGCTGATTTAATAAAATCCAAAAATTACCACGCAGTTATTGACTGCATCAATTCGACAGGTGCATTGGCCATTCCCAAATTATTGGATGCTCTAAACTGTTCTTACGAATTGATCAACGGTGAAGTCAATGGACTGTTTGCCCACAACCCAGAACCACTACCTGGCAATCTTTCTGATCTCATCGAAACCACCAAAAACTCCAAAGCAGATATTGGAATAGCTGTTGATCCAGATGTTGATAGGTTGGCCTTGGTATCTGAAAATGGATCTTACTTTGGTGAAGAATATACTTTGGTTGCAGCAGCAGATTTCATTCTGTCAAAAACAAAAGGAAACACAGTTTCAAATTTATCATCGAGTCGTGCATTGTCTGATATCACTAAAAAACACGGTGGTGAATACTTTGCCTCCATGGTCGGAGAAGTCAATGTGGTCAACACCATGAAAAACAACAATGCAGTTATAGGTGGTGAAGGAAATGGAGGTATTATATATCCTGCTCTACATTATGGTAGAGATGCGCTTGTAGGGATAGCCTTCGTATTAAATTTAATGGCTTCAAAAGAACAAAAGCTTTCGGAAATCAGAGATTCGTATGAAGATTATACGATCATCAAAAACAAAATGGATCTTACCTCTCCAGAGGAACTGGATGGAATCTTTAACAAATTAAAGGAAACATTCAGTGATGAAAAACTAAATGACAGTGATGGATTGAAAATAGATTTTGTCGATGGATGGGTCCATATGAGAATGTCAAACACAGAACCGATCATAAGAATATATGCAGAAGCAAGAACAAAGGAAACAGCTGAGACATTAGTAAATAAAGTTATGCATGTTATAAATTAAAAAGATGAGTCAATTAGAAGCCTACTTCGCGAAATTCAAGAAACACATCATTGGAGAAGATCAAGTCTTTCAAAGTCCTTACGGTCTTAAAAAAATAATTTATGCCGACTGGACTGCCAGTGGTAGAATGTATGCCCCTATTGAAAGGTTATTGACTTCTAGCATCTCCCCATTTGTAGGCAACACACATACGGAAACAACTGTTACGGGTTGCAGCATGACGCTTGCCTATAAAAAAGCAAAGGACATCATCAAAAAACATGTCAATGCCAATGAAACGGATATCCTAATTTCATCCAATTCTGGAATGACAGGTGTTGTCAATAAATTCCAAAGAATTCTAGGACTCAGAGTTCATGAGAATTTCTTAGACTCCGTTTGTTTAGAGAAACAAGACAGACCTATTGTTTTTGTCACACATATGGAACATCACTCCAACCAAACTTCTTGGTTAGAAACATTGGTAGATCTTGAAATCATCGACCCGACACCTGAAGGTCTGGTCTGCTTGGAGCATTTGGATGCCTTATTGGTCAAGTATGCAGACAGGAAAACAAAAATAGCAGCAGTAACTTCTTGTTCCAATGTGACAGGCATCAAAACACCATACAAAGAAATTGCAAAGAAAATGCATGCTGCCAATGGTTTGTGCTTTGTTGATTTTGCTTGTTCTGCTCCATATATCGAAATGGATATGCATGCTGAAGAAGGAGCAGATTTAGATGCCATATACTTTTCACCCCACAAATTTTTGGGTGGACCTTCAAGTACAGGAATATTGATTTTCGACCAAAAATTGTACAACAATAAAATACCAGACAACCCTGGTGGTGGTACCGTTGATTGGACCAATCCTTGGGGCGAGCATAAATACCATGATGAAATTGAGGCAAGAGAAGATGGAGGAACACCCGCATTCCTACAGACCATTAGGGTTGCTTTATGCATAAAGCTAAAAGATGAAATGGGAGTAGACAATATCTTAGCTCGTGAGAACGAATTATTGGAAATCATTTGGCCACGATTAAGCAACATTCCAAATCTTCATATTCTTGCAGGCAATCAAAAAGAAAGATTGGGCGTCTATTCATTTTACATTGAAGACTTACATTTCAATCTAGGTGTTAAATTATTGAATGATCGGTTTGGAATACAAGTACGAGGAGGTTGTTCGTGTGCAGGAACTTACGGACACTACTTATTAAACGTGGATAAAGATTTTTCCAATTCCATAACTTGTAAAATTGACAATGGAATATTAGAAGATAAGCCAGGATGGATAAGGATGTCTATTCATCCTTGTATGTCTGATGCAGAAGCGCATTATATAATGACTGCCATTGAAGAGTTGGCCTTAAAACATAAAGAATGGGCATTGGATTACAATTATAGCAACAAGACCAATGAATTTGTATATCGAGATGAAAAATTCAATGAAATGCCAATGGTGGAAGAATGGTTTGAGCAAGCACTTGTATGATGAATACCAAAAATAAAATATACCTAGACTATGCTGCAACAACGCCGATTGACGACGAAGTTGCTCATTACATGTATCAAATATTGAAAGACGATTTTGGTAATCCATCTTCTATCCATCATTATGGTAGAAAAGCAAAAATGATTGTTGAACAATCCAGAAAAACAATTGCAAACTATCTTTCAGCCTCTATCGGAGAAATCTTCTTTACGTCTGGAGCAACAGAATCTTGTCACACGATTTTCTATTCATGCATTCAAGATCTCGGTGTAAAGAGAATCATTTCATCTATTGCTGAACATCATTGTACAACTCACACGCTTGCTGAAATTCAGAAAAAATTTCCTGATGTAGAAATCGTCTTATTACCAACCAACAAGGTAGGTCGAATTGAAAATGATGTTCTTGAAAAGGCATTAAAAAAGAGTGATCAGCCGACATTGGTCAGTCTTATGCATGGAAACAATGAGATAGGAACCATGCATGATCTGCTATCAATAGGAAATATTTGCAAAGAATATGGAGCTATGTTTATGGTTGATGCTGCTCAGACATTTGGAAAATATCCGATCAACGTAAATGATTGTAACATCTCTTTTTTGACAGCTTCAGCACACAAACTATTTGGACCCAAAGGCACAGGTTTGCTTTATATAAATTCCAATAACATCATAAAGCCTCTTTTTCTCGGTGGAAGTCAAGAAAGGAATATGAGGTCAGGCACTGAAAATGTTCATGGTATTGGAGGATTTGCAAAAGCCACTGAACTTGCCGTTGCTAATATGGAAAGTAGGCAACAATCACTTAAAGAAATTAAATCATATGCCAAGGAAAAGATTTCTGTCATACCAAATGTGACATTCAATGGTTGTTCAGACAAAACGATGTCACATATTTTAAGTGTCTCTTTTCCCCCATCGGAAAATTCAGATTTAATCATGTTCAATCTGGACATTGCTGGCATCTGTGCTTCATCAGGCAGCGCGTGTAGCTCAGGTGTGGAACATGACTCACATGTGCTTCAGGCAATTGATCATGATCCCAAAAGAAAAACCATTCGTTTTTCTTTCTCACATTTTACTACTAAGGAAGAAATCGATTTTCTAGCCAAAACATTAACTGATCTCGCCAACAGATGAACAGCCATGAAAAATTTATGGCTTATTGTATAAATGCCGCCAGAAAAGCTGGAAAAGCAACGCAAAAAAACCCGATGGTAGGATCTGTCTTGGTCTATAAAGATATGGTCATAGGAGAAGGAATTCATGAACAATACGGGCAAGCGCATGCAGAAAGAAACGCCATTGACCGCGCTTTACAAAACTATCCAGATTTAGTACAAGAATCGACTTTGTATGTCACTTTAGAACCATGCTTCCATCAAGGAAATACTCCACCTTGTGTTCAACATATTTTAAAACACAACATTCAAAAAGTGATTATAGGTACCATTGATCCAAATCCATTGGTAGGTGGAAAATCAATTGCATTATTGAAAGAAAAAGGCATAGATGTGCAATATGGTATTTTACAAAATGAATGTAAATTCCTCATTCGAAAATTCATCGCAAACCTTTCTCATCGACCATATATCATTCTGAAATACGCACAATCGTACGATGGTTTTTTAGGACAAGCAGACAAACAGATTTGGCTATCAAATCAGTATTCTAAAATATTGGTTCACAAGTGGAGATCGGAGGTCGATGGCATTATGGTAGGTACTAAGACTGTGCTCATTGATGATCCGCAATTAACAACACGTGAATGGCCTGGCGACGATCCTACAAGGATTGTTCCCGATTTTAAAGGGAGGATTTCAGCTTCCGCAAATATTTACAATTCAGATACAAAAACGCTCATTTTAACTGATGATCCCTCAAGTGCAATGAACCGTAAAAATGTGTATTTTATCAAAGCAGAATATCAAAATATAGCAAGTTATTGGGAGTCTATTTTTGCTGAGGGAATTTATAGCATATTGATAGAAGGTGGACAGAAAATCATTAAATCAGTTTTAGAATCAAATCTTTGGGATGAAGCCAGAATTATCACGTCTCCAAAGCGACTTAAAAGTGGCATCAAAGCACCTACAATAAAAGGTCGATTGTCCCAAAAACAAACACTTTCAGGAGATATCATACACACAATACTGCAAGATTCGGCTTAAAAGAGTTAAAGAAATTTTAAAAGGTATAATGGATGCCTGACAACCTTTGCAAAAATGGATTACTTATTGTTAATTTGTTGTCGGAAGCAATTAAGTATATATAATTGGCCTTACATGTATAAAACACTCATAGTTATTTCTTTTCTCTGTTTGATAGTTTCTTCAAGCTATTCTCAGAAGCAAGTCAATTGGCTTACTTGGGAGGAAGCTATGGAACAAAATGAGATTGAGCAAAGAAAAATTGTTATCGAATTTTATACGGAATGGTGTGGTTGGTGTAAGAAAATGGATAAAAACACCTTTGATACTGACATCATTGCAGATTATCTTAATGAAAACTACTACCCTGTCAAGTTTGATGCAGAAAGAAAAGAAAGCATCACGTATATGGGTAAGGAATATAAATACATCAAAAAAGGGAAAAGCGGTTATCATGAACTCGCAGCGGAATTGATGGCAGGTAAATTAAGTTTTCCTACCGTTGTCTTTTTGGACGAAGACTCCAAAATCATCCAACCCATTCCGGGTTACCAAGATGCTCGAACTTTTGAAATGATCATGAAGTTTTTTGCAGAAGATTATTTCAAAAGAGTACCATGGCCAAAATTCACTCGTGAATTCAAGCCCACACCAAGAACATTAACACCTGTCGATAATTCAGGAGGTAAATAAATAAAAAAAGGGAAGCTAATCAATCAGCTTCCCTTTTTTATTTCTATCTATCAAAACTAGAAAAATTTTCTTCTTCTAGTTTTGATACCCAAAGCTCTTAAACCAGCACCGATTAACATATTCCCAACTTCTTTTCCAACAGTACCGACAACTTTGCTCTTTTCTTTTGCAGCCTTCTCTTCTTCCTTCTGAATCGCTTTTGCTCTGGTTGCTGCCGCCTTTTCTTCTTCTTTAGCTATCTTTTCTCGTTCTTTCATTTCTGCTTCTTCTGTAGCTTTATTTGCGTAAGCTTCACGCTTTGCCTTCAATATTTCGCCAGCACTTTCTGGATCAATATCTTTTTCATATTTGCTAGCCAAACCTGAGAATGACATCAACTCATCAACCTCAGCATCTGAAAGAACATCCATTCTTGATTGTGGTGCTCTTAAGAAAGTATGAACAAGCGGAGTAGGAATTCCTTTTTCATTTAAGGTAGTGACCAAGGCCTCTCCTATTCCTAAACTTGTGATTAATTCTTCAACTTCATAGTGATCAGTAATTGGATAATTCTGGGCAGCGGCTTTGATCGCTTTTCTATCCTTGGCTGTAAATGCTCTTAAAGCATGCTGCACTTTTAGCCCCAATTGCCCCAATACTTCATCATCAATATCTGCTGGATTCTGAGTGATAAAATATATACCGACACCTTTAGATCTAATCAATCTCACCATCACTTCGAGTTGCTCGACCAACACTTTTGGTGCATCGCTATCAAACAACAAGTGAGCTTCATCGATAAACATGACAAACTTTGGTTTCTCAAGATCACCTTCTTCTGGCAGTGTCTCATAAATCTCTGCAAGCAACTGCATCATAAACGTAGCAAAGAACTTAGGCTTAGATTGGATGTCCATTACTCGAAGGATATTGATCATTGCCTTTCCATATCGATCTGTTCTCATTAGGTCCTGCACATCAAACGATGTTTCTCCAAAAAACACACTCGCCCCTTGCTCCTCCAAAGAAGCAATCTCTCTAAGTATTACTCCTAGTGATGCAGATGATATCTTCCCATATTCTTTTTCCAATTCAGCATTCCCTTCATCTGACATTGCAAACTTCACAGTTTCTTTTACATCAGTAAGATCGACCAGCTTCATATCATTATCATCACAATACTTAAACAACACTGAAAAAATTCCTGTTTGAGTATCGTTAAGGCCTAAAATTTTGGAAAACAAGATAGGACCAAATTCATGCACTGTTGCTCTCATCCTCACTCCCTTGATTCCTGAGATGCTCATCAATTCAACTGGAGAAGCACCTGCCTGCCAACCAAATCCAATTTTATCATGTCTTTCCTTGATAAAATCTTTTTCCTCTCCTGGCATAGCCACACCACTTAAATCACCTTTTATATCAATCAACATGCAAGGCACACCTGCACCAGACAATTGTTCTGCGATTACTTGAACCGTTTTAGTCTTACCTGTACCAGTGGCGCCTGCAATCAATCCGTGTCTATTAAACATCTTCAAAGGTAAGTCTACAAAATTGTTGGTTTGGACCTCTCCTTGGTACATGGCTGCGCCTAATTGGATAGATTTTCCTTCAAAGGAATAACCTTCCTTAATCTGGTTTAGAAAATTCTCTTTCGACATTGTTATTATTTTTGTTTATTCCAATTATTAACTCGTTGGTTATATTTTTTATCACTTATGGGCCAATATTTTATTTCCATTTTATCCTCTGCTAGTTCATCAAGTAGGTTAGGAAAAAAATCGATACCAGTTTGTTTTTCCAACTCATTAATTGATACTTCGTATTCTTTTAAATGCTTGTTGCTAAGGGCATTTGGAATGATAAAGCTGACCGATTTTACGGTATTCTTTTGAAGAATGATTTTGTAAAATGCATCAGGGATGGCAACATCGTTGTCTCCGATCGTTGGTGTTCCATTGTCGTAAAACAACGGACCAGTAGTTATGTATACAGAACCTTTATCGTAAGCCCAATCTCGTACTGTTTCTTCCAGCTCTTTCCAGATTCCATTGTTGCATTCTCTTAATTGTGGACTCATATTACTCATATAAAAACACTGCTTCATGGCATCACTATTGAAAGCCATATCTCCAGCAGGCGCCATGTGTCCTCGGGTGTAACCTGAATGCGTATAGTCGCTGTGCTTTGCAGACTTGGTTCTCACTTTAGGATCGACATTAAACCTTTTGGCTCTAGGTACATTTTTAGCTTGAAGAGATTCCTTTGTCAGTTCATAAGCTACCCAGTCAGCTTGCTCGTATTTTTCATTGTACGCTAGGGAATAATAATCGTGATGTACAATCTCCTTATTACTAGATACAGGTAAATATTCCCTGTCGTAAGCCGGTGTAAGATTTCCTTCGAACGAACTGTTTTGTTGATGGCTTTGTCCTGAACTGGATCCTTCTGCCTTTTTGTCCATATCTAAAAGGGTGACGAAACCTCCAATTATGAGGGCGAAAAGTAAGATTGTTAGTTTGACTACTTTACCAAACCAGCTGTCTCCTTTGTCTCCTCCGTGATGCGATCTTCTTAATTTTGTCATTTCATTTATTATGACGGCAAAATACTTAAGAAATAACGTCATATGAGAAAAAAAATGTATTCAATACAAACAAATTGAAATCAAGCAGCAATTTTGGTTCATATTTGAAATGAAATTGTATTTTCGGGTCTCTGAACTCAAAATAATGCCCGAAACAGACCAACCAAATCAGAACAAACTACGTCATATAGCCGTTTCAGGTAATATTGGCGCTGGAAAAACTACTTTGTCCGAAATGCTGTCAGAGCATTATGGATGGCATGTTCATTATGAAGACACTTCGCACAATCCATATTTGAGTGATTTCTACAACGATATGAAGCGTTGGTCATTCAATCTTCAAATCTATTTTCTGAACTCTAGATATCAGCAGATCCTCAATATTCAGAAAGGAGATAAAACTGTTATTCAAGATAGAACCATTTATGAAGATGCCAATATATTTGCGCCCAATCTTCATGAACTTGGTCTTATGGAAAAAAGAGATTTCGAAAACTATACCGAGCTATTTAGATTGATGTCTTCACAAGTGAATCCCCCAGATTTATTGATTTACTTAAAAGCTGGAATTCCGACCCTTGTCAACCATATTGATAAAAGAGGAAGAGACTACGAAGGAAGTATCAGTTTAGAATACCTTAAGCGACTAAATAAAAAATATACGAGCTGGATCGAGAGATACGATAAAGGAAAGTTGTTGGTCATTGATGTTGATGATATAGATTTTAAAAACAGACCTGAAGACTTTGGCTCAATCATAGAAAGTGTTGATGCCGAATTACACGGATTGTTTTAACAACTTTTACACTTCAGTTTTGTTTTTCTAGTATGGATTTTACCTCACTCAGAACATTTTGTCAAGACAATAACGTAGAACTAGTCGCAGTTTCTAAAACAAGATCAGTTGATGAGATCATGGAATTATATGATCAAGGTCAGCGGCACTTTGGAGAAAATCGTGTTCAAGAATGGATGGAAAAGAAAGAACTTCTTCCTGATGATATTCATTGGCACCTGATTGGCCATCTACAAACCAATAAAGTAAAATTTCTTATTCCTTATGTACATTTGATTCATTCCATCGATAGCCTAAAGCTTTTGGAAAAAGTCAATCAAATAAGCAAAGACAAAGGTGTTATTACCAACATACTTTTGCAATATAAAGTAGCAAGAGAAGAATCTAAATTTGGGTTAAACCCAAATGAAGATACAGCTGTCATTGAAGCCACCAAATCCATGAACAACATACAGGTAAAAGGCTTGATGGCAATGGGAACATTCACCAATGATGATGAAATCAATCGCCATGAATTTCAGAATCTGATACAGATTTTTGATCGACTTAAAATGCAGCATTTTCAAGGACCTGACTTTTCAATTAAATCTATGGGTATGTCAGGAGATTTCGAATTGGCGATTGAAAATGGATCCAATATGGTCAGAATCGGTTCTTTACTTTTCCGATAAAAACTATTTCATATTCTGCATGTTCTTCATCATGTTTTGCATGGCTGCAGGATTCTTACTCATCTGATGCATCATCTTACGCATCTGATTGAACTGCTTGATAAACATATTGATCTCGTGGATATTATGGCCGCAACCTCGTGCAATTCGACGCTTTCGGCTCATGTTTAGAAGCTCTGGATTTCCTCTTTCATCAGGAGTCATTGAAGTAATAATTGCTTCAACTTTGCCAAATGCCTTATCATCAATATCTAGGTTTTTGGTCATCTTACTCATACCAGGGATCATTCCCATCAATGATTTCAGATCACCCATCTTTTTAATCTGATTCAATTGACCTAAGAAATCATCAAAATCGAATTTATTCTTTTTGATTTTTTTCTCAATTCTCTTCGCCTCCTTTTCATCAAACTGCTCTTGTGCTTTTTCGACAAAAGTGACGATATCTCCCATACCAAGTATACGCTGGGCCATTCTTTCTGGGTGAAAGACTTCCATGTCTTCCATCTTTTCCCCATTAGAAATAAACTTGATAGGTTTGCCAACAGTATACTTTACTGATAAAGCTGCTCCCCCTCTTGTATCACCATCAAGCTTGGTCAATACAACACCATCATAATTTATCTTTTCATTAAAGGCAGCAGCAGTATTTACGGCATCTTGCCCAGTCATGGAATCAACAACAAACAAAGTCTCGTTGGGAGAGATAGATTCCTTGATATCAGATATCTCGTTCATCATCTGCTCATCTACAGCAAGACGACCTGCGGTATCTACAATCACAACGTTACAATTCTGGTTTTTGGCTTCTGCTATACCGAGTAAGGCTATCTCAACAGGATTTTTATTTTCTGTGTCTTTGTAAATGCTTGCACCTACTTGTTCCGCTACGACTCCAAGTTGATTGATTGCTGCTGGCCTGTATACATCACAAGCTACAACCATTACCTTCAACCTCTTCTTGTCTTTGAGATACTTGGCCAACTTACCAGTAAAGGTTGTTTTACCAGATCCTTGTAGTCCTGCGATGAGTATAACAGCAGGCTTTCCAACAGCATTTATCCCTACAGATTGTCCTCCCATCAATTCGACCATTTCATCCATGACGATTTTCACCATCATTTCACCAGGCTTCACCGCAGAAAGTACATTTTTTGTACCTAGCGCTTGCGTCTTTATATTATCTGTGAACTCCTTTGCTATTTTATAATTTACATCGGCTCCCACTAAGGCTCTACGAATCTCCTTGATCGATTGGGCTACATTAATCTCTGTTAATTTCCCATCTCCGGTCAAGCCTTTAAAGGCCTGGTCGAGTTTATCACTTAAGCTATCAAACATTTGTTAAATATTTTACAGACACAAGATACAAATAACATTGCATCGTTATTAATCTTAAATTAGAGTTTGTCAGATGATATATTAATTATTTGTATATATATACTTACTTTTGGCCTAAAATATAGACAATGAGGTTGCTTTTCTTAATGATTTTTTGTTCTGTTTTCCACTGTAACTTGGATGGATATCTACCTGTGTTAAAAAAGGACAAAAAAAATACAGCAACAACAGTTAATAAGAGTAAAAAAGGGAGGAAATCCATTGACTTTTATGACAATACCAAAGTAGGTACAATCATGGACCAGCTGGATGGTGTTGAAGTATATTTCAATGGACCGATTTCCAATGTAAATGGCCGAAATGTTACATCAGATGGCTATAATCTTGGGTTAAAATACCAATGTGTAGAATTTGTAAAACGCTACTATTACGAACACTATAATCATAAAATGCCCAATAGCTATGGGCATGCAACTGAATTATACAACTATAATTTGAAAGGGCATGGCTACAACAGAGATCGAGGACTTTACCAACACCCAAACGGAGGTGTAGTAAAGCCACAAAAAGGAGATCTTCTTGTTTTTAAGGGCAACAGCGATAATCCTTTTGGTCATGTGGGTATAATTAGTCAAGTTGGTACTGATTTTGTTGAACTAATACAACAGAATGTTGCCAAAAGTACCAGGGCCACGTATAGGCTTCAAAATTATGGTGATTATTACAACATCGCTGATCAGGATGTTGCGGGTTGGTTAAGAAAGTAAGATGTTATCCTTTTTTAAGTTATACCCTGCAATTATCTTAAATAAGTTTTAAATTCGGGCTACCCTTTAAATTAAGGCAACCTTTCTTCAATTTCTTACGTACTATATTTATTGTTCATCCTAAATGTCCTAATAAGTGAAATTTATATTTTCAGTAAAAACACTATTGCTCCTTTGCTTAACAACTGTTGCATTTTCGCAAACAGAATTAAAATTGAATAGAGTTGAAGGATTCAGCTCCTCCGATAAAATTGCTGACCTCATGTTTGTAGAAAACGGCAAATTATGGATTGCAAGTAAGGCTGGAGTTTATTCTTATAACCCAACTAGCAAATCTTCAAATAAAGAAATCGATGTAAACAATGCGGTGGCCGTAAAAAAGGATAAGAATGGGGACATATACGCAGGATTCCAAAATAATTCAATCTATGCAAATAAGGATATGATCTTTCAAATTCAGGAAAGCTCTGTAAGAATTACCGACATAGAGGTGTACGATAGAAAAATATGGGTATCAAGTAACGATGGAATATTTGTATTTAATCAGGATACCAAAAAACTAGAAAGCCACTTTACCATTAAAAATTCCAAACTCCTGAGTAACAATGTAAGTTTTGTTTATGGCGATTCTTCAAACATTTTATGGATCGGAACAGATAGAGGTGTTATAAGAGTAAATCGGGATAAATGGAGCAAATGCTTTGAGCAAGACAAGGAAATGCTGGCGATTACCGAATATTACGATATTGTATGGTTGATCAGTGATAAAGAGATGTGGGAAATAGAATCAGCTGGAAATAGATGGTACCCTGCCGCACTTAAAAATGGATTATACAAAGGAGATATCAATGATATTGTCATTGATAACGAAGGACTACTTTATATAGCTTCAGATGTGCTAATCAGATTTGATCCTGATAAAAATGTAATTGAAGAGTATGGTAAATCTTTGGGTCTGCTAAGCAAAAAGTGCTTGGCACTTGAAGTAGATCAAGAAAACACAGTGTACATTGGAACCGACAATGCTGGTCTCTTCAAAATCTCTACCGAAACGATTGAAGTAGAAGAAATTAATGCATTGGCGATTCTTGAAAACCCAATTACATGCCCTGGCGGCATGGATGGATCAATCATGCTTGAAGTAAATGGAGGACAAGCACCACTCAGTTATGCTTGGAATCCAGCCAATGTAAAAGGAACTAATCCTCAGAATTTAAAGAAAGGCACCTACACAGTTACCATTACTGATGGTTTTAACAACGAATTAATACGAAGTCTTACCATAGAAGAACCTGCAGAGTTAAAGGTTGAAGTTTTATCTACAAGTAGGATCACTGGACCTGGTAACAAAGATGGAAAATGTGAAATTGCAGTAACAGGAGGAACTGGACCATACAATGTAAGATGGGACAATAAAGAAAAAGGACTCACTGCAAAGAAACTTAATTACGGAATTCACATCATCAAAGTAACAGATGAAAATGGTTGCAAAACTTCTGCAACAGTTGAAATTCCGAAAGAAAAATTCATCCCTGAACTGGATATTGCAAATATCAAAGTTGGACAAACACTTAGAATCAATAATTTATTCTTTGATGCAGATAGCACCCAATTTAATGACAAATCAAAAGATGTTCTTTATGAAGTTCTTGAATTTATGAGAGACAATCCAACTGTTGAAATTGAAATTGGTGGGCATACCAATAACATTCCTTCTCACGAATATTGCGATAATCTTTCTTCAAAAAGAGCAGAGAATGTCGCTAAATTTTTAACCAGTGGTGGTGTTGAACAAAAACGTATCATGCACAAAGGGTATGGCAAAAGAAAACCTATTGCTTCTAACGAAACTACATCAGGTAGAGTAAGAAATCAGCGGGTTGAAATCAAAATATTACAAATTAGGAATCAATAGCCGACCATCCATCAATAAATCTAATCTTTCTAACGGATTAGGAAGTTTGTGATAGACATTTTAAGTCTAGCAAACTAGTAAATCGTATTGGTATTTAACCTTATTGTCTTGTAGGATAATTATGTTTATATAGTCCGTTCTATAACTGAAATGATAACATTAATACATTTAAAGTTATCCGATCATTAATATATATTTACACCCGTACAATCAGGGAATTCTACTTATAGACGAATTTTATTATAGCTTTGAATCAACAACCTTTA
>CALFDU010000105.1 GCA_937950315.1 uncultured Saprospiraceae bacterium | reverse complement strand
AAAAATGAACTTGGTCGCTGGAGTTACAGCATCATTGATCTTCTCGTCGAGTCCTCTTTCCTGCGCAAAAATGAACATTGGCGCAAGCAAAATTGCAAGGGTTCCTAAGGTCTTTAAGATAGGTTTCTTCATGTTGGTTATTAAATTGAATTGTTAAGGTAATTAGACTCGCCGAACTAACAAAAAATCGCTTGATTTTTAAAATGCTTATATTGATCTAGTAATTCCAATGCCAATTACATTTTGGGGCTAAAAACGATCTAAAGGACCAAGTTTTACTACAAAACACTCATTTTTTCAATGCAAGGAGCATTTAAGAATATCTATCCTGAAGCACAAATCGAAAAGGAATTGAACAGACTTGGGGATTTAGGTTGGGAATTGGTATCTCATACCTTTATGCCAAATGCTGTAAATGTGGTAATTGTCCTGAAAAATACTGAAGTAAACCTTTCGTAGCGCATAATAAACGATGACTTATGAAAGTTTTTATAATTTTTGACCGAAGGTTAAACTTATAACTGTTTTCGTAATCTAACTTAAAAATGCTGAATTATGAATAGACGTAATTCTTTGGCTGCCATTTTCGGGGCAGCGAAAACTGAAGAACAACCAAGTGTCGCTCCACCAGTAGCTGGAACCTTGAGTCCTTATTCTGGACCATGGACAATTAACCAAGCGAGCCATTTGATGAGAAGGACAATGTTTGGTCCCAGTCAAGATCAGATTGCATCTTGTCTTTCCATGGGACTTAATGCCACCATAGACTTGTTGTTTCAAAATTGTGTACCGAGTCCGCCTCCGGTAATTTATACCTTAGATGAAGAGCCGCCAGGAGACAATATTTTTCCAGTATTCAAAGATCCCTTTGTTGACTATGGGGAAACATGGGTCAACGAGCCTCCAGTTATAAATTCTGGCGATCCTACCGTTGATCAAATGGCAGAAAATTTCAGAACACGTTCTGTTGTTTTTTGGCCTTATGTAAATATGATGCGATCAGAACTGAACATCATGCCTAAGTTGTGGGTGTTTTGGCACAACCATTTTGTAGTTTCAGATTTTAGAATAGCCGCAAATTATTATCAATATTCAAAATTATTAGAAGACTTTGCCAAAGGTAATTTTAGAGAATTTACCAAGGCTATGACGGTAAACGTGGCCATGCTTCTGTACCTCAATGGAAATGAAAATATAAAAGAAGCCCCGAATGAAAATTACGCAAGAGAATTACTCGAACTTTTTACTGTAGGCAAAGGCCCAGATGCAGGGCCTGGAGATTACACAACCTTTACTGAGCAAGATGTGGAGAGCATGGCACGGGTGTTGACAGGTTGGCAAATCAATCTTCTTGAAATTAATGATAAATTAGAATCAGTTTTTAGACCGAATAGACACGATACAGGGGATAAAATTTTATCTCATAGATTTAACAATGAAATTATTTCCAATCAAGGAGAAAATGAATATGCGTCTTTGATCGATATTATTTTTCAGAACGATGAAGTAGCCAAGTACATTTCAAGAAAATTTTATCGGTACTTTATCAATCATGAAATCACGGATCAAATAGAAGCAGATATTATTTCGCCGATGGCTTATATTATACGAGACGATGATTATAATGTTGAGCGTGCTATCAAAACACTTTTATCAAGCGAACATTTTTTTAGTGAAGCGTCGATAGGTTGCATGATAAAAAATCCTTGTGATTTTATAATTTCAGCGACTCGAGGGCTAGATTTAGAGTTCAACGGTGATCCTGCCAATGATTATTTCTTTGGCGCAGTATGGGCCGTGTTTATTGGCGAGTTGGATATGCAGATATTCAATCATCCTGATGTAGCAGGATGGAAAGCCTATTACCAAGAACCGCAGTATTATCGTACTTGGATCAATACTTTTTATTTGCCCAATCGTAATCAAACTTCGACATCTCTGGTCGGAGGAGGGCCTGTTCCTTTTAATGGAGGAATAGCACAGGTACCCCAATTGATCAATGTGATCAATTACATTGCTAATATAGAAAATGCGGATCTTCCAGATGATCTGATATATGGAATTGCCAATAACTTGTATGCTTATCCAATTTCTGAAGCACAGAAAGATTTTTTTAAGGAAATTATTATTCCTGGTTTGCCAGATTTTGAATGGACGGTTGAGTATTCAGAATTCTTGAGTGATCCTTTGAATGCGGAAAAACGGGCGGCGATCAATAACAAACTGGTAGCATTATTTACAGCGATGCTGGAGATGCCTGAATTTCAATTAATGTAAGTCAACAAAATTTATGAAAATGAAAAGAAGAAAATTTCTACAATCGAGTAGTGCTTTGTCATTGCCATTTTTTGTTGGCGGCACTCCATTTACTGCTGTGGGTAAAAATAAATTGTTTGATGTAATCGGAGAAGGGAATGACAAGGTGTTGGTCCTTGTGCAATTGCAAGGAGGGAATGATGGATTGTCTACACTGCTCCCGATGGACCAATACGACAATCTTGCTGCCGTACGATCAAATATTTTGGTGCCTGAAAACGCTGTTTTAAGCCTTACAGATGTAGCTGCCTTGCATCCTCGAATGGGAGATATGAGACGTCTGTGGGATGACTCCAAACTTGGGTTCATCCAAGGTGTGGCATATCCTAATCAGAATCGATCACATTTTAGATCAACGGATATCTGGAACACAGCTTCTGAGCCGGATGAATTTTTGACTACTGGGTGGATGGGAAGATACTTTGAGTTGAATCACGCCAACTTCCCTGATGGTTATCCTAATGAGGCTTGTCCTGATCCTTTTGCTTTGTCTATTGGAAGTATCGTTTCAGAAACTTGCCAGGGTATGGTTAGTAATTTTTCTTTGGCATTGACAGATCCTTTTGAACCTGGGACCGTGAATATCGGGCAAGAAGGAGATATCCAGAATAATTGTTATGGAAGAGAATTGGATTTTGTAAGAGATATTGCTCGTCAGACCAATGAGTATTCAGAGTCTATTATCGCTTCCGCAAATGCTGGTAATAATTTGTCAACAAAATATGGTGAAACCAATCTAGCAGAGAAGCTAAAAATTGTTGCAAGACTTATCTCAGGCGGTAGTAAAACAAAAATATATGTTGTGCAGCTTGGTGGATTTGATACTCACTCAGGGCAAGCAGAAGAAGCTGATCCTACCACTGGCACACATGCGGATATTCTAGAAGAATTATCAAATGCGATCTGTGCATTTCAGGATGACTTGATCAAGTTGGGGATTGACGATAGAGTAATGGGCATGACCTACTCGGAGTTTGGTAGACGTATCAGATCAAATCAAAGTGCGGGGACCGATCATGGAACTGCAGCACCAATCATTGTTTTTGGTTCTTGTGTCAATCCGGGAATTATTGGAGACAATCCAACGATTGATACTCAAGTGGAAGTAAACGAAGGAGTTCCTATGCAATACGATTTCAGGTCAGTTTATGCGACCATGCTTATGGATTGGTTTGGGATTTCTGAAGATAAGGTAAAAGAAGTTCTTTTTAGAGACTTCCAACATTTGCCACTGATTCAATGCGCGACAGTTACATCAGTCGAAGACGAGATAGCAGATAATTTCAATCTACAAGTATTCCCTAATCCATTTTCGGATTACTTTAATGTAAAGTTTGATGCACAAGATGATTGGTATCGAGTAAGTGTTTTCAATTCAATTGGCTCTGAATTGAAGGTAATCACCAATCAGCAATTTTCACGAGGTACACATGAATTGAAAATACCGAGCCATGATTTGGTTTCTGGAATTTACTTTGTGAGAGTTGCGGGTAAAAAGTCACAGAAAACTGTGAGGGTGATCAAGGCATAAAAACAAAAACCCCTGATTCTTAGAATCAGGGGTTTACCACCTTTTATTTAACTACATTACTTGTCTAGATTATTTTACCTGAAGAGAAGTATACTGTACTTCAGATAATCCTTCAACCATAAATCCAATTCTGTAAGATCCTTCTGCAAATAGACTCATTCCTAAGTTTACTTTTGAAGAATCGATCGGTAACATCATTTCCAGATCACCGTTTGTATCAAATACTTGAATCATGTTCACTGTTGATTCAAAAACCAAAGCAATGTTGTTGTTGTCTTCTTCGAATACAGAGGATACGATAAACTTTTTCTGAGTTTCGTTTTCTAAAATTACTTCTACCTTTTCTGACTTAACGATTGCCAAAGAACCATCTTCAATATTGGTAGCGAATGTTATCGTTGATAAGCTGATAACTGCTGCGATTGTAAGGATTAAATTTTTCATAGTTCTTGGTTTTTGTGTGTTGTACTTATAAGACCAGAAAAGTGAGGTGTTTACCTATGCACCCCCATCTACGGCACAGCGTTTATTTGTTACACGGCTACTACAAGTTGATTTTCCTATGATTTTTTTGTCGGCTAATTTGCAATTACTTGGACTTTGAGAAAATGAGCATAGGGGTAGTATGTATTTTCTTACTGCTTGAGGTTGCCGATTTTTGGACTTCTAAACCCTTAAAATGATGCTATTGTGCTGTTTAAACGTTATTAATTCTATAATTATGGGATATAATTAAATCAAATTGGACAAGGAACGGTTATTGTGTTTAATAAAGTTGATTATATCCTAACGTATAAATGAATACTATGAAGAATTTAAAATCATTGATTGCATTAGTATTATGTGTATCTACATTATTGGTACAGGCCCAAAACAGAGATGTTTCCATTAATATTAGTGAGCCCAAAGAAAAGGGATTGTCTGAAGGGAATTTAGGTGTTGTAGGGACTACCAATGACGGTGGCTTTTATGTATTAAGAACCAAAGGAGGATCTTCATTGGGTTTGACAGGCTTCAATGTGGGAGGTAAAGCCTCCATTTTTGTGGATAAGTACAACAGCAAGCTAGAGAAAGAAGAATCAGCATCTATTGATGGAGTTGAGATTACGACAGCGGGAAGAGCAAAAGGTTCATCTTATGAGTTTACGGTTCAGGATGAAAACAACAACTTGTATGTTTATTTTTCTGAGTTTGTAAAAGGGATCAACAGTTTGTATAGTCTAAAATTAGATACAGAATCTTTCGAATTTGTAGAAGAGAAATTGGTATATGAAGATCGTTCTGTTAATAGGAAATTAGATAGAAGAGCGACTTACGCTATTGTTGAGTCTGAGGATAGGAACAAGTTTGCTATATATTCATTTGTCAATGAGCGGTTTGGATTTGTTTCTGAAATCTATGTTGAGACTTTCAATAGAAATATGGAATCGGAATGGATGATGTATGAAATTGTAGATGGAAGTACGAGAGGAAACATAAACAATGTTGCATTTAGAGCAAGTAGTAATAGCTCGGTTGGTAATACTACTTTCAGTATTTCTCTTTCCAATGACGGGGTGGTCAACGTAATGCAGAAAATTTACGATGATAGTTTTGCCAACTTATTTGGAGCAGGAAACTATTTTCATCAAATATATTCTCTTTCTGATGATGGAAAGTTGCGTTCTACTGTATTTGACAATGAAGAGAAATTTATTGTTGAGGCAATGATCAGACATGATCAAAACGATAATCTTAGTTTGGTAGGATATGTAGGTGATAGAGAATTATTGATCGATGGAGTTATCTTCAGAAATATGGACGCGGTAAATTTTGAAACCATTCAGAATAGAATTGTTCCTTTTTCTCCGGAACAAAAGAAGCAGTTTTTGGTATCTGAGGATAACGGTACTAGAAAGAGATTTTCTGATAAGCGTACAGAAAGAAGAATTGACAAAGGCAGAAAAGTTAGAATTTCAGCTAGGAACAATTTAATCAATGCTTATGTGCATGATGACAATAGTATTACCATAGCTGGAGAGTATTTTGATACAGTCGTTACATCTAGTCCAGGTTTAGGAACTGCAGGAGGTCCTGGAAATGCAAGATTTGATACAGAGACGAATTATATTTTTGGTGACATGAAATTTGTAAACGTCAGTGCCGAAGGAGAAATCAATTGGGTGAAAAATATCCATAAATATCAAAAGAAGACATCTTTGCGTTTGTTGTCTGTGTCAGAATTGTTTTTAGACAATAAGGTTAATTTTATTTACAATGATTTTGAAGAACGCAAGCTGATGTTGCTTACGATCGATCAAGATGGAAACCATGTCCCTCATACGATTGCAGATTTAGGAAGAAGAGGTGATTTAGAAAATCACTGGTTTGTTCCGAGTTCGGTCAAGTATCTGACTGAGAGCAAGATTGTTGGCTTTGCCAATAAGTTGTTACGGACAAAGATCATTGAGATAAATCTTTAAAATAAAAAAAGCGTTCAGCCAATTGGTTGAACGCTTTTTTTATTATTGTCTCGTTTCAAGTTATAGTTTTATAAATTTTTCTACTTGGATTTTCTTTCCATCTCTTGCTTGAACAAAATAGGTTCCTGCATTGAGTTGGCTTAGGTCAAGTTGTTTTGCTTCTCCTGACAGTTTTTTGATCAACTTTCCATTGGTGTCGATAATGCTCAAGCTTTGATATTTGCCTTGAGCGATTATATGAATGACATCAGAAGCAACATTGGGTGCTAGAGCAATCAAGTTGTTGACCGAAATAGATTTGGTAGAACTTGGCAATAGTTGGGCCAAGTCGAAAGTTCTCAATCCTTTTCCATATGTACCGACGACCAATTCATTGTTGATGTCGTTGTATTCAAGGTCTAGGCATTGAATGAATGGGAAATCATCCCCAAGACGATTCCACGAGGATCCTCCATCCATGGTTACATATACTCCAATTTCTGTAGCAATGAAAATGTATTGATCGTTGAAGCCAGGGAGAATGTATACGTCGTTGATGGCAAATTCAGGAAGGTCTCCGCTGATGTCTATCCAATTGTCTCCAGCATCGTCAGATCTAAAAATGTGAGGAACAAAATCATTGTTCTTATATCCAGTTACGGTGACAAATACCACATCTTCAAAAGTCGGAGAAGGCTTTATTTCTGAAATCCATCGTCTTGGCAATCCATCATTGATCTGAACAAACTCATTGCCCGAATCAGCCAAGCGCCAAACGAAACCATCACTGGTTCCGCAATAAAGTCTTCCCGCATTGAGTGCTGATTGGGAGAGTGTCGTAATGTTGTGCTCAAAGAAACCAAGTGGGTCTTCTTCTGCATCGGTCAGGTCTTGGTCACTCATAGGAATCCAAGGATCATCGTTGATGTCACCAATATGAATGAACATTTTGTCGGTTCCGGTGTATCTTATTTTTGAATCGTGCGGGCTCAAGATGTATTGCATGTCCCAATTTCTATCGCCAGTCAATCCATTGGTAAAGCCACTAAAACTTTGGCCTCCATTACTGGATGCGCGAATGTTTCCATTCTGAGATTCCGTATAGACAAAGTTTGGATCGTTTGGGTCAAATCTTAATTGGAATCCATCTCCGCCTGAAATTCTGAACCAGTCGTTGATGTTTTCACCATTTCCACCGACTACACCATTGTCTTGCAGACCACCATAATAAAGATCTGGCTCGTGGTTGTTGTATTCTATTCGGTAGAATTGGTTGGTAGAAATATTTTCAATATCCACCCATCCTTCAGTATCATTGTATCTGTATGCACCACCATCTGTAGCGGCGTATAAGTTGTCTCCGTAGTAAACCATGTCATGGAAATCCACGTGCGGTGTTACTCCTTCAGAAACATCAAAAACCATATTACGCCAAAGACCTGTGGTAGGATTTCTTCTGTGCATCTGTACTCCTGCAAGACAGATGTCGTCTTGATCCAATGGGTTGACGCTTAGCTTGCTAAAGTACCAAGCAAAACCTCCTGTAAAACCGCAAGGTAATTGTGTTGATTCTCCTGCATCGGTTCTTTCCCAATTGTCTCCACCGTCACTCGTTTTATACAAGCCATAAAAGTTAATCCCGTTTTCATCGCAGAACTGATTAGAACCGCTGAATGAGTATGAAGCGAAAACAGTTTCACTATCAAACATGGCCAATCCTATTCTTACAAATTCTCCTTCGGGAAGACCTGTTTCCATTTGTGTCCAGTTGTCACCACCATCTGTTGTTCTCCAGATTTTAGCATCTGGACCGGATACTTTCGAGTTGTTGTTGTCTCTCAATCTGTTCCACCCTGCAATGTATGCGATGTCCGCATTGTCAGGTGCAACGACCATATCAATAATACCCGTGGAGTCGTTGGCAAAAAATATTTGATCCCAACTGTCACCACCATCAACGGACTTGTACAATCCGCGATCATCTGTTTTTTCAAACGGAATACCCATAGCAGATGCATAAAGAACATTTGGATCTTGATGGCTTACACTTACTTTGGATATAATGCCAGTTTCGCCCAAGCCAAGGTGTTCCCAAGTTTCACCTCCATCAGAAGATTTGTATACTCCATTTCCGATAGCAGGGTAGTGTGAAATATTTTCATCCCCTGTACCAATGTAAATGGTGTTGGTGTCATTTGGGTCAATTTCTACATGTGATATAGACAAGTAGGAGAATTCTCTGAACATGTCTCTCCATGTTAATCCTCCATCTGTTGTTTTGTAAAGACCGCCTCTGGCATAGCCAAGGTAAATTTCATTTTCATCATTGGGATTGATAGCAATCTTGTTGATCCTTGCTCCGATGTTTCCAGGACCTTGATCTTTCCACTCTCCGGTAAATGTTTTTAATGCGGGATTGTTTTTGATCTCAGCGATCTGATTGAAGTACGCCTTGTGATCGAATGTAGTTTCTGGATAATTTCTTTTGTTGAAATAATCTTCATTGGGGAAGTGACTTTTGTATTCCTCTGTCTCATTATTGGTTTGGGTATTGGTACTGCATGAAGCAAGTATAAAACAGAGACAAAATAAAGCAAGTATTGATCTTAGCATAATGTATAGTAATTTGTATTACGAAGCTAAGAAAGTAGGGATGATTCTACGCATACAGCACATAGAATCATGCAGAAAAACGCTGTGAAGACACAGGAGTTTGTAAAAGTAGACTGAAAAAGGTTGGAGTTTATCCGTAGATGGCTTTTACAAATGGTCCATTGATAAATTTATCTGGATCAATCATGCTTTGGAAAATAGGTCCTTTTAATTTTTGAGTCAACAACATATAGGCTGCCTCACACAAAGGTGCCGCTGTCGTGGTCTGAATAGCTCTTAATTTTTTACTACCGACCATGGTTGGTTTGATGTTGTAAGAAGCTTCCAATGCTCTCAATCTTCCATTTGAATCTTCTCCGATTACTGTTGAATAGATAATTACTCGATCGTCTTCAACTGAAGGGATTTCTTGAAGCATTGTTTTTTCAAGATGCTGGATCGTGTCTTCTCCCTCTTTTGTGTTATCTATGATTTTTTTTGCCCATTCATAGTGACCTGGATGTCTCAATGTCTGATAATCTAGATCGGCTACTTTACCAGCCAGTGCTTCTGGTAAATCAGCAGCACCACCTGATGTGAAACTTTCTTCATATCTGTTTCCATCTATGATAAGTCCTTTTATATCTGCGAGAGATTTGATAGTTACTGTTTCGTAGTTCCTTACTGCAATCGCGTCTTTGACATATTCGGTTGCTACTCCTATAGGACTCCATGTAAATGCATAAAAATGGGGAGCCAATACGTGATCTGAGAGAGCACCTACTTTCATCTGAATTTTCTGCACTTTATCAACATTGTATTTACTGGTAAACTCGTTGAAAAGCTTCATAGCAAGTACGTTGATGAATCCTGGAGCCAATCCAGTTTGAAGGATAAAACCTTTTTCCGAATTTTTAGCAATTTCTGTTACCTGATTGGTTTCGTTGACGTATTCCGTCAGGTTTGCATAATGTAGATCGTAGTCATTGGCCAATTGCGCCAATCTAGGCGCTTGACTGCCTGGTAGGCAATCAAGTATGATGTCACATTTGTTAAGGATATCCTTAAATTCATCATTGATACCTGATTCCGGAATAATAAATGGATGTACAATGCCTTTGGCGTCGGCACCTTCTTCAATAAACACCTTCGCATCATCGCTGGCTGAGCTGTATCTGTCTCCTATAAATATTTCACAATCAAAATCCGATTTCTCTGCTAAAATAAGACCTGTAGCCTGGCCAATTCCTCCTGCACCTGCTATTAATATACGATGAGCCATAGTATTTGTTTGTTGTTGTTTATTGTAGTTGTGTTGTTTGTTGGCTATCTCAATCAGAGAAGCCGAGGCGAAAATAGTATAAGTTTGAACATTGCGCAATTAAGTTTGTTTAACACAGCTATAGATTTATATATTACGATTATTTGTAATATGTAATATATTGTTTTACATTAGCGATTGATATCCAAAAATCGAATATTAATGGCTCGAAAGAAGAAAAAATCAAATAAGAAAGGCTTTTCGAAGTTCTTGAACGACGAACGAACATGGAAGATTGCAGGTCTATTTTGCCTGTTTTTTGCCCTTTTATTGAGCATAGCCTTTGTGTCTTATTTCTTTACATGGAAACTAGACCAAGATAAAGTACTTACCAATTCTTGGGGTACCATGCTCGCCAATGACATAACGGTTGACAATTGGCTTGGCCGTTTTGGTGCTATCACTTCCAATGCATTCTTTTATTGGGGTTTTGGGATTAGTTCATTTGGAGTAGTTGCCATATTGGTAAAATTGGGCCTAGGTCTTATCCGACAATCACCAATCATCGAATTTGTCAAATTTAGTGTTCGCACGATATTGATCATGGCGCTGGCATCAGTGGTTATTGAATTCTTAATGAGTCAATCGGCCTTTAGCTGGGGTGGTGTTATGGGACAATCTGTATTTATATGGATGACCAATTTTATTGGAAAGTTAGGCTTGTTGCTATTTATAGTATTGATTTTAGGTATTACAACCATTTGGTTCTTAAATCCTAACATCGAGCCAGCATTGGCTACAACCTCTGATTCATTGAATAGATTTTCATTGCCTAGTTTGGATTTATTCCACTCAAGTGAGGCAGTGGCATCTAGACCATCTAAAAAAGCTTCAAGCAGAGGGTACTTTGGTAGATTGGAAGAGATGATGAGAGATGATCAAGAAGAAAACGAAGAGGCACCGGTGAAAGCTGATGCAGTAAAAGATAAAGTTTCACCTTTAAATAATCCAGAGGCATTCCCTGATTATGAACCAGGTATGGATTTGGAAGTACCTGTTGTTGAGAAAAAGAGAGAGAAGCCAAAAGTACTTCA
Organism: uncultured Saprospiraceae bacterium; assembly: GCA_937950315.1. GTDB lineage: Bacteria > Bacteroidota > Bacteroidia > Chitinophagales > Saprospiraceae > JAHDBF01. Next base: position 54,981 of record CALFDU010000105.1, on the reverse strand, counting down.
AGATCTTATGCTTGACTTGGTCAATCCCAATGAGATAGGCAATGAGGTGAAGCCAACACAAAATGAATCGGTTAGCGTACCTATAGAGACTTCTTCTGCTCCCGTTGCTGGAAGTAATAACGCTGATGCTCCTGGCCTAGCTAGGCAAGGAGTGCCAGATCTACCATTTGAGATGGTGGAAAAACCTGAAGAGGAATCTAAGGTGCTACCCGTACAAGAGGAAGAGGATCCTTCGACCTTAACTCCCTATGATCCAACTGCTGACCTAAGTAATTATGAATACCCATCAGTGGATTTATTGGAGGATTATGCGGATAGAAAAGTAACGATTGATAGAGAGGAGCTCGAGGCAAATAAGAATCAGATTGTGGAGACCTTGTCACACTATAAGATTCAGATTACAGGTATCCGAGCAACGATCGGACCTACGGTAACGCTTTATGAAATTATACCAAAACCAGGAACCAAAATTAAGTCAATCAAGAATCTTGAAAATGATATTGCCTTAAGTCTTTCGGCACTGGGAATTAGGATCATCGCACCAATACCAGGAAAAGGTACGATAGGTATTGAGGTTCCAAACAAAAAGAAAAACATTGTGGCCTTTAAGGAGGTAATCAACAATGATAAATTTAAGAATGCCAAGATGGCTTTGCCTATTGCATTGGGTAAGACGATCGCCAATGAAATTTTCGTTGCCGATTTGGCTAAAATGCCTCACTTGTTGATGGCCGGTGCAACTGGTCAGGGTAAGTCGGTAGGTATCAATGCTATTTTGATGTCCTTGCTATATAAGCAACATCCATCACAGGTGAAGATTGTAATGATTGACCCTAAGAAGGTAGAATTGTTCCCATACTCTAAGTTGGACAAGCACTTCTTGACTTTCTTGCCGGATTCAGAAGAACCGATCATTACTGATACTGCCAAAGCCATTCACACGCTGAATTCTTTGACGATAGAAATGGATGCGAGATATGATCTTCTTAAGAAGGCGAGATGCAGAAATATCAAGGAATACAATAAAAAGTTTGTTGAAAGAAAGCTTAATCCAAACGATGGTCATAAGTATTTGCCATACATCGTACTAGTGATTGATGAGTTTGCGGATTTGATCATGACAGCAGGAAAGGAAATCGAATTACCGATTGCAAGACTTGCACAATTGTCAAGAGCGATAGGGATTCACTTGATCATTGCAACGCAAAGACCTACGACTAATATTATTACAGGTATGATCAAAGCCAATTTCCCAGCGAGAATATCATACAAGGTGACTTCTAATATTGATTCAAGAACCATCTTAGATCATAAAGGAGCAGAACAGTTGGTAGGAATGGGAGATATGTTGTTTACCATTGGAGCAGATTTAATAAGAATACAATGTGCATTTGTTGATACACCAGAAGTAGAAAGAGTGATTGATCATATAGATGCACAGCAATCATATCCTCAGCCATACTTCTTACCAGAAGTAGCGGATGAATCAGATATCAGCGGTAAAGGCCAGAACTTGAAATGGTCAGACCTAGATAGCATGTTTGAAGAAGCGGCAAGATTGGTGGTGAGTGGACAGCATGGATCAACGTCAATGATACAGAGAAAGCTTCAGTTGGGTTACAACAGAGCTGGAAGGATCATGGATCAGATGTGTACGCTTGGGATCGTAGGAGACACCAATGGATCTAAGCCAAGAGAAGTATTATTTCATACAGAAATAGAATTAAACCAATACCTGAGTCACTTAAAGAATCAGTAGCGGTTTAGAGAATAATAATAGGTTGGTATAATAATAGGAGCGTGCAGATATGCGCGCTCCTTTTTTTGTCTAATGTGACGTGATACATAAACAAGTCTTATTGATTAACTTTGAGGCATCATCAAATACAATTGAGTTTTATGAAATTTTTGTTCCCTCTTGGTTTGTTCTTTATGACTTTACTTTTGGCTTGTAATGAAGCTGATTTTGCTCATATAGAGTTATACAACGCCTCTTCTGATGTTGTCACTGCCATCGTCAATGCAGAAACGTACAAGGTGAATCCGAATGAAACAGCCTATATATCGAGTAAAGAGAAAGAGCAATTTTTTGAATACGGGATTGAGAAACAATTGATCAAGACAGATGAGCATGAACGATTTTTGGTCAACCTTCAAAAGGACACCATCATAAGGCTTGAATTGTTGTATGATAATACCATAGGCAAAGGGACCAATGTGGTCCAAGAAGGAAATATTGCATACAAAATCATTAAGTTGAGGGATAAGAAATATTACTTGCCTGCAGAAATAATTAAGGATCAACTGGTGTTTAAAGATTACGATTTTTCAGTAGGGGAGAAAGCACTTGCATCACTAGAGTCAGGAAAGAACAAATCCAAAATAAACAATTATAGAAAGGACTGGAAGGGGTACTACAAATTATTTTCTATTGAAGAACTTATGCAATCCTATATGGCGATAAATCGCGAACCCACCTTTGTCCAACAGACCATGAATGCATCTATTAAAATCCTTAATCCTGAATATAAATTTAGACTCATGAATGAATCTGCGCGGGTAGTTCAGAAAGGAAAATCAATTGGAAGTCTTGGTGTGGCAAGGGTAAGCAATGATGATGTTATTGAATTTGATAAACCAGAAATGGCGAGCGGAGAATCTGTTGGTTCAATCAAAGAGATCATAGCTAAAATTCCACGTTGTAATATTACATCTGCAGGTAAGATGCTTCATAAAGAAGTATCGGTCGATGTAGTAATACTTGAAAATTCACCAGGTACAAAACTTGTGGTCCGTTGATTTATATTACCATAAATCTATGCGTACTTGACTTGCCGTTGTGGTTTACTTGTAAGAAGTAGAGTCCATTGTTCAATCTGCTAACATCTATTTTATTTCCTGTATCCAGCGATTGACCCTCCATTATTTTCTTTCCTTCTATGGTGTAAATCGTAAAGGTGGTTGAAGTATTGCATTCGATACAATCGATGGTTAGATTGTTGCTGGTTGGATTTGGATATATAGAAAAGTCTAAAATGTTTTCAAGGTCATCGGTTGATGTCGAGAATAAAATGGTGAATACATGGGTAAGTGAACAACCATTTGCGTCAGCGATATCTACTTCATAATCTCCTTGTAGCAAAGAGAAAAATCCATCTTCACTTTCTATCCCATTTACATTGAAACTGTATGGTGGGGTGCCGCCCATCATAACGAACTCTGCACTCCCAGCAAGATTGCCAGCCGGTACTAAGTTTTCCGTTTCAATCATCAGTTCATCCGGCTGAGTGATTTCAAATTCTGCCAACGCCGTACATCCATCGGTGTTGGTCACTGTCAAAGAATATGCTCCAGCAGTCAGCGCTTGAAAATTGGATACGGGAAGGTTCCAGTCATAACTGGTTACTCCTAGATTGCTGTCAATAAATAGATTCACCTTACCATCATCTTCTCCAAAACAACTCACATTGTCTTCAATTTCCACCTCAATGCTGATTGGTTCTGAAATAGTCGTAAAAAAATCAATCGGCGCAGAGGTGCACCCATTGCCATCCATTGCTTGAATACTATGCTGGCCATGTTCTAGAGCTGGTAATTCTGAAATCAAAAAAGTATCGGTCTGATCTAGTATGTAATAGAAAGGTAGACTTCCGTCAAATATTTCTGCCTCAAAGCTTCCGCCAGCGCTTGAGCATTCAGAGTCGATGATGGTAATATTTTCCATTACCAGTTCTTCGTACTGAATGACTTCTCCTTGCCAGACGTAATCATCCGCACATTCACTCCCACTACGGACAATGAGTTCATATGATCCGCCACCAAGATTATCTATAAACGGTCCGTTCTGCGGGATACCATTTAAGATGTATTCAAAGGGTGGTGCGCCACCTTGAACATCGATGTTTATAAAAGTGGTTTCACCAAAACAAAGGACATCTGGCCCCAAAGTCGTGTTGACACTGATAGGCGCATCAACACCTTGTATGTTTACCAAAATGGCTTGAGCACAGTTGTTTTCGTCAGTAACAATCACTTCGTGTGTTCCAGGATCTACATGTTCAAATAAACCCGTCGTATTGCTCATGCCGTTGAAACTGTATGTCAATAGACCTGTTCCACCTGTTGCTGATACTTGGAAATCTGTAAGTCCAGTAGAGCAGTCTGGATTGATCTCATCTATCTCTGTTACTATTTCGTTGACGCTAAAATCGATCGTTTGTTCTTCAAGAAGGCAATTGTTGAATCCAAATACCGACACGGTATGCATTCCGGCTTCTATATTTTCGTATGTTGTCGGGCCTGTAGATGTACCTACGGACATTACGACGGTTATTTGTAAGTCTGTATTGTTGGTATATATAATACGTCCATCATTGGCTGAAGCGCAAGAGGGAGGCGTAGCAGTAAAATTGATGTCGTAATAGTATTCTTGGTCAATCACAAAACTTCCTGTTTCTTGACAACCATCAGGACTGCTTGCTGTATAATCATAAGTACCCGTTGACAAGTTGGAGAAAGAACCAGTACTACTCGTCATTCCGTTGCTCAACGTAATGTTGTTTATCCCATCATTGATGTCAGTGGTAAACTGCACATTCACTGAATTGGGATCTGTTTCGCAAGCATCAAAGCTTGGATAAAGTATGTCTGTTGTTATTGGGGCAAATGGATCAATATTTGACGTTAAGTCATATTGAATTTCTTCAACACAGCCTTGTGGATCTGATGCTTGAATGGTAAAAATACCTGATGAAAGTCCCGTAAAAAAATTGTTGGGAGCAGTCATGTTTTGGTTTAAAGTGATGTTGATTGTACCACCATTTCCTCCGGTGGCAACAACTCCGAAAGAACCATTGGTGTTGTTTCCGCAAGGATTGGTGACTGCAACGATTTCTACTAGGATAGGGGTGGCTATTTCAATATTAAAATCAATGTTGCCCGACTGATTTTGGGAATCAAAAATTGTAATCGTATGGTTTCCACCAGAAATATTATTGAAAGTACCGCTTGTTTGTGCTGCAGATCCATCCAGTGAAAATGAATACGGTGGTGTCCCACCAGAAGCGGATATGCTGACAGATCCATCAAAACTTCCGCTGCAAGATTCGTTGGTCGTAGAAAGTAAGGTTCCTACAACTGGATCTGGTACTACTATGTCTTCGCATTTTGTAAGATTTGCTCCGATCAATCCGGGTCTTACTTGTTCGATGATAAAATGCATGTAGTCTACTTGGTCTTCAGAGAAGGCAAGCATACAATCATCATCAACATAATCCATGAAGTTCATAAAGAAAATCGCTGGATTGTTGCATGATGCGAGTGGATGATTTGGACAACCAAAGGTTGAATCCTCTTGAGTAGGCGTATCATCCATGCCATCATCTTCGGTACAACCACCACCAGTGGGTCCCCATAAATGATTTAGCCCCAACCAGTGTCCAATCTCGTGCACAGCAGTACGTCCTAAATCGTAATTGTTTAAAGTAGCAAAACCAGGGCCACCGAAAGATGACGTAAGAACTGTAGGTGCATCCCACATAGGAGGAATGGTGTAGGCTGGTGAAGCAACTGGTGAGAATCCTAGGTCTTGAATGGTGGAAGTCACATATATATTAAGGTACGAACTATTGTCCCATATGGTTTGTTCCATAATGAAGAAGTTGTTGGTCCCAAATTCTAAATCGGTTTCATAACGGGTAACTCCGTTTGTTGGATTTCCAGCTGGATCAGAAGTTGCCAGGCAAAACTGAATATCAGATGCTCCTGTATCAAATTGAGATGGAACATTGACAATATCTGTATTGGTACCTGAAAAATCTTGGTTAAGCACATCAATCTGTGAGATAATACGATCCATGCTTAGGTTGTCTCCTGTGCCAACTGCCTGGCCGGGAGGGTGTACTATAATAACATGTACTGGAATTGTTACTTCTATCGAACTTCTGTTGCCTGCTTTGCTTTTTTCTTTCCAAAGTTTGATTGCTTGATCGTTGCTTGATCTTGCTTCAGGGACTTCCTGATAGAATTTTTCCATTAATGAATTGGATCCACAGGACCTTTGGGATAAGGCGGTATTGTGGATTAGAAATGAAATACACAGTATAAAATATATGTTTGATATTCTAAGATTCATTAAAAGGTATGATTTGTGTATAATACTGTACAAATATATTACCAAAGGTTATGTTAATTCAACACTTCTCGAAATACTATATGGCATTTTGGTGTTAATGTTAGTAATCAAATAAGACATTAATGAGAGTTTTTATCATAAGTTGTTTAATTCTAGGGTTTTCCCTGAGTATTCCGGCACAAGATGTTGCCCAAAACGAAGAGGAGTATTTAAAAGAGTACAATCGTAATATCAAGCAGACCCACCTTGAGGGCGTTTATATTCCTGGGAGTATCGAAGAAGCCTTGGGCGAATTGCAAAGCTTGTCGGATGAAGCCTCATTGAAAAAATTTGCGGAAGCGAACATAGAAGATGTAGCTGAAAAATTGCACTTTGGTATCGGAAGATGGATGATCGTAAACTGGCAGTTTTATACGGGATCGAGAATCTCACACATATTGAAAAAGAAGGGAGTATTGACGCCGGATGCTATGGCGCAATATCTGATCCGATACCTACATGCGACTTTAAATAATGATGTACTTGTCGAAGTAGATGTAATTAAAAAAGTGAATGAAAGACACGAAGCAGAGATGAAGAAAAGACAAGAAGAGAACCAAACTATAAAAACGGAAATCAGAAAAATTCCGAAAGACGGTAAGAACTAATTTAGGGACATAAATATGTCTTTGGTTATAAGTCAAGCTTGCTATTTATAAATTTTCGTATACATTTGCAGCTAATTTGGAATTCAACTTCTAATTTTTAAGTCTATTATTTTATAGAAATATACAAAGTAAACCCTCGTACATGGCTAAGAAAATGCTAATAGTGGAGTCACCCGCGAAAGCAAAAACCATCAGTAAATATTTGGATGGGGAGTTCATAGTTAAATCAAGCTATGGCCATATAAGAGACCTAGATAAAGGGAAAAAAGGAATCGACAAGGAAAATAAGTTTGAACCTAGCTACGTCGTTTCTCCAGAAAAAACAAAGGTTGTAAAAGAATTAAAAGATACCGCCAAAAAGGTATCTGAAGTGTGGCTCGCGACGGATGAAGACCGTGAGGGTGAAGCAATTGCATGGCACCTATGCGAAGTTTTAGGTCTGGATGCGGCGACCACAAAAAGAATTGTTTTTAGAGAAATCACCAAGTCCGCGATCCAAAATGCGGTCACTGAACCGCGTACCGTAGACTTAAACGTGGTAAATGCCCAACAAGCAAGAAGAATTTTAGACAGATTGGTGGGATTTGAGTTGTCGGAGATATTGTGGAGGAAAGTAAAGAACAAATTATCAGCGGGAAGAGTACAATCTGTAGCGGTTAAGCTGATCATTGAAAAGGAGAAAGAAATTATTGCTTTTGAATCGACACCATATTATAAGGTGGTCGCATTTTTTACGGTTAAAGACAAAAATGGGAAAGCAACAACGCTAAAAGCTGAGTTGAAAGACAATCTAGAAACCATTGAAGATGCTGAGAAATTTCTAGAGCAATCCAAAGGAGCGACTTATACGATTGATGATATCGTAGTTAAACCTTCAAAAAGAAAGCCGCCAGCGCCGTTTACTACTTCTACGCTTCAACAAGAAGCATCTACCAAACTTGGTTTTTCGGTAAACCAGACGATGGGAACTGCGCAAAGATTGTACGAGCAAGGATTGATTACCTACATGAGAACAGATTCTAAGAGTCTAAGTAAACAAGCTGTAGGACAGATTGCTGCTCAGATCGAGGAAAAATATGGTAAAGAGTATCTTCAGACTAGAGATTATGCTGGAAAGAATGCCAAAGGAGCACAAGAAGCTCACGAAGCCATCAGACCTACGGATGCAGGAAATATAGCACCAAAACTGGAAAGAGATCAATTGAGATTGTATCAATTGATCTGGAGAAGAACCTTGGCTTCACAGATGTCGGACGCCAAACTTGAAAATACTACGGTTGTTATTGGTTCATCGAAGGTAGCAGATGCAAGATTTACTGCCAAGGGTCAGGTGGTTGTATTCGATGGATTTTTGAAGTTGTATATTATTGACAACGACGAAGACGATGAGAAGAAGGAAGATTCTGGTCTTTTACCTCCATTGACAAAAGGTCAAGTACTTGAAAATCAGTTTGTGAGAGCGGTTCAAAAGTTTACAAGACCACCGGCAAGATATACAGAAGCAGGATTGGTAAAGAAACTTGAGGAGTTGGGTATCGGTAGACCTTCTACTTATGCACCGACGATTACAAAGATCATGGACCCGGCAAGAGGGTATGTTGCAAAAGAGAGCAGAGAAGGGGAGCCACGTGATTATAATGTATTGACCTTACAATCAGATGAGATTGAGAAAGTAATAGAAACTGAAAACACTGGTGCAACCAGCAAACGTCTTTATGGTAAAGACATTGGGATGGTGGTGACTGATTTCTTGAGCGAACACTTTGAGGAGATCATGAATTACACTTTTACAGCAGATGTGGAAGAACGTCTTGATCAGATTGCAGAAGGGAAGATAGAGTGGAAGGATATGTTGGTTGATTTTTATGATCCATTCCATGAAACAGTAGAGAAAACAATTGAGCACGCCGAAAGAGCGAAGGGAAGAAGAGATCTGGGTGTGGATGAGGCTACAGGTCATACGATTCTAGTGCAGATGTCAAGATTTGGGCCGGTGGCGCAGATTGGAACCAGAGAGGAAGTAGGAGAGGAAGGCAAACCAAAATTTGCCAGCCTGAAAAGGGGGCAGTCAATTTCTACCATTACACTGGAAGAAGTCATGGAGTTGTTTAAGTTGCCTTATACACTTGGTGAATATTTGGACAAAGAAGTGGTATTGGCATTGGGAAGATTTGGTCCATATATTAAATTCGATGAGAAATATATTTCATTGGCCAAAGGGGAAGATCCACTGACCATTTCAATGGAGCGTGCCCAAGAATTGATCGATGCAAAGATCAAAGCAGATATGCCAATCGGGCAGCATGATGGAATGCCAATTACGCAGGGTGTAGGACGTTTTGGTCCTTACTTAAAATGGAATGATTGGTTTATCAATATTCCAAAGAGATACGATTCAGAAAATCTTTCTGATGCAGAAATCAAAGAATTGATTGAAGCGAAAAAGGAGAAAGAAGCAAACCGATTTGTGATGCAATGGCCGGAATTGAAATTGGCGATTGAGAATGGACGATGGGGACCTTTTATCCGATTCAAAAAGAAGTCAATCAAGTTGCCAAAGATAGATGACAAACGACAAACTTCGGAGCAAGCAGCGACCTTGACTTTGGAAGAAGTAAAGAAGTTGGTGGAAGAAGAATATCCTGGTTCGTTTAAAGAGAAGAAGAAAAAAGCGGCGGCAAAGAAAAAAGCACCTGCTAAGAAGAAAGCGGCTGCCAAGAAAAAGCCAGCTGCCAAGAAGAAATAAACAAAAGGACTACCTGATAGGTGGTCCTTTTTTATTTGTGGGTGTTTGCTATCAGTTTTTTTGTTTTGTGCTATATTAAGCAGCGTTCAGTGAAAAATCTTGGTTATTATTATAATCAAGACTAACAAAACAACTCCACTTATGAGACTTTCCGCGCTATTTATTGGCCTTATATTAAGCCATGTGGCATTTTCACAGCTCACCTATAGCGAGCTTGAGCGGCACAACGATATGGCCATCAAGGTCATTACGACGCTTGAAAATGGAGATATTATCGGGTTTTATGATTTTCCCGCCAAACTTATGAAGTCGTCCGATAATGGAGATAGTTGGGAATTATTTTATGAAGGACCGGAGATCGATAATTTTTCTGTTTCTGTGTGGAATACCAGTTTTCGATTGGTTATGAAGAGCTACAATGGTGACTTGTATTTGGTAAACACGAATAAATTATACCGTTACATAAGTCCAACGGATCCGTTGGAGATGATCATGGAAGTACCCGGCGCTGCAATCAATGATTTTGAATTTTTGAATGATGAAGAAATCTTAATAGCTGCAGCTATACGGGATATGGCTGTATATGATTTGACTGGGTGGAAGTTGCGAGAATATGAATTTAAGGCAAGTACATTTGGGAAGATCGATGGTCAATCCTTTTATGCTTTTGCAAATAACACCATCAAGAGATTTGATCATGCGTTGAATGAACTTGCCTCTTTTAATAACCAAACTCCAGTTAGAAAATATGCCAATGGTCGAATTTATACCTTTAGAAACTATACGGAAGATGAAGGTCAAAACTGGATTTCTTACGAGGAAGAGTCGTCCTTTCTCTATGTTGACAATCAAGGAGTTTTGGTAACCGAAGGTTTTAATCCTGATAAATTATTTGTTTCAAATGATGGGGGAGATAGCTATAGCGAAATGACCATTCCTGTGCTGGAAGGTGCACATACGGTATGGAGCACCGGAGATTGTAATTTGATTTATACGGATTTGTTTGGTTGTGAAATTCATCCTATTTATCATACCAATGATTGCGGATTGACGTGGCTTCAAAAAGAAAATAGACGGGCCACACCTCACGCAGAAAAAGTGATTGTCGGTCCGGATAATAATATTGTGATTGGGACATGTCGAGAAATATCCTATTACAAACAGTCCTTGAATGATCCGTGGGAGACCTACGAAGATCCATTGTTTTCAGATGAAATATTTGTGCTTGAATCAGGGACGTTGTTGGCGAGCAACAATTATAGATCGGTGGATGGTGGTGCAACTTGGCAGGATGATTTACCATTTTTTGCAACTGATTTTCATCAACGAGGAAACAAAATTTTTGCACTCAATGACTTCCAAAATTTATACTACACCTCAGAAGATGATGGCATGACTTGGGATACCATTGATCCTGGTTTTGAGCCTATTGGATTAATGGGTCCCGAGACCGTCTATGGAATTGATTTTAATGGATTGACTTATTGGGATGAAAATGGAGAGTTGGTCAATTATGATTTTGGTTTTTCTTGGTGTTCTAATTATGAATCGGCATTTGATGTTAATCATTTATATTTTGTAAGACATCCAGGAGGCAATGGAGCACCTGGAACTTTTATGTTTACCTACGATGGAGGAAAGACATGGAATGAAACCAATTTTCCTTTTCCCGATTGCACCTATGCAGGTACGTATCATTTAAAATCTGATAAGAAGGGAAGGTTGCTTCTGTGGGGAGAAAGGGTTGCAGCGGTGAGTTATGACGCTGGTCTTACATGGAGAGACATTACTCCTACTCATCCAGATTTGTACAGAATCAATGATGTAACCATTGCTCGTGATAACCATGTCTATATTGCGGGAGACGGTACAGGAATCCTTACATCCAATGAAACCCTAGAAGGAAGATCAAGTGTTGTGAAGGTCAAGGTTTTTCTTGATGAAGATGGTGATTGTACTTTTGATGATAATGAAGAGGGACTTGAAAATATTTTTATTGAGATCGGTCCAGGTTTTAAAAGTTTGACAGACAAAGACGGTGAAGTCGAATTGATTGTTAGTGGTGATAGTTATGAAGTATTGGCCAACTTCAATCCTGAATTTTATGCTAGTTGTAATTCATCAATGACGATTGATATTGTAGAAGATGAAGAAAATCTAGTATATATCCCATTGGAAATTATCAGAGAATGTGCCGATGTTGAAATCAATGCTGGCACTCCATTTTTGAGAAGGTGTTTTGACAATACCTTCAGTGTACGCCTAGATAACTTTGGTTCGGTCGCAACAGAAGATTTGCAGATTATCGTCGAACTCGATGAGCATTTCAATTTTAATGGTTCGAGTTTTGAAGTTTTGGAAGAAGATGGAAACAGGATAACGCTAGGTGTCGATGCCATAGGGCGAAACCAACATACAAATGGTACCATTACTTTTAATTTGTCTTGTGAAGCTCCACTAGGTTGGGAGCATTACACCAATATTTTTCTGGTGGAGTATGAAAACCCATGTTTTGAATTGGATTCAGATGCTCAATATTTCCAATGTATGCCCAATATCGGTTCTTGGGATCCAAACGATAAAACTTCATTCGTTGACGGTTTCCAATTGAGAGAAGTAATTGAAGAAAATTCTAGTTTGGAATACAAAATAAGATTTCAGAACACTGGATCCGACACGGCTTTTAATGTTAGGATTGTAGATGACTTGCCGGAGTATTTTGATGCCAGTACGATACGACCGTTGGTAGCGTCACATGACTTTACATGGCATTTGGAAAGATCTATCTTGGTAATTAACTTTCCAGATATAGCCTTGGTGGATAGCACAACCAATGAAATGGGTTCACATGGATTTGTGCAATTTGAAGTGGGTGTTGATCCAAATACTGATCCGGGTTCACTGATAGAAAACGAAGCAAGAATCTACTTTGATTTTAATGAACCTATCATTACCAATAAAACTGAAAATTATTATCTCTGTGAACACGGAAAATACGACCTCAGTGTTGACATCTGCGAAGGTGAATCATACCAGGAATACACAACAACTGGTTTGTATCTCGATACTTTGTCTTCCGTATTTGGATGTGATTCCATCCAACTCTTATTTTTAAACGTATTGCCAAGCGATGCTCCGGGTTGTTTGATTGAGAGTACCCATGAACTGATTACTTTAGATATCAAAGCTTTTCCTAATCCTACCAACGACAGACTGTATTTGGTGAATAATGAGCTTGGAAATGATTATAGAATAAAGATTTATTCGCCGACCGGTGTTGAGGTATTCTCATCAGAAGTAATGCTTGAAGAGATAGATCTTTCTTCCGTTCAGCGTGGCGTTTATTTTTTGGAAGTGCTGGGTGAGCAGGGTAGGTATTTGGAGAAACTGTTTGTTTTGTAGCTAGAGCTTGGAATAGGAACCTTGGCTTTCAATTGGCTAGCGTTGACCGGAAAAACCTTAAAAGATATATTCCACGATTAGTTTAGCAAAAAATGGTGCCCCAGGTGTAAAGTGTATTTCTTCTACTGATTGAGTCTCACCTTGCAATCTAGACTCTGTAGCAAATTGCGTTTCGTTCCATTCTGCATTGAACAAGTTCTGAATTTGGAATCCCAGATTTACTTTTTTGAATTTGTAGCCCATGTTCAAGTCTGTGATGTTGTAGCCTTCTGCTACGATAGAGTTGTCTTCATTGGCTGGACGGTCAGCCAAGTAGCGAAAATTTAAACCGCCATAGAATCCTGATTTTAGGTTTAGATTGATACCGCTCACAAGCGTAAAATCTGGTGCCAATGGAATGAAGTTTTGTCCTTCAGGATCATCAATCGATCTAGGATTGATGTAGTTGGCATCCAAGTTCCAATACAACCAAGTAAATGGTTGGTAGCGGTAGCTGAAGTCAATCCCCTGACGTCTTGTTCTTCCACTTGGTTCTACGATTCCTGCATCTCCTACATAAACAAATTCTTGCTCGAGGAACAGATCCCAATAAGCTATGTTTACAAACATGTTTCTTGTTGGCTTCCATGTGAATCCAAGATCGAAGCTGTATGCAGCAGGTAGTATTTCATTTCCTTGTTCGGCAACGACGACTCTTGCATCGTTGGAGTGGAAGCCCTTTCCGGATTTTAAGTAGAATTGAAGGTCTTGAGATAGCGTGTAGAATACATTGAACTTAGGACTGAGGATTGCCTTTGTTTGAGATTGGGTACTGAATGCAGTTTGTAGTGCGTCGATATATTTGAAATCAAAATAATCTACTCTGATGGACGGATTGAAGGTCCATTTAGCTATGTCGATGGTTGTGCCTGAGTAAGCGGCCAAGTTGGTTTCATAAATATCTCCAAGTTGAATTTGCTCTAGGATTTCTTTGCGATTGAGTGTACGCGATAATCCGTTTTCTAGACTTACGTCGTTGCGTAGATGAATTCCTGCGTTCCAGCTTCCATCCAATACCTCGGTTGAAAACGATCTTTCATATTCACTATTGAATCCATAAATGGAGCGATCTTCTTTTTGTCTGATCTGGTCTCCATTGATAGGATCTTCTAGGAAGAAAGTGAAGTTGGAAAACAATTCAAAATCGTATTGACTGAGGAATACATAACTTTTAATGGACGATTCTTCGTTGATAAATTTGTCGTAGTTGACCAGTAAGTTGGTCCTCGATGTGATGCCACCTTCGGTGTCGTCGATTGCCCCAAAACGTGAGATCAATCCACTTTCAACTGCACGTACTGGAATTTGTCCTGAAGCATCCCAGCGACTACTAAACGATGACAAGGTAATGCCGATTCGATCTGTGTCTGTAATGAACCCTGCATACTTTCCAAAGATGTTTAGTCTATTAAAATTTTGTGGACTTTCGAATGGTCCGTTGGAAGATAAATATTCGGTGGCCACGTAGGCATTGTGTTTTTCACTTTCAAGTAAATCAAACATACCCAAAAGGCGGTATGTGTCAAACTGTCCTGCTTCTAATTTGATCGAACTGTTGTTGAGTTTCCTTTTCGTCATAAAGTTGACGTAACCTGCAGTATTGAAATTTCCCTTGTTTTCGTAATACGGGCCAATCCCAAAATCAATTTTGTCCACTGTCTCAGGGATCACAAAATGTAAATCTGCATATCCTTGGCCATGAGAATGGGATACCATATTAACAGGAAGACCATCGACCGTTACGTTGATGTCTGTGCCATGATCTATATCAAATCCTCGTAAAAATAATTGTTCTGCTTTTCCTCCACCCGCATGTTGTCCAATGAATAAGCCGGGCACTTTTCTCAAAATGTCTTGTGAAGAATTTACTGGATTTGTTTGGATATCAATGTCAGATACTTGCTGTAGCGGATTGATCTTAGGAGAAATGACAACTTCATCAAGACTGATGATATTGGTATACAAGACAACATTTAGTGTTTCGTTCAAATCATCAATAACCAATGTCTTACTGATAAAACCGAGGTGCATAAATTGCAGAGAATCTCCAATGGCTATATTTTCTAATGAAAATTTTCCTAGTTCGTCTGAATGGGTATGTAGGTTGCTAGATTTATTGAGTATGCTGACTGATCTTATAGAACTTTGGTATTCATCTGTAACAATTCCCGTTACTGTTTGACCAATTAATGATCCATGTATCAATACTAAAAAGGGGATTAAAAATCTAAACTGCATCTCTATTCTATCTTGATTTACAACTCGGTTTATAGAAGTCAAAAGTAAAATAAATCGGCTGTAATTTTGATAACTATCCTATAAAATCTGTTTTCTTTCCAAGAATGGGTGTTCTGCGACGATTTGTTGTGAAATGTAATAATATACTTGATTTTTTCATAAAATGGTGACTTGGGTCACAATGTTTAAATCTATTTTTTGCATTTGTCGAAATTCGATTAATTTTTGTTTTCTAGGGTTGCCAAAAGAAAATTATTTTTGGAAAGACAAGTCAGAAAAATATTACTTTTAACAGATGCAGTACTTTACCAAAAAAGATATCGAACAACTTTTTGATTACAATGAATTCATCCCTTATTTACAAAATTTCTATACTAAAAAAATAACTACTCCACAACGTACACACTTGGAGGTGAATGAAGAAAAAAAAGGTGTTATGTTGATTATGCCTAGCTGGGGTCATGAAAAGTATATGGGAGTTAAGTTGGTCAATGTATTTCCTGAAAACAGACATCATCCTAGTATCCAAGGTGTCTACACTTTGATGAGTCGAGAGACAGGAGATGTGCTGGGGCTATTTGATGGATTGACTTTGACGTGTAAGAGGACTGCAGCGGTCTCTGCGTTGGCTGGAAAGTTGTTGGCGAAAGGAAAAAGAAAGAGGATGTTGATGATCGGTACTGGAAATCTTTCTGGAGAATTGATCAAGGCTCACCATACAATCCATCAATTTGACAATATAGGAATCTGGGGAAGGGATCTTGAGAAAGCTAAGAAAAAGGCATTGGAATTGAAGATGGCTGGCTTGCCGGTGACACATGTGATTGATAAAGACGCTTGCGCAAATATGGCCGATTTGATATCGACAGCAACCTCGGCAAAAGAAGCCTTACTGCATGGTGAAGGATTGAAGAATGGGGTGTATGTTGATTTGGTTGGTTCATATTTGAAAGAAAGTAGGGAGGCTGATGATCAAGTATTGCATGGGGCGAAGTTGTATGTGGATACTTTTTCGGCAATGGAAGAATCTGGAGATATGCTTATACCAATGCGTAAAGGTGTGATAACCCGCGAGGATGTGTTGGGAGATATTGTTGGATTGAGCAGCAGGGAGACAGAAGAGACACATGGAGAATCAGAAAAGCTTGTATTTAAGTCGGTGGGCTTTGCTGCGTCGGATTTGGCTTGCGGTGGATATTTGTATGAGCGTCGAGAAGTGGTAAGCTGAATTTGAAGGTGGGAGCTTCAGTCGGAAGTAAGATATTTTATTGATTTAGAATAGTTCTTGTTTATTCTAAAGATTGTTAGCTTTTTGGTTTAGGGCTCATTTGATGTCAGTAAGAAGTTAATAGTATTGGTTGAATGGGTAGGTTGTAGGCTACAATTGCTTATTTATTTTTTAGTTTTTTTTTGAGCCATTGCAAAGAGAAGGAATCAGTTGGTTTTTTGAAATTGTAAAAATCCTTGGTGTGGCTGTCCGTCTTTTCTTTTGGGTTAATGTAAGTGCATGTTATTTCTGTGTCTTACAATTTAATCTTGTTAAAAAGTTGATAATTGTAAGTGCAATTTATGAATTGGGTTTTACATACTTTAGATTTATTACTTTAACAGGTGCAAATAGATATCAATCTGGTATTGCCATCTATTTGTATTTACTGGTGTAGTGTTTTCAGTTATTTCGTAAACCCCAATTTGTAAAACCCCAATTATTATGAATACTTTTCTGATTAGAATCAGTTTATTGGTTTTTGTGTGTAATCAATTTCATGTATTATCTGCGCAAGAACCTTCTTCGACAAACACGCTTTCGAAGGACTACAAGAAAGAGGTTGTGAACGTTTTGTCCATGCATATTACCAATGAATATATTTATCCGGATGTCGGCAAAAAAACGGTAGAAAAATTAAAAGCTGAGTTGGACGCTGGAAGCTTTGATGGGTATACTGATGATGCAACATTTGCGCAAGCGCTTACCGAATGCGTACAATCTGTCAATAAGGATAAGCATATGAAAGTCAGAGCCAATCCTCCTTATGAAGCTCCTCCAAATACGGTCGAACGAAAAACGGAGGAAAGAATGGATCAAATAAATAATTATCGAGGTTTCAATCATGGCTTTACGGAACTTAAGATTTTGGAAGGCAATGTGGCATATTTAGATTTAAGAGGTTTTGCAGGAATGGAAAGAGCCAAGGTGATTGCGGATGCATATATGAAATTGATGTCGCTTGCGGATGCAGTGATTATAGATGTGAGTAAAAATGGTGGAGGAAGCCCCAGGATGGTGCAGTATCTCTGCAGTCATTTTTTTGATGAGAAGCTACATCTTAATAGTCTACATTATAGAAGAAATAATCATGTAGAAGAATTTTGGACCTTGGACGAAGTGGATGGGAAGAAGATGCCTGATGTGCCTCTTTTTGTTATTACAGGGGAAGATACTTTTTCTGGAGCGGAAGAGTTTTCTTACAATATGCAAACACAAAAAAGGGCAACGTTGATAGGGCAGAAAACTGGAGGAGGAGCTAATCCTGGTAGAGGCATGGGGCTCAATGAAAATTTATCGGTATTTATTCCTACGGGTCGGGCAGTCAATCCGATTACTAATACAAGTTGGGAAGGAGTGGGCGTGATTCCAGAAGTCAAAACAAGTGTAGAGGAAACTTTTGATAAGGCCTACAAAATGGCAATAGAAGCTGCTGAAAAATTTCGATTTGATAAGAGCGAAAGTTA
This sequence comes from uncultured Saprospiraceae bacterium, assembly GCA_937950315.1. GTDB lineage: Bacteria > Bacteroidota > Bacteroidia > Chitinophagales > Saprospiraceae > JAHDBF01. The sequence continues at coordinate 37,043 of CALFDU010000105.1, read as the reverse complement.
TAAACGTCAATATGTCAATTTGGAATCCGTATTGGCTAGTTATGTTGCTGGGGAATCTGATAAATTGCTGGAGAATACGATTCGTGATTTTATAAATTCAGGTTTGTTTGGTGAATGGGATATCAATACCATGGGTTATGATTATCTATTGAAAAAGGAAAAACCAAATGCGGCGCTGGGACTTTTTAAATTAAATACCCTCTTGCATCCAGATTCTCCCAATGTGTTTGATAGTTATGGAGAGGCATTGATGCATGTTGGCGATATTCAAGAAGCAGTGAGGAGCTATCAAGGCGCTGTCGATGTAGCGAAAAGAAATGAGGATCTCGATCTTGAGTTTTATCAGGGAAATTTAGAAATGGCCAAAGACAAATTGAAAGGAAATAAATAGTAGAGTAGCTATTTTAAATAGCAGGGAGTGCTATAAGCACTAAATCTTCATCTGAACACTTGAATAACTGTTAAAATGTTATATCTTTGCAATATGAACAATGAAGTAGCCATATTATCGGATAAAAGATTACAGAACGCGGCAAGGTTGCTTAAGGTCGTTGCTCATCCAGTAAAGTTGGAGATTTTGCAACTTTTGGGAAGCAATGGCGCAATGGATGTTTCGTCTTTGTGCGAACAGATCGGCTCGGGTTGTGAGATCAGTATGATGTCACACCACCTTTCAAAAATGCGCGATAACGGGATTTTACATTCTGAAAAAATGGGTAAGCAAGTGTTTTATAATATTGCAGAAAAATCTGTTCTTAGTTTGTTGGATTGTCTAGACAAATGTGATTTGATCTAGCATTTTTTAAATTAATAATTGAATACTTCAATAAGTATTGAGGGTTAAGTAAAATTAAATATGATGATGAAAATAATTTTGGGTGTTGCAGTTTTCTTGATTGTAGTGATGTTTGTCTTTGTAAATCGATCAACCGATCCTGCATTACAAAAATTAATACAGGATGGAGCAGCTTTGATCGATGTTCGTACGCCAAAAGAATTTGCAGGGGGGAGTGTGGATGGAGCTATCAACATTCCTTTATCCGACGTAGAAAGTCGCTTAGGAGAATTTAAAGGAAAGAAAAACATTGTGGTATTTTGTAGAAGTGGTAACCGCAGCGGCAAGGCAATGCAGATTTTACAAAGCAATGGATTTGACAATGTAATGAATGGCGGTAGCTGGAAGGCAGTAAAAGAGATCGTAGACAATAAGGGTAAATAAAACAGTTGTTTCAGACAATGAAAAAAATCTCGTTGATATTATTGGTAATCTTGCTCGGAAGTTGCGCAGGTGATTCTAATTCATTTATGAATAGAAACAAATTTGAAAATCTGGTCAAAAGATTTGAAGACCCAACACGAACAAAATCTCAAAAACCAGATGAGGTTATTGCGTTATTTGGAGACATTGCTGGGAAGAAAATCATGGATATCGGAGCAGGGACTGGGTATTTTTCATTTAGAATGGCGGATAAAGGAGCGAAAGTTATTGCAGCGGATGTAGATGATCGTTTTTTGGATTATATAGAAGAAAAAAGATTGAAATCAAACTCAAATAACGTTTCCACACGCAAAGTAGAGTATGAAGATCCGTTATTGAAAAAAGAGGAAGTTGATCATGTGATTATTGTCAATACCTATCATCACATTGAAGATCGCGAAGCCTATTTTACGAAAGTAAAAAATGGAATAAATAGGGAAGGAAGTTTGATGGTTGTTGATTTTAAAAAAGAAGTAAAGTCTCCGGGTCCGCCAAAAAGATATCGAGTGGCAGTGGATAAAGTGAAGGAAGAATTGATGGTGGCAGGGTTTGATGAATTTGAGGTCAACAACGATTTGTTGGAGACACAATATATTGTAATTGCAAGATAAAAATGCAAGTTGATAAATATTGATGTTGTGATGGATCGAAGAATAAAAGAAATATTGTGATCAATGCGTAAGTGTACTTGTGGAATTGTTTTTACATTTGGCGAAAGCAACTTAGATCAGGTCTTTCATAGTTAGTGTGTTGTATATGAAAATGAGTGGAGTAATTTTTGGTTTTTTGGTTGTCTTGGGTGCTTGTAAAAGTGATCGGTCGACCGTATCAAACACTGAACTTTATTCAAAAGATAAATCAGAGATCAAAGCGTATAACTTGATCGATCCATTGACTGCCAATACGCTGATTTTGGAAAACCCAAAAGCTTATATTCCCATTCAAGTATCGAAAGTAAATACTTTTCGCTCGGAGCACATCCCCAACGCACAGAATATCTGGAGACCGGATTATGGTTCTGATGTAACGGTGCCATACGGAGGTCTGATACCATCAAAAGAAAAGCTACAAAAACTTTTGCAAAAGCTTGGGTATGAAGAAGGGAAAACCCTTATTCTTTATGATGCAAAAGCCAATGTGGATGCATTTCGATTTGCTTGGGTGCTAAATTTGTATGGTTTTGATGAATTTAAAATCATGAATGGAGGTATTGAATTTTGGAAGATATCGGGTCTGCCAACCCAAGGAGGTGAGGGAAAGCAACTTAAGGAAACCAACTTTCAGCTTGATACAGATTTTGATGACTCAATTATTGCATCTTTCAATGATGTGTTGGAAGCGATCGATGATCCAAATACTTTGTTGGTAGATACGAGAGAGTCATTCGAATACCAAGGCTTGCCGTATCTTAATGAAGGCAAGATACATCCATATAAAAAGGGAGCATTTGAAAGGGGAAGTATTCCTACCGCTATAAATTTAAACTGGGCCAAATTGGCTGACTTGAATGGGGATCATCGGATTAAGTCAGAGAATGATTTACGATATGATCTAGATAGCCTCGGAATCATTCCAAATAAAAAAATAATTCTGTATTGTCAAAGTGGTTCTCGAACATCTCATACCTTTTATGTGTTGAAACATGTATTGGGTTATGAGCAGGTCAAAAATTACGATGGCTCATGGATCGAATGGAGTTACAAACATTCTTTGGACAACAGCATTCCTGTCATCCAGAGTGACGAAGAGAAATATAAAATTACAAAAGATTCGCTTATCGCAAATGTAAATTGATATGGAGAAATACTTAGATATATTTATTGAAGGCTACAAAGGGTATGCTGGATATTTGTGGCATGAAATTACACATCCTTCTTTTAGAAGTTATTTCTATTGGTTGATCATGGTGTCATTGTTCTTTTTTGTGCTGGAAGTGGTTGTTCCTTGGAGGAAAAAACAGGCGATTTTGAGAAAGGATTTTTGGCTTGATGCTTTTTACATGTTTTTTAATTTCTTCATCTTTTCCTTGATCATCTACAATGCCGCTTCCGATGTTCTTGTGAATCTTTTCAATGACGGTATCAAGGCAATCAGTGGAGGATTTGACTTGAGGCAAAACAACCCAATGACGAGTTGGCCTATGTGGTCTATTTTGGTGGTCGGATTTTTGATCAGAGATTTTGTGCAATGGTGGATTCATCGATTGCTGCATAAGTCAGAATGGTTGTGGCAATTCCATCAGGTACATCATTCCGTTGAAGAGATGGGATTTGCGGCACACTTGCGATACCACTGGATGGAAAATATTGTTTACAGAACACTAGAGTATCTTCCACTGGCTCTGTTGGGAATTGGATTGCATGACTTTTTTATCATTCATATTTTCACCCTTGCGTGGGGTCATTACAACCATTCCAATATTTCGATCAATCATAGATATACAGGTTTGATTGTTGCACTTATGATTGGATTTTTAATAAGTCAAAATTTGGTCGACTTCAACTTATTTGAAACGGTAACGATGTCGACTACCTTGATGACCTTGGGCGTTTCGGCAATAATAGGCTATCTTGTATTGGGTCCTATTATGAAATATTTGTTCAACAGTCCTGAAATGCATATTTGGCATCACTCATTTGAGTTGCCGGAAGAAAGAAGGTATGGGGTGAATTTTGCCCTTACTTTATCTATTTGGGATTATATTTTTGGCACTGCGTACATTCCTCATAATGGGAAAGATATCAAACTTGGATTTCCAGGAGTAGAACAATTTCCTGATAAGTTTTTACAACAATCACTTCTCGGAATTTCGGGTAAGAATTTTAAGGCTTCTGACCACGAAAGGATAAACAAAGACTAAGATGAGCAATCAGCGAAGGAAATTTATTAAAGATTCAATACTTGCATCACTGGGTATTTCCTTGGGAACGAATATTGTTTTTGGACACAATTTGCCTGAAGGACTTGAGTTGATTGGGTTGGGAGAATCCATGGACAATCAGTTTCCTGGTAAGAACCAACTGATGACGGTTCTCAATGATCGTCCCATCAATATGGAAACGCCAGCGCATTTATTAAATGATTCACTGACACCCAATGATCTATTTTTTGTGCGAAACAATGGACTTCCTCCTGTCAATATCGATCCGACCAAATGGAAATTAACCATCACTGGAGAGTCGGCAAGTAAGACAAAGAGCTACACCATCAGCGAACTAAAATCAAAATTTGAAAATGTTAGTTATGATATAACATTGGAGTGCGGAGGTAATGGGCGAAAAGAATTCAGTCCTCCTGCGAAAGGAAATCAGTGGAGTGTAGGAGCGGTTGGTTGTGTGAAATGGACGGGTGTGAGATTGAAAGACGTATTGAATGATGTAGGCATAAAATCCAGTGCAGTCTATCTAGGTTATTACGGTGCTGACACACATTTGTCTGGAGACCCAGGCAAGGATTCCATCTCAAGAGGGGTGCCGATTGCCAAGGCGTTGGAAGAAGAAAGTATGATTGCTTGGTCGATGAATGATCAAGATCTTCCGATGCTTAATGGATATCCATTGAGATTGGTATTTGGAGGCTATCCAGCATCTTGCTCTGGAAAGTGGTTGGAAAAAATAGTAATCAGAGACCAAGTCCACGATGGACAAAAAATGCTGGGTACAGCCTATAGAACTCCATGTTCTCCGGTGGCACCTGGTGAGAAAGTGGATGAAAAGGATATGTGCATCATTGAAGATATGCCCGTTAAGTCTCTTATATCTTTTCCCAAAACGGGTGCAACCATCAAGGCCGATCAATTGCTTCCGATAGCAGGACACGCGTGGACCTCGGGAAGAGAAATTACCAAGGTCGAGTATTCAATTGACTTTGGAGTGAGCTGGAAGGAGGCTACAGTCTCTGAAAGTACAAACAGATATGCATGGCAACATTTTGATGCCAAGGTTTCGTTTCCACAAACGGGTTACTATGAGTTGTGGGCAAGAGCCACAGATTCAGACGGAAACACACAGCCTATGTTATTGCCGGGTTGGAACCCTAAGGGATATTTGAACAATGCTTGTCACAGAATCGCAGTAAAAATTTCATAGATGGAAGACCATCGATACGATACATCGGATTCTTGGAGGATGCTCATGTTGATGATCAACTTGGTCGTTGTATTGGCAGTGCTTGCATTTATGTATCTAAGCTTGGAAGACCAGATCAACGATTTTCTCAATAGGCCGAAATACACCCAAGAGCAGTTGGATAAATTGACCGAGCGGGGAGAAATGGCCCAAGCAAAAGCCCGTGGCGACAATTGGAATCTCATTGAAAACGGCATCCATGTGAAAACTGGGCTAAAGGCAGATAAGGACTTGCAGTTGGTCATCGGTGCTTGCACCTCTTGCCACTCTGCCAAGTTGATCACACAGAATCGTGCCACGCGAAGTGGGTGGGAAAATTTGATTGATTGGATGCAAGAAACACAAGGCCTTCCCGATCTGGGAATACGCGAACCCGCGATAGTGAACTACCTAGCTAAGCACTATGCTCCGGAAGAGGTGGGTCGCAGGAAAAACATCGATGTCGCTGCGATCAAGTGGTACATCTTGGATTTAGATGACGAGAGCGAATAGTTTTAATTCCTTTCTAGCTTAGCTTGTGGATTTCAATTTCAATATTGGCTTTGCTTGTTGGTTTGTAATGTAAATCTGATTTTTTCATTTTTGTAGGACCATTGTCTATGGTGGATACGTTGTTGTATTAAGTTTTTGATTATCTTGACAAGCCAGGTATAAAATGAAGAAATGGACCCACTTGTAATCAGCAAATCTATTCCCGTTTTCATGTTGCTCGTGCTAGGAGTGATGGAAGCCATGGGTGGGTTGTATTTTGATGACAAAAGAACCAAAAACGACTGGACCATCGAATTGGTCAGTTTGTTTACTTTACCGACGCTTATTCAGCCTGCCATTTTTGTTGTCACCATTTGGTTATGCCAGACTTGGTTTCCACAATTTGAAGATTATTTTATTGGTGTTGGGGTGGTGTGGCATATCGTGGCATTTCTCGTGTTGGATGATATGACGCAATATTGGTGGCATCGTTTGTCACATTCCAATCGAATGATGTGGAAGCTACATAGACCACACCATGTTGTAGAAGAGATGGGCGTACTTGTTACTTACCGAAATGCAATATTATATTATGCATTAATGCCTGGTATTTGGTTTTCAGCATTATTGATTTTTTTTGGAATGGGTTACGTGTACCTATTTTATCTTCCAATCAAATTGGTGGTAATTCTATTTGCGCATAGCGAAACAAAGTGGGATCGATTTCTATATAAGTATAAAATATTACATCCTTTGGCTTGGGTCATTGAAAGATTGATATCTACTCCTAGTACTCATTTTGCTCATCATGGTCTGACAGAAGAAGACGGTGTTTCTCATCCCAATGGAAATTATGGAAACCTATTGTTTATTTGGGATGTCATTTTTGGCACTGCCAAGATTACAAGAAAGTATCCTACTCGTTTTGGTGCCTGGAATCAGATGAAAGAACCATGGTATGTTCAATTGATGTTTCCCTTCATTAAATCTGACAAGCCAGAAAGTGAATTGTATTCCATTACGACCAATCAAGATTACGATCCTTCAATTGACTACAAAGAATTTGATCGGTAGATTATCTAGATGAAAATTTTTCGTGCTTTGGTAAGTTTAGTTTTGCGATGAAGGCATTCCATCTCGGATCATCTTTGAGTATGTTGAATTCAGGGTAGTTTAGAATTTCAAATAGAGATGCATCATTGTTTTTACGAGCCAATTCTAGCCATTCAAAAGTTTTGTCTTTATCGCCTCTGTATGCATAAATATGAGCGATGTTGGGCCACCCTTCGTGTCCATACTCTTTGATAAATTGATTTAGATATTCGTCTGCTTTATCAATATTACCGGCGCCATATTCAAGGATACTTCTTCTATAGTTATTCCAATATGGATCGCTGTCTTTTTCCAAAGCAGCAAATGCTTCTTTGATTTTTCCCTGCTTGAGATAAATTTGCGACATAAAATTATTTGCAAGACCGGAGCTCGGATTTGTTTTGAGGTACTTGGCCATGTTTACCTCTGCAGTATTTAGATCCTCTACCCAGATAGAGTAAAGCCCGAGTGTATAATATAAAAGGTCGTTGACTGGATCTAGTCGGATGGCTTCATGAATCTGCGAAATAGCGTCTTCCATATTTCCCAAATCCAATGCATAACTAGATGCTTCATAAATAGCATTTACATTGATAGGATCAATTTCTAATGCCTTTGCTAAATTTTTATCGGCAGATTCAAAATCATTTTCTGCTCGGTTCAAAGTAGTCAATGAAATATATCCTCCTGAATTTTCAGGATCCAACGAAATCGCTTTTTTTGCTGCCTCAATACTGATGGGCATTGCCTCTGGTATCGTATATCTGGAAAAGCTCAATGCCCCATTATAAACCACCTCACTCAACAGAGCCCAGGAGGGTGCATAGGTGCTATCGATTTTCAAGGAAGCTCTAATTGTTTTCTCAGCAAGACTATCACTTTTGTAATTGCGTTCCTCCATCAATTGTTTTGCTTCTAAGTATAAATTGTAAGCCTCGATGTCTACAGTTTTAGAATGGATGGTTTTGCCCATCAAGTTGATTTCAAGTTCGTTTATTATTTTATCTGCAATTTCATCTTGGATTTTAAAAATATCATCCATCGGTCGATCATAGACTTCTGACCATAATTGTTGACCGCTTATCGCTTCGATTAATTGGGTTGATATCCGCAATGTATTTCCCGATTTTCTGATACTTCCATCCAGTAGATGATTTACATTTAACGCACTTCCGATTTCTGAACTGGTTACATTTTTATCTTTGAAGGCGAATGAAGAAGAACGACTAATTACTTTTAGGTCGGGGATCTTAGTCAATAGATTTAGAATCTCTTCACTAATACCTTCTGAGAAGTACTTTTGATCTTGTTCGTTGCTCATGTCTGCAAATGCCAAGACCGCAATTGAGTTTTCTTTGGTTGGAGTTTCCTTTAGCTTTGATAAATTTTGATCTGTGACCTCATCTTTTGTGCGACTTGGACCAGCAAAATACCACGCCGTTCCTAGAAGTAAAAGTATAGGAAGCAGCCATAAAATTTTGCTTGAAGCAAATGTCTTTTTCTTTTTTTCTTTAAACTTTCCAGAAAGTTGCGATCTTTCAGGGACTACCAATCCATCATTGGCCAAAGCAAATACTTCTATTGCCTGCTCAATATTCTTGAATTCAAATTCACCAAGGCTTTCCATTTTAAGATGTGCTTGGTTTTTTATTTTGTTGTAAATACTATCCGACAACAATACGCAGCCTGGGACACCCATTGATTCTATTCTTGCAGCTATGTTTAAGGCATCACCATACACATCATTTCCAGCGTGCATAATATCTCCGACATGTAATCCAATCCTAAGAGGTACAACGGGTTCTTTTCTTAATTGCAATTGAAGATCTTGTGCACATAAAACTGCCGAAAGAATGCTGTTGAAAAGACACAAACTTCCATCTCCATAATTTTTTACCACTTCACCTTTATGACTAGAGACTGATTCCTGTAGAATACTTTGGTAGTGATTCAGGAATTTCATTGCCTTTGCCTCATTGGCTTGCATTAAGGCTGAATAACCCTGGATATCTGCAAAAAGTATAGCAGACAATTGTCTACGTTTTTCATTACTCATTGGATTGACTATTTAGTAAATTCAATAAAAGTTTGTACGAATTTTTATTGAATTATATCTATGTTCATTGTTTTTAGTATCTAAATTCAAAATGGCTTTGTTACCAAAACCGTTTTTCTTCTTTTATATTTTTTATAAATTCTTTTGTCTGATCAAATCCTTTTTGGATGATAGATTTCCATTTAGAATCATCCATAAAACCAAAGCCTTTTAAATTTAATTCAAAGTACAAAGATGCCTTTGCTTTGTTTTCTTCTTGCTTTTGGACACTGTTTAATGTCAAAGAATTCATGATGATAGAAGTGATACCAGGTAGACGGTATTTTTTTCTTCTTAATATTTTATTCAGTAATAATTCTCTGGAAGTTGGTGTTTCTGCCAGCTTTGATTTTTTTTGTTTGATGGCTAGTAAGGAAAAAGCGATTATTTCGCCTACCGGATATTGATACATTGACTTAATAGGAAGGTTGTCCATAACACCTCCATCAACATGAAGTTGGTGATCGATGATGACCGGAGGAAATATTCCAGGAATAGCAATACTGGCTAAGATCTTTTGAGCAGCGAGTCCACTTTCGTGAAATGAAAGAGAAGCAGCGGATAGGTTTGAGGTAATACAAAAGGATGTAATCCAGAAATCTTCTAGTCGCGTGTCTTGATAGAAATCATATAGATAATTCTTCATTTTTTTACCCGCCATTAATGACATGATAGGATAGGTTAAATCGCCTGAAGTCAATTTTTTGTCAATGGCTTCCTTTGTATGTTTCTCCATTTTTTCAAAATCAAAATCAAAATTTGCAACAGCCAATCCGTACAGTGCTCCTGCGCTAGTACCACCTAAAAAGTCAACAGGGATTTTTTCTTCATACAAGGCCCGCAATGCTCCTAAGTGGGCAAAACCTTTTGCTCCTCCTCCTCCCAGTACAACGCCAACTGCTTGATTGGTTATTATTCTACAAAATCTTGCAGCATCAAATTGGTTTTTTCTAAAATGGATATGTAAGTCAATTTCTCTGTTCTCAAACCATTTTCTCGTATTGGTTGGTTTTGATGCTTGATCTTCGTGTAGCAAAAGCAGATAAACATTTTTTCTCAAGATATTTCTGGCATACAATTGTAGGTCTGACTCAATAGAATGAATTGTTGGATCACTACCAAATTCTGCAGCAATAATGATTAAGTCTGCATATATATAACATTGTTTTGACCATTCTGGATGAGATGGGCTACAAACCAAAAACTTAATGTCATCGGTAGATTCTAACTTGTTGAAGAATGTTTCGTGATCTTGGTTTTTGATAGACTCATGATTGTGGAGTTGAAATTCTATCTTTTTATCTAATAATTCATTTTCAATCAATTGAGTCCAAGGACTTAAGTCGGTATTTTCATGAAGATTGATAATGGCAATATTCTTTGGAGCATCTTTTATTTTATCTTGAAGACTATTGCTCTGGTATCTATTGACAATCAATGTGGTTAATTTCTGAGCAAACTCAGGTTCCATTGCCACGATCTGCAAATACTCTTTTTTTGTCAATTCTATGGTGACAGAAGGTCTCATTGCATAAACGGTTGCAGATCGAACGTCATCGCTAAAAAAAGCAAACTCGCCAACTGATTCTCCCTCTGTAATATCTCCAAGGACGGTAAATTTATCTTTTGATTCGGAAACAGCTCTAAATCTGCCAGACAAGACAATAAAGAAGGTGTTTTCGATATCTCCTTGTTTGAATATTTGTTCTCCGGAATCAAATTTTGAAATGGTACCAACTTGTAAGATTTGTTGTAGGACTGATTTGTCTAAGTTTCGGAATAGTTGAGACAGAACATACAACCATTTCTGTTGGTCAGTTTGAAAAGAGATCATTGTCGAGAATTTTCGGGGCGACTACTTTAGTCTAAAACAAAATTAATATATGCATTAATTCAAATATAAAGGCACTATCTACTTTGATTTATTGTTCCTAAAAATAGGATAAGCTGCCATGTTTTCCAAGATTTCTATTGAACTTATATAGATGATGACTGGAGGAAACAAATGCTAGCAATGCGTTGGTCGATACAATACAAGACATTAATAGGATTTTTCTTACTAATAGTTCAAAAAACATATTGATTCTTCAGTATGTACACTAAATCGTATTCTTGGAATGATCCAATATAATTACCTGTCTTTTGTAAGGTATTGTTTAACGTGGATAAAGGACCAATTGATAATTTACTTATGCGTTGTCTCATGACCTTAAAGGACCTTTGCGACGAATCAAGAGTTTTTCACAATTGTTGCTGCTTAGAGAATCAGATAAGATCAGTGAGAAAGGCAAAGAGTACTTGGATTTTATCGATACTTCAACAGATCGAATGGAGTCACTCATTGTTGATACTTTGGATTATGCTATTTCAGGTTCGAAAAATCTTACCGCTGAATTTGTTGACATACACACTTTGGTAACAGAAAAATTGAATAACATCAAATTCCCAAATAAAGATAAGGGAGTCATTCATTTAAACTTGCCTAAAACCAAAATCAAGGTTTACAAACAACTGATTGGATTGGTTTTTTATAATTTGGTTAATAACGGGATAAAGTTTAATAACTCTGAAATCCCAACCGTCAAAGTAGATTTTAGTGAATCAAAAAATTTCTGGAATTTTACTGTGGAGGATAATGGGATTGGTATTGATTATATATATGCCGAGGAAATATTTAAACCATTCATAAGAATATCAAAGAAAAAAACAGAAGGAACAGGTATTGGTCTTTCCATTTGTAAAAGAGTTGTGTCTTTACACAATGGCGAAATTGGGTTAGAAAAAACTCCAGAAGGAAACACGGTATTCAAGTTTTCGATTTCCAAGCATCTGTAGCTAATTATTTTTGCCCATTTCTTGCTTATAAAGTCATGGAACGGACCTATTAATTTTAGGCGTCAATAAATTTGTATTATCTTTCTGTAGATTAATAGACCATTGAATGGACATCACTACAGAAATAATAAAATCAAAATTCCCAGAATTTAAACGTTCAGAAGCATTTATTACTGAACTAATGAAAGTAGGTACCATCATGGATGTTGCTGAAGATCAAGTTATTTTGGATGTTGACGATTACATAAAAGTGATTCCTCTGTTATTGAATGGCCTCATCAAAATATATAGAGAGGATGAATTGGGCAATGAGATTTTATTGTATTACATCAATAGCGGCGAAAGTTGTGTAATGTCTATTACAACTTGCTTAAAAAATGAAAAAAGTTCTATCAAAGGAGTAGTTGTTGAAAAGAGTAAAATACTTGCCATTCCAACAGACTTATTTGTCAAATTATTAAATGAATATAATCTCCTACATTCCTTCACTTACAACTTATTCAATGCAAAATACAATGAATTGATCAACTCGATTGATAATTTGGCTTTCCACGATACCAAGTCGCGATTGATAAATTACCTAAAAAGAGAAATTGCCAATAGCAATAGCAACGTCATTACTGGATTAACTCACAAAGAAATAGCTCGAGATCTATCTACCTCACGCGAGGTAGTTTCTAGGTTGCTTCAATCTTTAAGAAAGGATAAGCTTATTGAAATAAAAAACAAAGAGATTATATTTTTATAGATTTAGTAAAAGCCTGAATACTTCCACATTTCATTTAAGTTTCTATGTGTGACTAAAGTCACAAGATTTCATTTTGTCAGCATTTAGCTTTGTTTTCAACATATGAATTCCTAATTCATCTAAACAAACAAAAAAATGAAATATTTAATGAACATGAAAGTCTTTATGGCTTTAGCCTTTGGTCTTTTGGTACTAAATTCTATTTCCGCTCAAAATGTTGGTGTTGGTACTTCCTCACCTGGCGCCAAATTAATGGTCGTTGGAGAAGCAGGGGCTCCCGCTTTTAATGTATTACATGATGGTACAAATCCTATGAGTCCAGCATTGCGAGTAAATGATAACGGAAGAGTTGGCATCGGAACAACGATGCCAGGTGCCAAATTTATGGTTATTGGAGATGCCGGTGCACCCACGATGAATATCTTAAACGATGGAGCAAACCCGATGAATCCAGCGATCCGAGTCAACGAAGATGGGAGAGTAGGAGTTGGAACGACAATGCCAGGAGCAAGATTCATGGTAGTAGGAGCAGCAGGTGCACCGACGATGAATATCTTGAACGATGGAACAAACCCAATGAATCCAGCGATCCGAGTAAATGAAGATGGTCGAGTAGGAGTAGGAACGACAATGCCAGGTGCAAGATTCATGGTGGTCGGAGCAGCAGGTGCACCAACGATGAATATCTTGAATGATGGAGCAAGTCCGATGAATCCAGCGATCCGAGTCAACGAAGATGGTCGAGTAGGAGTAGGAACAACGACACCTGGTGCAAGATTCATGGTGGTCGGAGCAGCAGGAGCACCGACGATGAATATCTTGAACGACGGAGCAAGTCCGATGAATCCAGCGATCCGAGTCAACGAAGATGGTCGAGTTGGAGTAGGAACGACAATGCCAGGGGCAAGATTCATGGTAGTCGGAGCAGCCGGAGCACCGACGATGAATATCTTGAATGATGGAGCAAGCCCGATGACGCCAGCATTGAGAGTGAATGAAAATGGAAATGTAGGATTGGGGACAACAGTTCCAGCAGCAAAACTAGAAATAGCAGATGGTGATGTTTATATCAACGATCCCACAAGAGGGATCATTTTAACCTCTCCAAATGGGAACTGCTATAGGGTTACCGTTAATATGCAAGGCCAACTTGTTAATGATGTTGTTACTTGTCCAAACTAAAATACAAACAATGAAAAATATAATATTTAAAATATGTATCATTCAATTTGTTTTTGTTTCGCAGTCGATTGGGCAACTATTCAATGATGGAGCTGAAATCACAATTCAGCAAGATGTATTGGTGCACATACAAGGAGACTTTACCAATCAAGGAGGCGTCATTTTTAATGAAGGGTTGATAGAGATCGGAGGAGACTGGTTAAATACCGTTTCTACCAATCCTTTGAATCCAGGAACTGGAACTGTAGAAATGGTCGGAGATGTTCAGACAATTGGTGGTGGTTTTAACACACTCTTCAATAATGTGTCTCTACGTGAAAACCAAGCTGTAATTTTAGAATCTACGATTGGGATTGGTAACTCGGTGAATTTGAATAATGGAGTGATTGATTTAAATACCAATACTTTGCACATATTGAATCCAGCGAATACGGCACTACAAGCTTCAACTGGAAGTGTCAGGGCAGAGACCTCCGATAGCTACGGATTTGTAAGGTGGGATGTCGGAGAGGAAGCCGAAGGCCAATATACAGTTCCATTTGTAAATGACTTTGATGTAAGCTTACCTGTAGTTTTTGAATTGAATACTCAAGGAGAAGGAGAACAAGGTTATTTGCTGCTTAGTACATTCGGAACCGATGAAACAAATTCTCCTTTGCCTCTAGATGTGACCAACAATGTGGTAAATGGTGATGATTCAGGATTGAATTTGGTTGACAGATTCTGGATCGTAAGAAATAATGATTATGTCGTTTCACCGAATACATCTTTGTCCATCAGCTTTGATGATGTCAATGAAGCGGCAGATCCAAATGTCATTGCGGTAGATCAGATTGAAGTGATCCATTGGGATGCAACATCTTCTTCATGGAGTTCTTTGGGCGCTGGAAGTGGAAATGATAATGTGATTACAACACAATTGACAGATGCCTATGGAGATTTTGCATTGTGGTCCAACAATCCTTCTTCTATTGTTGACTTGGAGAAGTTGGTAAATATTTCTACATATCCTAATCCAAGTCAAGATTTTGTTACAATTGACTTATTGAGTGATAAACAAGATATAGCGCAAGTTATGATTTATGATGAATTAGGAAATATTGTTTTCATATCAAGCCATAATATTCAGAATGGAAACAATAGATTTTTATTGGATGTGAGCGACTTACCTAAAGGTGCTTATCATTCAGTTGTGCGTGGAAGTTTGATTCACGGTATAAATAAATTTATTAAGATGTAAAGAAATTCTAATTGGAATTCCTTTATTTTATTTGAGTCAAGCAAAAGTAAGTCCTGTTGAAATGTCAACAGGGCTTTTTTTATATGCTTTTTCATGATGAAGTACCAACGGTTTCTTCTACTTAGTCGTTATCTATATTGTAAATGAATTATTAGAAATAATTTCTTAATCTTTGTGCAATGGTTAGATGCGCTTTTGTTTTTCTTTTCGTCAGTACCTTGTTTGCTTGCAACCGAAATGAAGACTCGGTTTTATTGATTGAACCAGAAGTTTCTTTGAATTGCGCTGATTTTATGATTGCCTTAGAATCGCTTGATGATGAATCCCTTCAATCGATGCTCGATCCTGAATTGGAAAACTTTACTTTATTGGATTTAGACAATGACGCTTGTCCTTATACCAGGAATCTCGATGGCATTGCAGAATTTTTAAATAGTCTTTGTGAAGAATTAGTGGTGTCTGTTTTCTGTTGTGTCTGTGTTCAAACGTTTCCGAGCGAATCAGAAATTTCTGTGAGCTTTGATTTTGATGGCGAAGAAGTTGTGCGCATAATTGACTTGGCGAGCCCTCTTGTAGAAGGTGGTCCACTGACTTTTTCTGGGGTTCATGAATAGTATCTATGCAGTGACAATTGACTTAGCTATTCCTTCAAATACTTGATCGCCCTTCAATTCATTTCTTAGATCGGTATAAGATTGGATCATGTTATTGAATTTTTCCCGCGACAATAAGCTTTCTATTTCTTGATTGATTCGGTCTACATTGAAATCATCTTGGATGAGCTCTTTGACTATTTCCTTTTGTGCAATGATGTTGACGAGGGATATGTGTGACAGCTTGACAATGCGTTTTGCAATATTATAGGATAGGCTGGAGGTTTTATAAATGACAATCTGAGGCGTTCCTATCAATGCTGTTTCCAATGTAGAAGTTCCACTTTTGATCAAAGCAATGTCTGCTTCTCTGATCACCTTATGGTTGTTGTTGTCAAAACTGAGGTTGGACAAGTTGTCTGGAAGATATGCTCTTATATCTTGTTTGCTTAAGCCAGGGGCGATAGCAATGGTAAAGTGATCTTGTGGTCTCGAACGGATGACCTGTTGAAAAACGGGAAGATGTTTTTGCAACTCTTGTTTTCTACTCCCTGGCAGAATGGCAATTTTTAGCGATTGTGGGTTGAATTCTTTGATTGCCTTTTGATCAATATTTGCCTCGAGCGGGTGACCAAAATAATTGGCCTCTATCCCGAGTTTTTGGTAAAAGTTTTTTTCAAATGGAAGGATGACAAAGAGTTGCTTGATGTCTCTCTTTATTTTTTTATAGCGATTTTTTTTCCAAGCCCAGATCTGCGGTGCTACAAAGTAAATGTTGTGGTAGTCTCGTTGATTGGCCCAATCTGCCATCCGCATATTGAATCCTGGGTAGTCTATATAAATGATCTTATCTGGTTGAAATTCATCAATGTCCTTTTTGCAGAATGCAAAATGTTTTCGGATGGTTCCTAGATTTTTAATTACCTCCCAGAAACCCATGAATGCCGTGTGCTTGTAGTCCATTGCTTGATTGGAATCCACTGCCAGCATTTTCTGACCTCCCCAAAACCTGAATGAAGCATTTTGATCATTTGCCTTTAAGGCTGACATTAATTGAGCTCCATAGATGTCACCCGAGGCTTCTCCTGCTATGATGTAGTATTTGATAACAGGCTATTTTAAAAGTGTGCCATTAAGTAAGACCAATACTTCCATACCCATGCGCCAATATAAATAGCCATCGGTAACATAAAACCTCTCACGGTCTCATCAAATCTTCGGTTGTTGAAAATTTGGAGCGGCAAGATGGCCGCTACCAATGAGAACAAATACATAGTTCTTGTACGTCGATCAGAACCAAGCCCATTTCCCACATCTGCAATCAATTCTGCCTTGGTCAGCAATATGAAAATCTGTTCGATTACCACAAATGCAAGAATAGGGTAGATGGCTCCCACTAGGATACCAATCATGATTTTGTTGTACGGGGAATTGTTTCTCATAGCTCTTCCATATATTTTAATTCAGGGATTGCTTCAAATTTTGTAAGATCGTGCATCGATGGTACGACCGAAACATAGCCTGTTGTCAACGCTCGTACGTCGCCGCCATGATTGTCCGGATCTCTATCTACAAATTTTCCTGCAAGCCAATAATATTTTCCTCCTCTTGGGTCTTCTCCTTCCACATAGTCTTCCACCCACATGGCATTCGCTTGAGTACAAACTTTTATCCCTTTGATTTCTTCAAGTGGAAGATTGGGGATATTTACGTTTAGTAATTTCGTCTCTACCAATTCATTTTCTAATACCGCCTGGATGATTTTTTTTGCGTAAAATTTTGAAGCAGTAAAGTCGGCATCAGAAGCAAAGTTTCTATTAGAAAAACCAATAGATGGAATCCCTTCGATGCTCGCTTCCATTGCCGCTGACATCGTTCCTGAGTAAATAATATTTACTCCTGCATTTCCTCCATGATTGATTCCAGAAATACATAAGTCTGGTTTCACATCATTCAGTATTACATTTTTTGCAAGTTTGACACAATCAACAGGTGTACCTGAGCATTCATATGCTTCGATACCTGGAAACTGATCTGACTTCTTCAATCTGATAGGATCGTAGATGGTGATGGCGTGTCCTTGGCCAGATTGCGGACTATCTGGCGCAACCACCAATATATCTCCAAATTCTTTTGCTACTTCCACAAGGGCTGCGATGCCTGGCGCTGTGATGCCATCATCATTGGTAACCAATATCTTTATTCTATTCGACATGTTTAATGAACGGTTTAATTGGCCGTGAAATTACGTTAAATACAGGAGAGATAAGAGAAACTTGATAAAGAGAAATTTATGCAAGTACTTCGAGACCGGCCATCAGATGATCGACTTCCTTTTGTATCAAGGTAAGCGTTCTCCATGGTGTCTTTTCAAACTCGTCGGCAAAGTGCCAGTACGTTGATTTTTTGACTTGCTCTGGAAACGTTTTGCGCATCATGGTAAGATGCTCTTCCATGTTCATACAGATGATTTTGTCTGCCGCATTGATATACACATCTGTAAGTTGTGTAGGTCTCAAGTCATCGTCTTCAATCAGCAAACCAAGATATCCTAGGTAATCTAAGGCTGGGTTGGTTTTTTTGAGTTTCCTTTTGTCCAGTGAAATATTAAATCCTGCAGAAAGCCCACGCATAGGAAGATTTTTCTCCCTGCAAAGCGAATTAAAGTAGAGGCAAGCAAACTTACTTCTAAATCTATCGTGTGTTCCTAAGAATAGTATTCTAGACATATTAGCAAAAATAGTAATATGTTATGATTTCACCAACTTTTTAAGCATTCAATTGAAAATGATGTACATAAAGATACTGAGAGGCCCTTTTTGGCGAACAAACACGTGAAATAGGGGCAAAAAAAACATATCACAACCAATGTTGTGATATGTTTTTTTGTCTGAGCCTCAAAGACCACTATCTGCCCGATATGACAAATAGGATGGTTCCTTCCATTTCATCCCACTCTGATTTTTCAAACCAAAATTCTTTGGCCTTTCTGGTTGCCAATGAAATGATGCTTGCTGTTCTCAGTGTAGATGCAGTGGTATTCAATTCTGCGCTATCCACTCTTCCTCTTTCGTTCACCACGATGTCAATCGCCACAGTACCTCCTTCATCTGATAAAATCAAAATATTTGGCTGTTGGATCAATTCTCTTCCTCCTAATCCATTTTTGATTATCAAGGTAAGGTCCTCATCCACTTCTATTTCATTTACTGAATTATCAAATGGTTGGGTTGGTTTTTCTGGTACAATGACTTCATCTTGTCCACCCATGCCGCTGTCTGTTGTTGAACCAGGTTTTGTCGGAATCGGTCCGCCTGTTGGTTTTGGTACAGAACCTGTGCCACCTGTATTCCCTGGCTTGGTAGGAATCGGGGTTGATTGTGTCGGAGTAGAAGAGGTAGTTCCACCTGCAGATCCTTGACCTGGCATTGGTCTTGGCCCTGAGTTGGGCTTGTTTGCCACAACGTCTCCACAATATTTATTTGCTTGCAATCTTGCTTTGTTGTGTCCCATTGCAGCCGCATGGTTCCAGTTGCCACAAGCATCTGCAAACATATCCAGCGCCAGCTGAGATTCACCTCTTGCAAAGTATAATTCTGCATCAGATGATCCGCAGGCCAAGGCGGTATTTAGAGAGTTGAGTGCTGCTTCATAATTGCCCTGTCTGTAATCGGTCAATCCAAGCATCGTCAATGCTGCTCCACTTACTCCTTTGGTTTTTATGTAATTCATGACATCTTCTCTCACTCCCCTGAATGAAGCCATCGCGTATTTGGCTTCTGCTCTTTTAAGTAAAGCATCTTTGTAATCTGATTGTATTCTGATCACTTCGTCAAATTGTTTGATTGCTTCAGAATATCTTTGGGTTTCCAATAAATATTCTGCTTTGATATAGATGAAACCTACTTCATCTTCAACATCCTGCGCGTAGCTAAATAGAGTTGCTGCTACTAATAAACTTGTAATAATGTATTTCAACATAACATTGGTTTTTTATTTTGACGTAACAATAGTTGTTTAAGTTAATGTGTAGAACGTAAAGTCTCCTTAAAAATTCGTTAATAAAATTATAAATCTAGTTGATCAATCAATTCCCAAGGCTTTAACCGGTTGATGTTGATCTGAAACCCAATCCTTCTTCCAAAATTTTCAGCGCTATAGACTTGGTTTATTCTATCTGATTGAAGCAATGATAAATATATTCCTAGGTCACCATCTAGAAATTCCAAAGCCAGTCCTGCATCATATACAACATCCCAAGTAAAATCTTCTCCTTCAGGGCTGGCGAAAGTTCCCAAGTCAAAATAAGGCTTTATCGGGATCACTCGGAATAACGGTACGGGAATATCTGCTTTTAGATTGATGGCAAACAGGGCATGATTGCTTTTTCCTAAGTTTCCATTGTTGTAGAGCAAGCCAGTCTTGAATCCCCCTTCGAGCGTTCTGATCTGTTGTTCTGTGGTCGCCATCTGCTGTGATCTTCCAATCCAATATTCTGAAAATGCCACATCGGCAAATGGATTGTAAGCAAGATTTAGGCTTCCTTTGGCAAGTTCGTTGTTGTAACTGTTAACATTACGACTTGTATTTATTGGAAAATATCCGGCAAAAACTCGGTAGTGGAAGGCACTTTTTTCTGCGTAGTATAATCTTCCTGCCATGCTTGCGGATAGCTTTAAAAATGCGTTGTCTTCAGTTACGGCATTTTCGTATCTATGATACATCGCCTCCACTTTCAATTTGTTTGGTTTCAGCGCTTTGGAAACGACTCTATTGAATTCCAGTACATGAAAAAAGCCTGCATCATCAAAACCTTCAGGTACAAATTCACTTACATCTATTCGCTGTCGCAAATGTATCAGACTGTATTTCAACCATTCCTCTTTCTTCTGACTAAAATAGGGATTTACATGTAAAGCTATTGAGGGAGCAATTCTATCGTAGTAAAATAAGTCGTCCGTGTCTACTAGCGGAGTCCTGTAGCTAAAGTGCCTATAGTTCAGCGCGAGTGTGATTTTTCTAAAACTTGATGAATTCAACATGAAGTCGTGTTCAAGATTGGCTGTTCCGACAAGATCATTTGATTTAGTTCCATAACCAATGTTGCCATTGAATCTAGTCCACTTTAGCGGAAATACGGAATTGTAAAAACTGATGAATGGCATAAATCCATCGTGTACATTGAAAAACGCAAGTGGCAAGAAGAACAATTCTGATCTGTTGGGATCATCGATCTGTCCGAGTAATTTCAACTTTGGTTTTTTGAAATTTGAGCCATTTAATTTCTTGGTATTGTTCTGCGGGTTTACATCTACATAAGTCACCTTTCCATTGATCGCAAGCTCATCAAAGTTTTGGTTTTTTAATTTGATATTCTGACTTCCGTCAAATGATTCAACCCATTGGTGATCGACCCACTCTCCATCTTTTTTATAATCTAGCCTTACAGGAATATTGATTTGCCCTATGTTTTTGATGGTTGCATTGCTCTCGGATAAAGCGCTGATGGCATGATCGACATATCCATCGGATTCAATAAGTTCTGTAAAGAACCAATCCAAATCTTTTCCGGAAACTCTTTCAAAGACTTCTTCAACATCTGCTGGTTTTGGGTGTTTAAACTTCCACTCTTCATAATATGCGTGGATACAGTCAGACATGGTTTCTTCTCCTAGGTAAGCTTCTAGGTATTTTAGACTCCATGCAGGATATTCATAAGCACTGAAGCCATAGTTGGTCATGTTCATTTTGCTGCAGTGGGTACTGCAAGCTTGGTTTCTTCCTCTTTTGCATTGCCATACGAGCGATGTCTGCAAGATGCTGGCTTCTGAATCTCCTTGCAGAAATTTAGGAAGCATATCATCGTAAGTCGCATCTGAATAATATATATCATTGTATTTGTGGTCGTAGAATGAATTGATGCCTTCATCCATCCATGCATTGACACGTTCGTTGGATGCAAGTATTCCGTAGAACCAATTGTGTCCTACTTCGTGAGCAATTACATGATCAACTGCCTGAGGAGATGATTCAGTGTCAATGGTTGTTAACATCGGATATTCCATTCCTCCTCCGGTACCACCTGGGCTTTGGATCGCCGTTGCTTGTGGGTATGGATAATTTCCAACTTCTTCTGAATAGAATAGGATAGAGTTCTTTAAGTAGGTCATGGCATTATCCCATGATGTGTTGTCATTGGTTTTATAAACGAATAAGTCTACCTCTTTTCCATTTGGTAATGTAACAGAACTTTCTTCAATACGGAAATCGTTGTGAGCGCACCAGGCAAAGTCGTGTACCATCTTGGCATTGAATGAATAACTCGTAGTATTGTTGTCTTCTTTTTTGATTCCAGTTGAGGAACCAGTTGCGGCCACTTTGTAGTCATTTGGAACATTGATGGTTACATCGTACTCACCAAATTCAGAAAAGAATTCACCAAGATCCAAATATGGCATTTGGTGCCATCCTTCGGTATCGTATACTGCTGGTTTTGGGAACCATTGAGTAATCTGAAAATATCCATCTTGGTTTCCCATTCTTGAAAAGAAGATTGGCACTTTGACTTTAAAGTTTGTTTTTATTTTAACGGTTTTGCCTGGAGCAAGGGGTTTGTTTAATTGAACCAAAACGATATCAGGATTGTCGTCATGATATTCAAATGGTAGATCGTTTTTGCCAACTGCGAAAGAAATATTTTCGTAACCACCACCGTCTACTTCTGGGTCGTGAAATTGGAATTTCCTGGTGTTCATTCTCAACTGTTGTTTTCCAAAATCGGAATCAACAGAGCTGTATGAATTGGCCCATATGTGGAAGTATATTTCCGTAAGCTGATCTGGAGAGTTGTTGGTATAGGTAATTATTGCGTCTCCATCATAAGTTTTGGATTCAGGATCCAGGGAGACATTCATTTTATAGTTGACTTCTTGTTGGAAATAGGATTGAGAAAAAGTCAGAGTTGGTAATAGGAATACAATACACAAAATTGCTGAACGCATCATGTCGGTCAAAGTAATAAGTTAAAAAAGTGGTTTAATGCTCTTAATCAGGTAGGTGGGCTTGGTGCTGCTAAGGTAAGATTTTATATAAAAAAACCTTGCCGACTATGACATCGACAAGGCAACGAAATTACAGACACCCTATGACTATAAGCTTGCAATTTAATAATTTTTAAAACTATTTGCTCGTTTGAGGACACATATTTTTGTTTTAAATGTTAATATTTCTTTGTAACTGACTGATTATCAGTAAGTTTTTAGGTAAATTTTATGGAAAGCTTTCATTTTTTTTCTTTGGGTAATTGTTCTTTGATTTAATCTAAAGTTTAAAAATTTGGGCTCCGACCCTAGAAATAAGCGACTTCATAGTAATGAAAAGCAGAGACAAACTAAGATTGCTAATGATGTCTAATTGAGTAGCTTTGCAGAAAAAATTGAAATAATGGAAAAAGCGAGCATTATAAATTTGATAGATCATGTAAGGGGTATTGCTTTTGCAGCAGGAGAAGAAATACTTGAGGTATATAAAGATGAGGCCTCGTTTGGCGTAGAATCGAAGGCGGATGACTCTCCTTTGACTCTTGCGGATCAGCGTGCGAATAAGGTCATCTGTGATTCATTGATTGCTTTGAATCCTGATATTCCGATTATTTCTGAGGAAAATAAGGCCATAGATTATGCAGAAAGAAAGGATTTTGACTATTTCTGGATGGTTGATCCTTTAGATGGTACGAAAGAATTTATAAAACGAAATGGGGAGTTTACAGTCAACATTGCCTTGATTCATAAGAACAAATCTGTAGCAGGAGTGGTCTACGTGCCGGTGACAGATGAAATGTACTGGGCAGTAGAAGGAGAAGGTTCGTGGAAAGAAGCAAATGGAGAAAAGACTCGACTGAAAGCCAATAATTATAGCATGGAAGATGAAGGCCTTGGTGTTGTATGTTCAAGGTCGCACCTAAATGAAGAGACTTCTGCCTTTTTAAATAAAATGAACAAGCCAGAGACTGTATCAAAAGGTAGTTCATTGAAGTTTTTGATCATTGCAGAATCAAATGCCGATGTCTATCCTAGACTGGCTCCGACCATGGAGTGGGATACTGCGGCAGCACATATTATCTTGGAAGAAGCTGGGGGTCAGGTTGTGAGAGCAGATGACAACACACCATTGAGATACAACAAAGAAATATTGACCAATCCTCATTTTATTGCCTACGGAGATCTTAAGAAGTAAGCATGAATCCAGCCGGTATTTCAGCAGTAATCATAACAAAAAATGAAGAGGACCACATAGAGGCTTGCATCAAATCACTGCAGGGCCTAGTCGATGAAGTGATTGTGGTTGACAGTGGAAGTACGGATAAAACAGTTTCCATTGCAGAAGGTCTTGGTGCAAAAGTTTATGTGAAAGATTGGGAGGGATATGGCGCCAATAAAAATTATGGCGCAGACAGAGCTTCTCGCAAATGGATTCTTTCTATTGATGCTGATGAAGTGGTCGATGAAGCATTGAAACAAGCAATATTGGAAAAGGAATTGCATGAAGGTACCTTGTATCTTATCAATAATATTACCAATTATTGCGGCCATTGGATCAGGTATTCTGAATGGAGGCCTGCATATAAATTTCGACTATACGAGAAAGCCAATACGAGGTGGAATCAGAGAAAGGTGCATGAAGGTTTGACGCATCAACAGACACCCAAGCTTGAAAAATTACCGGGTGCCATGTTGCATTATTCCTATACCGATTATGATGAACATCTTGCCAAAACAGAAAATTATGCACGTTTGTCGGCGGAGCAGTGGATTGCAGAAGGCAAACGTCCTGGAATGTTGAAAAGAATATTTGGGCCAAGTGTGCGTTTTATTAAATCATACTTGTTGAATTTAGGATTTTTGGAAGGATCGGTTGGGTATCGGATAAGTCGAACCAATGCGATGCAGGTGCGAAAGAAGATTCAATATTACGATTCGTTAAAAACAAAATAGTTATATGCGTCAAGCTTATTGGAAAGGGTTGTTGTTTATTGTTTTAGTCAGTATAGGTGTATCTTCTTGTAAAACAAAGGCACCAGTGGTAGAGGAGTCAGCTCCAGATACTTATATGGATGGTAAGATGGTTTTTCAGATTGCGGATGATTTGATTTCGGCGTTGGAAATAGCAGAAGAAAAAAACAAACCTTTGTTTGTGGAATTTGAAGCAGACTGGTGCTTGCCGTGTAAGATTATGAGTGAGGAAGTATTTACCCATCAGGAGACGGCGGACATTTTCAATGACAATTTTATCAACTACAAAGTTGACGTTGAAACCCAATCTGGGGCAAACATGAAAATGTTATACGGGGTCAATATTATTCCTACTTTGTTGATATTGGATCATAAAGGAAAGACCTTGTCTAGAAATGACGGAAGCCTCATGCACAAGAGTTTGGTTAATCTTGCGAATGAGGCAATATCCGAGTGGGAAGTTAGAGTTGCTCAATAATTTTTAAGCTAATTGTGCCATTGATCTAACAAGAATCTTGTTTGGTTTTCTCGCGGAAAAATGAATGATGTTAGCTCTCTTTAAGTCTCCTAAGACTCTAGAAACAGTTTGACGGCTAGTGTCAGTAATAAAAGCTATATCTGAGTGGGATAGATTGTGATTGATCAGCAATTCATCTATTCCGATTTTAATTCCTTTATTGAGGGCCATATTTTTTAAGAATCCTTCGATGCGTTTTTGTGCTTTGACATATACAAAGTCAGTAATTCTTTTTTCTAGTGTAGCAAGTTGGGTCAGTATATGAGAAACGATCGATCCGCAAAATTCTACGTTTTCAAACAACAGTGTTTCGAATATTGCTTTTGGTATTACGAACACTTGAGACTCTGCCAATGCTTGTGCATAATCAACTCTAGTTTCTTTTTTGGTAATGATGTTTTCACCAAATATTTCACCTTCGTGTATAAGTTGTTTGATGATGCTTTTACCAGGTTCCATTTCGAGACCCACTTTGATACTTCCTTTTAGTAAGATGTACACAGATTTAATCTTTTGATCTGCTTCAAAGATCTTTTTATCTTTTTTGACCTTAATAAACTGTCCGTGTTGAGCCAGTTCATTTTTCTGTGTTTCGTTAAGATTCTTCAATAGGCTTAACTGTTCTATCATTAAGTATTTTGCTGAAGTATTCATAAGTCTGGATTTTATTATATAATGCATCCCAAATGCCAATTACTTAGTCGTGGGAGCTTTTTTTTTCAAAATTTTATTCTGACCTGCTATATTTTAACAAGCAAACACTCAATTAGTTGTAAATAAGGCAGTTATGAAGTATTTGGTCCTATAACTAATATGCACATTTATAGCTAAAGTTGCCTCGGCGACCATTTTTTTTGAGGATTTAGCTTTATTATTTTTTAATCATGTCAGAATAATGTCCCATTTTTAGGGAAATGGACAAGAATATTCACACAAAACCGATAGGTTATCTATTGGAAAGAACGACAAGGGTAGTAAAACTGAGCTTCCACAAGTGCTTTAAGAACCTAAATATTGACATCACGCCTGAACAATGGGTGGTGATGGATAGCCTTCATGGAAAAAATGATCAATCTCAAAAGGAACTAGCCAATGATAGCTTCAAGGATGCTCCTACGATATCAAGGATTATCAATGTCCTAGAAAAGAAGCAATGGGTCGAGCGAAAAGCATCTCCTGAGGACGGGCGTATTTATCTAATACATCAAACTGAAGAAGGAAGGAGAATAACAGAAGTTCTTCAGGCGGAGATTAGTAAATTGCGAGAACAGGGCTGGAAAGAATTAAGCAAAGATGATTATGATGTTTTTACACGAATCATCGATCAGGTTTTTGATAATTATTCTTAACTATCAAAGAAAGATCAACCACTGACTATAACAACATCCCAATGAACAGACCTTCCAAGCATAGCATTTCTTTATCGCTGTTTTGTCTGACAGCCATTTTGCTCATGAATAATTTGTCCTATGCTCAAGCCTATAAGGTCTCGCATATTGATTCTTCATTGTTGGTCGGAGCCAATTCGGTTATGCGTAATGATCAAACTCTTATTGAAGTCAAATCAAATAAGTTTATTTTAGACAGAAGTTATGCCGTTACATTGTTGGATGATTCAGCCAATGATTTGTTGCAAATTTCTTTGGGGTACAAAAAAGGCAGCTCAAAAATTCTTGATTTTAAAGTTGTGTTGTACAATGCAGAAGGAGGAATACTTGGCATCCTAGATGAAAAAAGTTTGGAAGATTATTCTGGGTATGATGGTTATTCTATTATTACAGACTATCGAACAAAATATATGAAGCTCAATGAAATGACTTATCCATTTACTATAGAAGTAAGCTTCACCTTGGATTCTCGAAATACATTTTTGATTCCTGCCTGGTATCCTGCTTGGAAATCAAAAATGTCGATTGAAAATGCAAGCGTGCAATTGATCAATCGTACGGATACTGAAATAAGATTCAATGAGAAAAATCTTAAAGAATTTGAAATTGAAAAGTCAGAAAACTTAAACTATGTGGCCACTAATATTCAGGCATTTAATATTGAGGAATATAGTCCACACCCATATAGCATAATGCCAAGAGTCGAATTTAGGCCTACGGATTTTACCTTTGAAAAAGTTGATGGGCATATTTCTGACTGGGAAAGCTATGGACAGTTTTACCAGACCAAACTTATGGCTTCGCAGAACACAATGGACGGCCGAGAGGTCCATAATGAGTTAAAGAAATATGTAGATTTAAATGTATCAAAAAGAGAAATCGTCGGTCAGGTTTATAAATATATCCAAGACAATACAAGGTATGTGAGTATTGCTCTCGATGAAGGTGGTTTTCAACCAATGTCTACAGCGGAAGTTCATGTGAATAAATATGGCGATTGTAAAGCTCTTTCTTTTTACATGATCTCAATTTTGAAAGGGTACAACATAAAGGCAAATTATGTGGAAGTATATGCAGGTAAGAATAAGCCTCTCTCCTTGGATCCTACTTTTGCTAGTCCAGCACCCGGAAATCATATTATTGTCAACGTACCTCTGGAAAAAGATACGATTTGGTTGGATTGCACCTCCTCGACAAACCCCGTAGATTATTTGGGGTCGTTTACTGATGATCGCTATGCTGTTGAAGTCAGTGAATCTGAGGGAAAGATTGTTAAAACGCCAAGTTATAATGAAATTAGTTTTGTAAAAGAAAAAGCAAAGGCAGTCCTAGATGAAGAAGGTAATATTTCACTTTCGGTTGATTGCGAGAATAGCGGGTATTATATCGATGATAAATTAAGGTATCAAAAATATGATGAAAGTGAAATGAAAAAAATCATAGAAGAAAAACGCTATGCACATTTTCACAAGACCGATTACATTTCTTATTCTCAAAAAATCCAACCCGAGAAGCTTTTGGTTTCAGAAAAAATTAAAGTAAATGCAGAGTCTTATGCTGAATTGGTTGGCAATTATTATATGCTACCACTTTTACTATCTCCTTCTGCTCTGCCTGTTATGGTTTCAAAGAAGGAAAGGCGATTTCCTATTGAATTTTTTAGAAAAATATTAGAAATCAGATCCTATGAATTTGAAGTGCCAGAAGGGTTTTTGTTAGAGGAAAAACAGAAGAGCGGCGTCATAGAATCAAAGTATGGAAAATACAAATATAAAATAGAACAAGATGAAAATGGACTCATCTTGTTGGATTCTGATTTAGAAATTTATAAAGGATTTTATGATCCATCAGAATTTGACGAAATCAAAACATTTCTAGCAAGTATTAAAAAACAACAAAATGTACAACTTATCCTTAAAAAATAATGCCGCAAAGGCTATCTATATTTTTATACTTCAATTGCTTTTTTTGTTAGGAAGTGTAGAGCTATTGGGGCAAAAATTTGGTGATGTTAAAGCTGAAGACTTCGAGGTAGAATTGCCGGAAAAAGATTCTGCAGCAAGTGTAGTTTATTTATTGCACAATGAGGAAGTTGAATATACCGTGAGAGGTGACAATATGTTTGTCAATTATTTCATTCATGATCGGATCAAAGTCTTGTCCGCGAGTGGGATGAAATACGGTAATTTTGATATTGGTGAAAAAAATCAAGCAAAATATAAAGAAAGGGTCAGTGGCGTCAAGGGATTCAGTTATAATTTGGTTGATGGAAAAGTTGTAGAAACAAAGCTAGATAAGGAGCAGATATTTAGAGAGGAAAGTTCCGAGGATTATATACGTACAAAATTTGCCATGCCCAACGTAAAGGAAGGAACCATCATCGATGTGACATATAAGTTGTCTATGCCATCTACACGCTCTATTGAGAGGTGGTTTTTTCAGAAGGAAGTGCCTGTGTTGTATTCAGAAATGATCATTAAAGTGCCAGATTATTTTGACATGACTCCAATACCTACAGGTTTTGTGCCCTTGGAAAGAGAGCAAGAACTTTTTAATACCAATATGTTTTCTGGCGTTAAGTATACTTTTTGGGCCAAAGATATTCCTTCGTTGAAAGATGATGACTATGTTTTGAGTATAGACGATTATCGAACCAGCCTAAAGTATGAAATTAGTAGAGTGAAATGGAGTGAAGGCCGCGAAGAACTTTATTCTTCATCATGGGATGAAATAGCACGTGATCATTTTGTCAATTCCTCATTTGGTCCTGCGCTCACCAAAAAATATAAATCTCTGGATTTGCAAGTAATCAATGCCAAGAAACTAGAAGGTAAAGATCAAGTCAAATATCTTTATGATTATGTTCGCAACACCTACAACTGGACTGGCTATAAAGGACTTTATGCATTTAATCTTAGGAAAGTTGTAGATGATAAGGAAGGAGATATAGCCGAAATTAATTTGTTACTTATCAATTTATTATTAAAAGCAGGAC
Source organism: uncultured Saprospiraceae bacterium (assembly GCA_937950315.1). Classification (GTDB taxonomy): domain Bacteria; phylum Bacteroidota; class Bacteroidia; order Chitinophagales; family Saprospiraceae; genus JAHDBF01. The sequence goes on along the minus strand of CALFDU010000105.1, from coordinate 7,491 downwards.
ATGATGTAAAGCCAGCACTCCTTAAAACAAGAAGTAGGGGAATACTCAATGAAACATATCCTACATTGACGGAGTTTGATTATGTGGTTGCAGAGGTGACTATTGGTGATGAAGTATTATTACTTGATGCAACCAGTAAAAAAGTTCCAATGGGAAATCTACCCACTCGTGCCAATACCATCAATTATATGGCCATTGATGAAACCGGTGGAGAGATAAAATATTACAGAAATCCCAATACTTACAAAGTGATTAATATGATCAATTACGATGTGAATGTTGAAGAAGAGGTTTTGATCGGAGGAGGTAAATACCGGTATTCAGATTATGCTGCCATTTTAAAAAGAGAATCCTTAGCTACAGACATTGAAAAGAAAGATGGAATTAATGATGTCGATACAGATGCGAAGGAAAATGTTACAATCACAATCAGTATAGATAATGAAGATGATATTTATAAACCTATTACTTATGAATTAGAAGAGAAGTTGTACGAGCAAGTGAGAGTAATTGAAGATAAAATTTTTATTGATGCCTGTCTTGATTCTAGTTATGATGAAAATCCGTTTACCGAAGAAAAGCGTGATTACCCCATTTTCTATTCCTATAAATTAAATTTTGTAAGATCTCATCAAATTAAAATTCCAAAAGGATATGTTGTGGAGTCATTGCCTGAGGCTATGGTAGTTAAGATGGGGAACTCGGATGGGAAATTCATCTATGATTGTAAAGAACAAAATGACGCTGTTGTAATTTCTATGACCCTTATCGTAAACAATGATATTATTCTTCCTGAACAATACCAAGGAGTAAAACAATTCTACGATCTGATTGAGCAGAAACACAAAGAGAAGATTGTATTGACTAAAAACTAAGCGGCTACGGATTAATTTTTTTTTACAATGGTCCGAATTACGGTTCTAGAGCGTTATATTTTTTACTTGCTCAAGAGATTTAATTTAGTAGTATCACAAAATATTCATGATTTCTTCTTTTTGATTTAGAATTGATCCCTTGGGAATTATGCACATGGCCGAAAGAAAAAGTAAATATTCAATATCATATACTATATTTATGGTTCATTGGAGTATGGTATTAATGGCATCCCAATAATTATATAGACTTTCCATTTTGATATCCTTTCTTTCTCGATTAATTTATGGAAGAGATATTTAGTGGATTGTTATTGAAATAACCAACTGTTGCTTCAAATTTTAAATAGAAGTCACAGAAATTTAACCCCTAAATATGAATCCATTCTCACAAGTGGCTATCGTGTTATTGCTAATACTTTCAGCCTTCATCAATCAGCTTACTGCTCAGACTAGTACACATTCAGTGACACTGCAAGTCAATACTTCAACTCTACAATCAGAAAATGTAGATGCGAGTTGTGATTTTGGCCAGGCTGCAGGAATTCTAAATAAAGACCATACCATTGAAGCTTCGGTTGGTGATTTTATTATTTGGGATGCAGTGTCAACCAATGCACCAGAAACCGATCAAGTCTTGATTACCTCTATCGTCCATGAAAGTGGTAGAAACCTTCTCGGTCAAAATACGATTAAGGATAACAATCAATTGCCTGGAGTTGTGATGGCAAGAGTGATGTCTGGTGAAGCTGGTGAAATTCAAAAGTACTCGATTACCTTTAAGGTAATGAGTAATGGATCAAGAAGAAGAGGCACTTTTGTTATCGATCCAAAAATTCAAGTAAGGAATTAATTGAATGTTATTCTCCCGCTTAGAATATGAAATTATCAGAAGAAAAAGAGTGTGAATTGAAACCAACTTTGGTTTGGGCGATTTTACTATTGTTCTTTTTTAGCCATTCAGCAAATGCACAAAATCAGCAGTTGGCAGATAGCTTAGCCAGCATTTATGAAAATGAAGCATTCGCTCCTTCGGAAGAATTAAATATGCTAAGAAAAATTGCGAACAATCATTTGGATACAGAGCGAAAATTATTTTATAGCGATCTTTTGATTCAAAGGGCAATGGATTTGGATTCCATCCAATATGCTTATAGTGGATACTTGCAAAAGGGGAATTCGTTGAGATTAAAAGGAGATCTTTCCAAGGCTCTTGAAAATTACATCCAAGGAGCCAATATCGCGACTCAAGTCAATATGGCTCGCGAACAAGGATTAATCAATGTTGCTATTGCGGATGTTTATTCCTTGACAGAAAATCATTCCAAAGCAGTTGAAAGCTATCATATTGCCATCAATATTTTAAAGAAAGAAGATGATAAGCAAGGACATGCTTCTGCCTTGCTGAACCTTGGCGATGAGTTTTTTAATTATGGCAAACAGGATTCTGCATTGTTGTATTTTAATGAAGCCGAGAAAATTTTCAAATCCATCAATTCAGAAGATGGTGAAGCGTATTGTTTGGGAAATGTAGGGTTGGTCTATGCAAAGAAAGAGCAATATGAAATAGCTGAAGAAAAAATAAGCAGAGCTGTTGAGTTACTAGAAAAGCATGGTGATTTTTATCCCATTTGTGTTTACCTCACTTATATGTCAGATATTTATTTGGAAAAAGGAGACAATGTTGCTGCTTTAAAATTTGCTAAACAAAGTTTGGATTTGGCGCAACGCTATGGATTGAAAAAGGAAGTAGGAAAGGCTTTTTTGAAACTGTCAGAGCTACAAGAAAAATCTGGAAATCACTATGAATCCTTGCATCACTTAAAGAAACATATTTCCTATAAAGACAGCGTAAATAATTTAAGTTCGATCCAAGAAATCGCAAACATTAGAACGGACTATGAACTTTCTAAAAAGCAAATTGAAGTTGATTTATTAAGTCAACAAAAGAAGAATCAACAAATTATGGCCATTGCGGCAATTATTGGTTTTATTCTTTTTGGGCTTTTGGCACTAAGCTTATATAAGCGCAACAAAATCATTCAAGAAAGTAGTCTAATTATTAGTAAGGAAAAACAGCGTTCTGAAGAATTACTTCTGAATATTTTACCAGAAGAAACTGCCAACGAGCTAAAAATATATGGGAAAGTGAAGGGTCAACGGTTTGAGTCTGTCACAGTTATGTTTACCGATTTTATAGGATTTTCAAAATATTCTGAAGGCCTTTCTCCAGAAAGTTTGGTAGAAATAGTTGACTTTTATTATTCGATGTTTGACGAAATAATAAACAAGTATGGATTGGAAAAAATAAAGACCATTGGTGATTCTTATATGTGTGCAGGTGGACTTCCTTTTCCTACTTCAAATCATGCAATTAAAATGATTCAAGCTGCTTTTGATATTTCCGCATTTGTTGAAAAAGCAAAACACGATAATCCATTCGATCGTGAAGGGCTCGAAATAAGACTAGGTATTAATACCGGCCCTGTCGTTGCTGGGGTTGTTGGAACTAAGAAATTTGCCTATGATATCTGGGGCGATGCTGTAAATATCGCTGCTAGAATGGAATCAAGTTCGGCAACTGGAAAAATAAATGTATCTGCGAATACGTACGAATTAATTAAGGATGAATATCACTGTGAATATCGAGGCGAGGTACAAGTAAAATCCAAAGGCTCTATGAAAATGTATTTTGTGGAGAATAATTCTCCTGACGTTTAGTGCATTTTGCATTGCATCTAAAGAAATTTATTACTTTGTAAAGAAAGTTAAGAAGTAGGATTTTATACATTCAATTTTGATTGATTTAAAAAATATCCATAATCGATTTTCGCTGTATTTTGGATTTTTAAAACGCGAGACTTGGATTCAATACATTGACTAATTTGGATGTCAGCGTAGAAAATTTGTTGACTAAAAACCATTTACAAACAATGCAACATTTAACAAATAAGGAAATTTATGCTAGGCTCGATGACGTATTCGATAAAGTAGTTGCGTGGGTAGAATCTAGCAGTGAGGATGATTTAAATTCGGTCAGGTATCAAGATAGGTGGACTGCTGCGGGTCATGTTTTTCATTTGGTGAAAACCACAAAAGCGGTGAGTAGTGGTTTTAAGGTTCCAAGAATATTGTTGCGTATGAAATTTGGGACGATCAAGCGCGAAGAGAAATCATATGAAGCATTGAAGAATGAATTGGAAACATTGATAAGTCAGGAAAAACTGATTGCCAAGAGGGAGCTTTCTCCTGCGGAAGGAAGAAAATTTGGCAAAGAAGAAATCATCAAACGTTTTCGAGATGAGCAACGAGATTTCAAAGAAGCATTTGATAGATGGAAAGAACATCATCTTTCAAAAAACGTATTGCCTCATCCTGTAGTTGGGAATTTGACCATTCGAGAAATGGCATATTTTAATATACTACACACTTGGCACCACTTGGGGATTTTGGAAAGGGATTATCATTGAACTTAGGCTCACACACAATAAGACAAGAAGCTTTGTCTGACAGCATATCTCAATCATAAAATGTGTTGTTGTAGATTCTACATAGTTAGGGTCTTCTTGAGGATGGTCGATGGTATATGCATGTTTGGCATTCAATCCATCATCTGCATGTATTGTTTGTTAAAGGATATGCGACGTATATGTGTGTCATATGACCAAAGAACAGCTTTAACTTGTAGTTTGGTCAATTAATATTTATTTTCATTTCATATTTGTATCATAACATCATCGCATTTTAACCTAGTTTATGAGAATATTGTATCTGTTTTTGTTCCTATTAAGTAGTTTCGAATTGTTGGCGCAAGATGTTGCAACAGAAAACCTGGTACTTCATTTGAATTTTGATGGAAATTCATTGTTGGATTTATCGGGTAACAATCACACAGTCATCAACCATCAAACCTCGTTTGTAGAAGGCTGTGTAAACGAAGGGCTGGAGCTAGAAGGTATAAATAACTTTCTGGAAGTATCTCATAATAGTTTATTGGAAATATCGGATGAAGTAAGTATTAGTATGTGGTACAAGCATGATGATCAACAAGGGGGGAGTTTTTATTCTTTGGTAGAACAAAGTGCTGATGAGTTTGGAGGACATTCGAGATATGGGACTTGGATATTTAATCTGAATTCAGTGATGGCATGTGTGGAGCCAGATGTCTGCCCAAATGGCAATACCTTATGTCAACGATGCATTACTTCCAATACTTCGCTTGAAGCAGGGCAGTGGTACCATGTGGTAAGTACCTACAATGGTGGTTCTCAAAAAATATATATTAATGGCCAACTTGATAGTGAAGAGACGTATGTTGATGAGACAGGTATTTCTGTAAGGCCTTTCCCGTTGACAATAGGAACAGACATGTATGATCCTAATCCGATTTATTTAAAGGGCTTGATGGATGAAATACGCCTCTTTGATATTGCACTTACCTCAGAAGAAGTAAATATCTTATTCCAACAAAAGACAAGCACCTCAACCAATGAATTAATTTCCAAAGAGGCACTAACTATTTTCCCCAATCCCGCGAAACATTATTTTGAATACGAATCTCCGTTTGACATTGATGCGATACGACTCCATGACATGACCGGAAGAAAAGTAAAAGAATTCACAAGCCCAACTTCTAATAGAATCCATTTCGGCAATTTGGAGGAAGGTCTTTACATAGTAATCCTTCAAGCCAAAGACCAAGCATTCACTAGAAAATTATACCTAACTCCTGACCAATAAAAATTTTGGTGGTTGTACAATTCCTGATAATCCCATATTCTAAAAATCCTAGTTTCCTCTGATAAACTGTTGCATCGTCACTTGATCTTTCATGGCGACCCTCACAAAATAAACCCCACTAGAAAGAGAAGAAGCATCAAGCTGAATACTCTGGACACCTGAAGATAGTGTCCCAGAAAATAGATGGCTTATTATCTGTCCCGTGTTGTTGTATATATCAATGCTTGCTTCTGAAGCTTCATTAAGTTCAAAGGTCAATATCGCCGTTTCGCTTACAGGGTTAGGAGCGAAAGAAAATGACTGCACGTTGTCTAAATCGCTTACAGCAACAAGAGGTTTTACGGCTCCGGTATTGCTGATCATTTCATCAAGAATACCTGGCGTTTCAGGTATGATACCAAATGTTTTAAATTGAACTGAACCATCCGGAGAAATTACGATCAATGTAGGGTAACCAAAAAAGGCACCAAAATCTCCTGTTGTATATGGTTGTTGTGCTGGGGGTCCTCCACCTTCAACACTCACAGCTGGCCAGGTTGTACCATGTAACTCTTCGAATGCTAGCACCTTTGCAATGGTATCATTTAGATCAGCTGTTAATGAAATGAATTCAACATCTGCCGTGCCTGCTCCCCATGATTGGTAGACTGGTTCAAGGAGTGGTGAAAGTTCGTTGCAAGGTGGACAGTCAACAAAAAATAAATCAAGAACCACTGTTTTGCCTTGATCAAGATAATCCGCATAAAGGGAATGATCTTCTCCATGTGTGTCAGTAACATCAAAGTCTGGTGCTGTCTGCGCATAAAGACCAAAGAGGAAGAAGCAAAGGATCAAAGTGTAGATTGTTTTCATAATTATATTTTTATTTCTGGAGCCATGTGCCAGATCGTTCAAGTAATTTATTACATGTAGATGGTCTATTGAAATCAAACCAAGCTAAAAATGAAAGATTGCTTAGAAATACTATAAAAAAGTCATTTGCAGGACTAGTCTTTAGTAAGATTTTCTATTCTGCTTATTATAATAACTTATTGATGGATAGATTGTTCCGATTCACAATGGATGGAGTAGCAGTAATGATTGATTCTATTTGCATGGTCGTAAAGATGATTGGCAACATTTGCGGAAGCATAATAAAAAAAGCCTTGTCAAGGATTCTCGACAAGGCTTTAATATATAGAAAAACCAACTAAATATTTATGACTTTTTTAATAGTCATTATGATCTGAAAACAATCAAATGATATTCTCTAATAGTAGTATGTCTTTAGAAAGTAAAACGTTGCGTCCGACTGCTAAATATTTGGTTGAAATATGATACGCTTGCGAGTAGTGTAAGATATTTTACGAGTTTTGCACTTATTTAATGTTGGTTAAAGGGATCTCGTAGGCAATCTGAAACCCCTTCGTTGATACTGCATCACGGTCGCTTAATTGATAATCCAAAGCATGGATGATAAACATATTGTAAAATGCTGCGAATTTGATTTTGTGTTGGTTGGCCAATTGGTATGCAACTTCCAATTTTGAAATGGTACTGTAGTTGAATTTGGTAGGTGATTCAAATTTTTCGGTCTCATTAAATTCTCCCTTTGTAATTCCTGCATCATTGAATTCTTGGTAGAACAAATGATGGGTTCTGCTCACTGGTACATCAACAGCCAATCCTAAGATTGGGGAAAATGTAAAATTTCCCAACTGAATATTTGAACGTAACTCTAGCGGGATTTCAATGCTTTTTATATTTACTTCTCTCAACCAATAGAAAGCAAAGCATTCAATGAAGAAACCCATAGAACCATTCTGATGAGGAGAATAACTTTGCTGGGTGATGTTTGTTTCTTTGTAAACAAGACCTGAAATAAAGTCAAGGCTGATGT
>CALFDU010000104.1 GCA_937950315.1 uncultured Saprospiraceae bacterium | reverse complement strand
AATCCTACACCGAGGCTATACAGTAGCGTAAACGGTGACAATAAAATCCGACCTATTATATTATTGTTCATCTAATTGCAAATTAGATAAACGTTTTTGGATTGAACATGTTTTGGAGATAAATAAAGATTCTATTTTTCTTCATTAACCATCAAATGTCATGATTTTGTTACCTATCGAGCAGGAAAGACAACGGTACACATCACAGTAATTTTTTTTGAGATATAGAAGTGCTTGGGAGTTGGCGGCATTTTTAGCGATCACATTGGATTCCTTCCACTTCTTGGTCAATTTGTTTTGTTCTGGAGGTATGGATTCTAATAAGTAAATGGCTTTGTCTTTATATTTTTGATCTTTAGTTTTTAAGCCGTAAAAAAAGATTAATGGAATAGCGACATTGATGATTAAGATATCAATGGTTTTGCTTCCGATTGATTTTTTCTTCTTTGTACTTTCTTTACCTATTCGATAATGATGATCCCAATAATCTGATGCGCTTGAAGCAAATATTTTTCTGAGTTCGTCCAGTGATGTAGCTGTAATGATTTTCCTAAAGATTCTTCCTTCTTTTTTTATCAACGCAGCTAATTGAGCGATGCGAAGTCCGGGGAAGTTGGTAGGTCTCATTCTTGAAAATTTCCATTCATGACTTAGCATTTTTATAAGCCCATATTTCTTCTGCAGAAAGGCATATTCCTTTGTTAATTTTTGGGAGTAATTGTCATTGGCATTTATGAGCAGATTGGCTTGACCGAGTAGCAATGCTTCTAAATGAAATAATGAGTCTTGGTGTTTTAGTAGTATGTCAAATGAAGTACTTTCAATCAATCTGCGAAAGGCTTCATTGTTGACTTTGAGTCCAAAATATTGAGCAATTAAGTAGTAACTTAATTGATCCCAATCGTTTCCTAGGCCATCCAGCAGAGGAGAAATCCTATTGATTTTTTCTTCCAATCTTTCTGTTGCCATTCTTGTCAGCCACATCGATTTAGTGATTGGGTTTACTTTTTTGATTTGATTTGCGCAAGCGATCCAGTTAGGATTGAAAAGCAGGTTCTGATATTGAGCAATGGTTTTTTTGTTGATTCTGTTGTTGAGCGTAAGGCAGGGAATCAATTTGTCGTTGTTGTATTTTACCGGTTTGTCATCGAAGAATACGACATGTAGGATTACGTTTTCGTAAGCTGGGTCAAGATGGTGTTTGTGTTGTTTCCATTCGGAACTGTGTTTGTGAATTTCAATGCTACCAGCCCAAAGATTTTGGTCTATTTTGATGCGTGCATTTAGGAAATCTGGACCTGCATCATGGTTGTGAATTCCTGGATTGATGATGGTTATTTTCTTGCCTTGTTCTGTGTTTAAATTGGTATGCTCGTATTTCTGGAACTTCCATATGTAGTGGAGAAAATCCTCCTTAAACGAGAGAGACATAGCAAGAATGATTTCATGTTGTTTTTGAAATGAAAGGCTGTCATAATATGTATGGACATTTGCCGAAAGGGGTAAACAACATATTTATAAAAGAAAAGGGTAGATGATAAAATGATAAAAAATGTATATAAAAAATTAAGTCAAAATTTTTAGAAATTCTTAGCAATTTTTTGTCGTCTACTTTGTAAATAGACCGTATATTAAGGCTATTCTCCATTTCCCATAGTTTCCCTTCATAATTTAGCTTTAAGAAAATTACAGACTACTATGAATCAATTCATTAGAAGGACTGCAATGTTGTGTCTCACACTATTTATATCAAACACAATATCTGCAGCTATCCTGAATGGCGATCCAGCTACTACAACTTTTAACCTTGATGCATGTAATGCGTGGATACCTACGGACGACAATCATGACTTTACAGAATTTACTGGTACAATTATTAATACTGATGAAATAACCATGTCGGTTGTTGGGGGTAATCTTTATCGTCAGAATCCTGATGAAAATGGTCACTCCTGTACGACAGGTTTGAATGGAACAAACGCCATGTGTGTTTCTGCAGATGAAGCATGTTTGTATAATCCAGATAGCGAGCAAGCGGTTAGATTTAACATTGAGGTTGTACCGACTGCCAATAGATTTGTTCAGTTGAGTTCATTGAATTTTTATGAAATGGCTCCTGAAGTGTTCTCTTGGAATGACGGATTTAGTTTTACTAATAATTATCCGACCAGATATGCATTGCGCGTATTAAAGAATGGAGAAGTTATCTATCAAGCTACTGATGTTCAGGCAACACAGGATTGGACATTGGAGGAATATCAATTTACTGGTGATGATTTTAAAGTAGGTGTACCTACGATTTTTAATTTTGAATTGGTTGCATATTGTCCGATCGGAATAGAGGCGGTTCAACATGTTTGGGATTTAGAAGATATTGAAATTACTACGGTTTGTCTCGATCAGAATATTACCAATGGAGGAGAAATTACAGGAGGCCCTTTCAGTTATTGCTTGGATAGCGGTCCATTTTTCCTTCCTTCGATAGGATTGTTTTTTAATGATGGTCCTAACAATACATGGGTGCTTACAGATGGTTCAGGAACAATCTTGGCTTTGCCTGATGATATCGAAGCTGTGGATTTTGCTGCTTTAGGTGGAACAGTGTATGTGCAGAATCTTGCATATCTCGACGGATTGAATGGATTGGCGGTTGGGAATAATGTCTCAGATTTAGGTGGAACATCATTTTCATTTTCTAATAGCTTTTCTGTTACAGCTACTTTGCCTGCAGGGGGAACAGTAGAAGGAGGACCGTTTAGTTTTTGTGTAGATGGCGAAGCTGATTTTGTAAGTGATGTTTCGGTAACAGGTAACTTAGGTGCAATATCACAGTGGGTTGTTACTGATGATACGGGCATCATTTTGGGCCTTCCGGCAAATATTGAAGATGTAAACTTTGACGCGGCTGGAGAAGGCTCGTGTTTTATATATAATGTTTCTTATGAGGACATTACTAATCTAACAGCAGGAGCAGATATCGATGACCTTGATGGTTGTTTTGAACTTTCCAATGGAATCTTAGTAGAAAGATTGATTGTTGAAAGCGGAAGTTTAGAAGGGGGACCTTATGAGTTCTGTATTGATGATATGGATGATTTCATTTCTGATGTTACATTTACTGCAGTAGATGAATCATTGATCAATACTTGGATCATTACAGATGATGAATTAAACATATTAGGAGTTCCTGCGGATCCAACAGAAGTTAATTTCAATGAGACAGGAGTTGGAGTTTGTTTTCTATGGGTTGTATCTTCAATCGATGAGCTTGTAGGAGCTGAAGTAGATAATTCGGTATCAGATATCGTAGGATGTTTTGGTATTTCAAATAGTATTCAGATTTCACGTATTGATCCACAAGGGGGTACGCTTGAAGGCGGACCTTTTGAATTTTGTGTTGATGGAATTGCAGATATGGTTAGTGGTGTTACATTGACTGGTGCAACTGGAGAAAACAATCAATGGATTGTTACCAATGGAAATGGAAGAATATTAGAATTAACAGATAATATCGAAGATGTAAATTTTGATGACTTAGGTGGTGGAATCCGATTCATAAGAAATATTTCTTACACTGGTGAAGTTGTTGGTTTAGAAATAGGGGGTAGAGATACAAATATTGAAGGATGTCTTGGTCTTTCAAATCGTATTAGAATTGACATGAATGTTTTGGATGGAGGAACTTTAGAAGGTGGTCCATTTAGTTTTTGTGTTGATGGGATACAAGATACGGTTAGTAATATAACACTTAGCGGAAGCGAAGGTGATACTAATGCTTGGATAGTTACTGATGCAGATGGTGTGATACTTGGTCTTCCAGATAACATTGAAGATGTAAATTTTGATGAAGCGGGAGTAGGTTCTTGCCTTATTTGGAACGTATCATCTGAAGGTGCATTCGAAGGGTTGGAACTCGGTGCTAATATATCTGACCTTACTGGATGTATAGGTCTATCCAATAGTATTTTGGTAGATAGATTGATTATTGAGGGCGGAACCTTAGAGGGTGGTCCATTTGAGTTTTGCATTGACGATGTTGATGATTTTATTTCTGATATCGAACTTACAAATGTTGATGCATCATTGGATACCACTTGGTTGGTGACTGATGCTCAATTGAATATTTTGGGAATACCCGCTGATCCAACAGCTGTAAACTTTAACGATGCTGGTCTGGGTGTATGCTTTGTATGGGCAGTATCATCCAATGGGCCATTGGGTGGATTGGAGATAGATAATAATGTATCAGACATTACTGGATGTTATGCTATTTCAAATAGTATTCAGGTCTCTAGGATCAATCCAAACGGAGGAACACTTGAGGGCGGTCCTTTTGAATTTTGTGTAGATGGAACTCCAGATGTCGTGTCAGGAATTACATTGACAGATGCAGATGGTGAGATCAATCAATGGATTGTGACAGATGATCAAGGAACAATTTTAGGCTTGCCTGCAGATATTGAAACAGTTGATTTTGATGCTGCTGGAGTGGGTGTTTGTTATATCTGGAATATCTCTTCCATGGGTGAATTGTCCAACTTGGAAATGAATGGTGACATAGAAGACATCGGTGGATGTTTTGGACTTTCTGACAGTATTCCTGTTGTAAGATCAATGCTAGACGGTGGTACTTTAGAAGGAGGTCCTTTTGATTTCTGTGTGGATGGAATACAAGATACTGTGAGCAACATAACACTTACTGGAAATGAAGGAACAAACTCTTCTTGGATAGTTACCGACGAAGATGGAGTTATACTTGGTCTACCAGGTAATATTGAAAGTGTAGACTTTGATGCCGCTGGAGGTGGTACATGTTTTATTTACAACATTAGTTTCCAAGACGGATTGACTGGATTGGAGATGGGAACAAATATCGATACGCTAAGCGGATGTTTTGGAATTTCCAATAGCATTGCTGTTAATAGAACCAACCCGTTGGGTGGAGTTGTTGAAGGAGGACCTTTTGAATTTTGCTTAGATGACAATGCTGATTTGGTTACTGGGGTTTCTGTTGCAGGAAATTCAGGAGCAAATTCTTCTTGGTTGGTGACAGATACTTCAGGAGTAATTATCGCTGTAACAAATGAAATAGATACGCTCGATTTTAACGGAGCTGTCGAAGGTGTTTGTTTGATATGGAATATCTCTTACGCAAGTGGCATTGAAGGATTAGAAGCAGGAGAAGCAGTGGACGATCTTGAGGGATGTTTTGCCATTTCGGAAAACAATGTATTGGTAGATCGTACAGAGGTAGAAAGTGGAACACTTGAAGGAGGACCATATAGTTTCTGTCTTGATGATGAAGCAAACTTTGTAACTGACTTGTCTTTGGATGGAAATGTAGGAGCAAATTCGACTTTCCTTGTTACCGATGCAGATGGTAATATCTTGGAGATAACGACACAAGTTGATACGATAGATTTTAATGGAACACCACCAGGTGTATGTCTTATTTGGAACATCTCATTTGAAGATGGATTGACAGGATTGGCTAGCGGAGAGAATGTTTCAGGATTGGAGGGATGTTTTGCTATTTCTAATAGTGTTTCAGTGACGCGATCAGCCGTTGATGGTGGAGTATTGAATTCTCCAGACTTTAATTTTATGGTAGATGGTACACCGGATTTTGTTTCAGGAATCGAAGTATCAGACACAATAGGAAATTCATTTGGTTGGATCGTAACCGATGCCAATTTGGAAATACTTGGCTTGCCAGGTGATATAGAAAATGTAGACTTTGATGAAGCTGGTGTGGGAATCTGCTTGATTTGGTATGTCGCTTTTGATGGCTTGACAGGACTTGAGGTAGGAAATACTTTGAATGATCTAGAAGGATGTTTTGATTTATCAAATAGCATTACAGTGAATAGAATGGCTTCTGCAGGTGGAGTACTTGCAGGTGGACCATTTAATTTCTGTGTAGATGGAAGTCCTGATATGGTTTCCGGTCTTACGATTACAGGAGCTATGGGTACCAACTCTGGCTATGTTGTCACAACAGACCAAGATTCAATTCTTGGTTTGCCATTGGATATTGAGGATGTGGATTTTGATGCAGCAGGAGTAGGTACATGTTTTATCTACCATATTGTATACGAAGATAACTTGATGGGATTAGAGTTAGGAAATTTCTTAACTGATCTTTCAGGTGGATTTGCCTTGTCAAACGCTGTTGTAGTAAACAGAACACAACCAAACGGAGGAACACTCACAGGTAGTGTTTACAATTTCTGCCTTGATGACAATGATGACTTTATCACTGATCTTGATTTAACAGGAAACCAAGGAAGCAATACGCAATGGATCATTACAGATGCTACAGATAATATTATTACTGTGGTTGATGATATTGAAACAATCAATTTCAATGAAGTAGATGCAGGTACATACAATATCTACAGCATTACATACGAGGATGGAATCAATGGCTTAATCAGCCAAAGTCCATTGAGTATTGTTGATGGATGTTTTAATTTGTCTAATAGTGTTGAAGTAGTGGTAACGAATATTAGTGGTGGAACACTTGACAGTGCTTCGTTTAACTTCTGTGTTGATACAGAAATCGATACAGTATCAAATATAATTTTAGCTGGAGCAACAGGAGCCAACAATGCTTGGGTAGTTACAGATGAAGATGGAATGATTTTAGGCTTGCCAGAAAACATAGAGGATGTTGATTTTAATGCAGCAGGTGTAGGTATATGTTTAATATGGAATGTTTCTTTTGAAGGTACTTTGGATGGCTTGGCCATTGATAATAATATCTCTGACTTTGATGGATGTTATGATCTTTCTAACAGTATTACTGTCACAAGATCACAACCGATGGCAGGAACAATAGAAGGAGGACCGTTTAGTTTTACCATTGACGGGATAGAAGACAATGCCACTGGCATTAGTTTGAATGGCAATGATGCAGATAATGAGCAATGGATCATCACAACACCGAT
>CALFDU010000103.1 GCA_937950315.1 uncultured Saprospiraceae bacterium | reverse complement strand
ATGTTTACAATCATTTTATTAAAAAATTATTTCGATAATTACTTTCGAGAACTTCTTGGTATTTATTACAATCTTGAAAAACATAAAATAGACTGAGGCAAAATCATCGGCTATTTTCCTTGCTTGTTTTTTTATGTAATCATGATCCAGAAAATATAACTATTGAGTAATCCGCAGCAATCGATACCAAACCCTAAAAGATTTCCATTCCTTTACCAACTCATAATTATTAAAATCAGCCGGCTCAATTTCATTGTGAATGTTTGAAATAAGGATGTAGTCGCATGTAAGCTTGTCTGTTCGTTGGAAAGTATTTTCATCATTTCCCAAGGAGTAATATTTGCCTTGAGCAAGATCAGGAAAAGCAGTGCACACTTGATCATGACCAATATTATTTTCTGACAAATAATTCACTGCCTGAGAACGCAAAGTAAAGTATGGCTTGTGTGCCAATGAGGCATCCCAACCTTGATCAATCTGAGCTGGATAAATCAATAAATGTCCTGCCCATAAGACCAAGCAAGTACTTATCAATATGATTTTTTTCGTTCTGAGTTTTATCTCAGCAACATGGACCATCCGTAGAAAATAAAAAGCAAACATGATGCTCATCGGAAGAAAATATCTATGTGCCGTCAAACCAGAAAACAACACACCAGTCAGGCCAAAAATGACCGTTATGATCCCCAACAAATAAAGATCACTCGTAATCATGTACAACTTGCGATCGGCTTTAAATAATCTATACGCAAAAAATCCTCCGACTAGAAACAGAATCCACCGGTTGAAATCAATCAATCGCCAGAAAATAATGATTGGTTTTTTAAGCATATCCTGCACGCTATCAAAACTAAAACTCGCGCCCCAAGGAGAATCACTATGGAAGGCAAACCAACCCTTGGAAAAATAGTGAAGAACAAAATACAAACCTGCGATCAAAACCGCAGGTGCATACACACGAATCAATTTACGCAATGATTGTCTTTGTATGCCCCACTCAAAAAGAAAGAATGCAAAAACCAAAAACATACCTCTCATGCTCATCAAAACCAAAGCCAAAAGAGACAAGGCTTTAAGCACAACTTTGCCTTGTTTTTGATAGTAAAAAGCTGCTAGGAAAAAACAAATCAAAGGAACATCCGGAGATACAAGACCAATCTGCGCTACTAGGGTTGGGTCTGACAAAACAACCAACAAGGAAAGAAAAAACAAAGGTCCAGAAAAACTGAGTGACACCAACTTCTGAGAAAAATAAACAATGCCCATCACAAAAGGCAACATCGCCAGATGAGAAACGACCAATGTCTTGCCAAATATCGACCAGACCAAAGCGAGATAATATCCAAATGCAGGAATATGGCCACTATTGATATCATCAGGTAAAAAACTGAACATCAAATTATTTTCAAAAAAGAAATGGCCATGCTTGGATGCCAGCTGTACCGTATCCCAAAAGAAAATATCATTGAGACTCCACAAAAGGAGCAAACCGTATAAAATATAGGGAATTATTTTCTGCAGACTAGACACGATATAAAGATGGGCAAAATCGGCGGGATTATACGTTAATTGGAGATTTCTAGAAGATAAAATCGTTACTTAATACATATAAATAGTCATAATATTACCATCTTTGGCATATAATCGATTTAAACCAAAACCTATGATGTTATCCACAGCAAGTCTGGTTATTTATTTAGGGATTGCATTTATCGTTGGATTTCTGTTAAAACATTTACTTGGAAAAACTGGCGGTACGGACTACAAGTCTCAGTTAGAAGCACTTACAAAAGAGCATGAAACAGCTACCAAAGACTTAGGTCGCGCTCAGAAGAGCTTGTCAAAATCGCATGACGAAAGAGACAGCTGGAAAACAAAGTATGAGGAGTTAAATCAAAAAGTTGTGTCTGGACAGAACAGCGAAAGAGCTGAAATTAAAGGACTAAAAGAGGAAATTGTGGCTGCACAAGCAGAAACTTCCACCGTAAATGCTGAAAAAGAAAGAGCCAATACTCGATTTGAAAGACTAAAAACAGAGTTTGAGTCTTACAAAAGAAAGATGCAAGTAGAAAAAGATGCGATCAAAGGGTACAAAACAGAACTTGAGGCGTTAAGAAAGAGTGATAAGAGCTTGACAGAACAAGTAGAGAAATTGACCAAGCAAAATGGGGATATGAAAGGTAGCCTCGAAAAGCAATTTCAAAAGAACAGCGAGATCAATGATATATCTTCTCAGAACAGAAGATTGCGTGCTAAAAACATCAAAATTCAAACGGACCTAGAATACTGGGAAAAGAAGCATTTTGAAACGCACCACGAACTTGCAAGATTAAAAAAGTCGCTAGAACAAGCATAAAGATATCCGGCTCGCCGGGACTAATCCAATTTAGAAAGGAGGAATTTAATATAAATTCTTCCTTTTTTTTATGACCAATTTTGAAGTACCTTCAACAAAAATTATAAGCATTGGAAAGCGCAATCAATGAAATAGAAGAAGGCTGGAAAGCAATCCTATCCAGTGAGTTTGAAAAAGATTTTTTCATCAGTATGCAAGAAACTTTAAGGATCGGAACATCAGAAGGCAAAGTACACTACCCTCCTCAACCATTGATTTTTAACGCGTTCAACAAAACACCTTGGGATGAAGTCAAAGTGATCATTTTAGGACAGGACCCATACCACAATCCTGAAGAAGCCATGGGCTTGTGTTTTTCGGTTCCCAAAGATGTCAAAGTTCCGCCTTCATTAAAGAATATTTACAAAGAAATGAAGACTGACTTAGGTCTAGAAATACCATTGCATGGAGACCTGACCAAATGGACCCAACAAGGTGTTTTTCTATTGAATGCCATGTTGACGGTGGAACACAAAAGTCCGGGTTCGCATAGAAAGATAGGATGGCAACAATTTACCGATCGGGTTATTAGTCTGTTATCTGAAAAAAAACAAGGACTTGTTTTTATGCTTTGGGGAAACTTTGCGAAAAACAAAAAGCAGTTGATTGATATCGAAAGGCACTTGGTGTTGGAAGCAGCACACCCTTCTCCTCTCGCCCGCGGTGCTTACTTTGGTAGCAAACATTTTTCACAGGCCAATGATTATCTTATCGAGCAAAACAAAACACCTGTAGATTGGAAAATATAAATAATAAAAAGATTAAACGACTGTCGATTTTGATCGCACTTTCTGGATTGCTTGCTGTGGTCATTGGAGCCTTTGGTGCTCATGCCTTGGTGGATAAAATTCCTGCAGCTTCATTGTTGAGTTATAAAACTGGAGTCAGTTACCAATTTTATCATACACTTGCTGCCATGATGTCGCTAATACTACTCAGGATTCACAAATCAAAATTTTTCTATTGGGCTACCTTTTGTTTTTTAGTAGGAATACTATTATTTTCAGGAAGCATCTATTTGCTTACAACCAAAGCATTGACAGACATTTCTTTCACCAATATTCTAGGACCTATCACACCTATTGGTGGATTGTTTTTCATGGTAGGTTGGCTATTACTCATGTTGGGATTTATTAAAGAACAAAGAGAATAAAGACATACGATCAAAAGTACTTTCATCATATTGCCATGTAATTTCAACAACAGTAAAGTTTTTAAAACTTTATTGTGCTTGCTTGTACTTTTGGTAGGTTTGAATTCAGCAGATGCACAAGAAATAGAGAATCCTCCGATCTATTACAAGCAATCTATGGGAGGAGCACTCGGAAATTTTCTTAATGTTAGCTACAAGGCATTTGTATTTGATGACATTGCAATAGAAGCAAATGTCGGATCTTTTTTCTTTTCGGACACCCAGCAACAAGGTACATATGGAATTGTTAAACTTATTACTCATTCAACTTCCAATTGGGAAAATCTCTATTCCTATTATGGCGGAGGTTTTATGACTCGAATTGGAACTGGGTTTGATGCGCATGGAATATTGTTTCCAGTAGGAGCAGAAAATATATTTTTAAGTAATCGCTTTACTGTTCATGGAGAAATTGCACCCGTATTGCAATTCAATACAGGTTCTAGTTCAACTTTTTCAAGTTTTTCCGATCCAAGATTAGAATTTACAGTCGTTATATCATTTGGTGTCCGGTTTATTTTTCATCGATGACTTAGTATCTTTACTACAGTGAATCATCGATGGAAACATATCACTACTTTGTTTTTTCTTTTTACTCTATCTTTTGGCTCTAATGCACAAGAGGAAATAATCAAGTATGAAAAACCTTATGGTGCTTCGGCAGGATTGAAAATTGGCAATTTGTTTCAAGCAGACTACAAGCACTTTTTCAATTCAGAAATTGCCTTGAATGTGAGCACAGGATTTTTTCTTGGTGATTGGGATGGTTTGTTTACTTCGGCAAATGTCACTTACCACCACGACACCAATCTAGAAAATCTATACTGGTATTATGGTGGAGGCTTATCACTCAGGAAACCCAAAGAAAAATCAGAATTAGGAATGGCTACGGTATTTGGCCTTGAAACAGTTTCCAATGATAAATGGATTAATTTCTTCATTGACATTCAACCAACTGCTTATCTTCTGAATCCTGGTGGACCAAATTCTGGATTGGGAGCATTGAGGCGGCAACCTGAATTAATATATACCGTTGCAGCGACCATGGGAGTCAGATTCATTTTCAAAAAATATTGAGATCTCATAAGCACAAATCATAATAGTCATGATCATCCACAACAGCACTACTAAAGATATTCCAACCATTTTTCACCTATACGAACAAGCGACTGAGCTTCAGCGACAACTTATCCCTAGCAATGTATGGCCCACTTTCGAAAAAGAAATGGTACAAAGAGAAATCATGGAAAAGAAGCAATGGAAACTGATGGTAGGTGATCAGATAGCTGGAGTCTGGGCAACTGCCTTTAGTGATCCATTGATCTGGGAAGAAAAAAATATTGACGAGGCAGTTTATATTCACCGCATTGCAGCCAATCCTGATTTTAAAGGAATGGCTTTGGTAAAGAAGATAGTAACTTGGGCAACCGCCTATGCCAAGTCACAAAGAAAAAAATTCATACGGATGGACACCTGTGGCAACAATCAAAAACTAATCAATTACTATGGTGAGGCGGGTTTCTCTTTCTTGGGGATGCGAAAATTAAAAGACAGCAATGGATTGCCAGAGCACTATCAAGATGCGGATGTTTGTTTTTTCGAAATTATTCTGTAGCTTGTTTCAGGTGAATAAAAAAAAACATGAAGACTACAGATGTAAATGAAATCAGGGAGAAGTTAAAATCAATCCAAGAAGCATTTTTAGGACCACTCAAAGTAAAGGTAGACAAGCCAGGAAATTTTGAATTGAGTGGAACAATCAAGGCCCAACAAGGGAAGAAAATGGTGGACGGATATTATTTTTCAAGTCTCGTCCCAAAAGCAAAGGATGTACGATTTTATTTTTTCCCAGCGTATACCCATGCAGACCTATTTGATGATTTATCTGAAACAATGACCAAGTTCAAAAAAGGAAAGTCCTGTTTCCATGTAAAATATCTTGATGCAGATCTTGAGAAGGAAATCAAAAAGATGATGAAGACTGCAATCAAAGCATACCAAAAAGATGGGCTGCTGGCCAAATAAATAAAAACATGCTTTCAAGAACTTCTTTCAATCATACCTTCACAATATTTTTTCTTTGTACTATCGCTGCAAGTTGCAACCCAAAAACCACTAAGCAAAACGCAGCTACACAACCAAAGACTTCGGAAGAAAACGAAAACGTAGCATTAGATTATAAGACCATCACCATTGATTACGACTCGATCAATCTAAAAAAGGAAGCATTAGATCAGCAATTCATCAATCTGAATCCAGAAGAAACCATAAATGCATTGCAGCAAGTCTGTAAACTTCAAGGTATCACCTCTATCGAGAACGACAGCCTTCCATTTCAAGATTATATGAGGATATCTGAATATTATGAAAACAGCATACCTCTTCCTGTCTATCAAAAAATGTTTCCTGATGAAGAAATAAAATTCGACAAGAGAAGAAACACAAATCCGATTGTGAACAAAAAAGAAAGAACCATTACCATAGAAAAAGGTGTAAAAATAAGAGAAGAAAGAAAATACAAAACGCTGTTGTCCCTTATTGAAAAGGATGAGCATATTCAGATGCTTCTTACTAAACAAGGAAAATATTCTCCTTCTATCGAGCTTATGACTTTTTCTAAAAATGATTTTAAGTTGATTGATCAAATCAATTTGAAAGGAGGAATTTATGATTCTTACGATATTGACTACTGGCATTCAAAAATTTCTGCAGACTATAAGCAAATAGAGATTACGAGTGTTAAAAATCTAGCAGAAACAGACATTAGATTGGATACAAGCATTGCTGTTTATCATATAGATACGAATGGAAGTATAACACCAATGGGAAATTGAGGAAATAAAAGGTTACGACAATAAAAAAGGGTGTTGGTCTAAAAAACCAACACCCTTTCAAACTTAATAATCAATATTTACCAACTGAAAAAACAAACCAAGTTTACTTGGTCTCTATTCCCGTTCGCTAAAAATTGATTCATATATCCTGCTTCAAATCGCAAGTTGGCGTTTAAGCGATATCCGAAACCGCCATACAATCGATTTCTATCAAACACTTCGCGCTTGCTGTTCAAGAATACTTCATCATACATGGAGAAATAAACCTCTCTAGGAGTTGACTCGTCTTTCCAGAGGGATACATTCATACCTAGAAAATACCTAAAGCGCATTCTAAATACATCCTCCACAAATCGTTGTTCAAATCTATATCTATGTTGCAAGCTTACACGACCTAGTTTTTGTTTGGTGATAAACTGCTGATAGATTCGATGTTCATTGACAATGGCTTTGTCGTCAGGACTTGTATAATTTTCGCTTCTGATAAATCCATAACCCAACAATAAGTTGGCATTATCTGCTACATTATACCCTATTCCTGTACGTAACAATAATTGCTCAAGATCACCTGCCGCATTATAGTTACGATATTGAACTTCGTGGTGCCAATTAAATTTGTCGGCAAACTTTTTATTGCCGAACAACAAAATCCAATTACCAAGATTACTTTCTTGGGCTTGCATCATGGAAGGTACCATGAATAGAACAACTAAAAAACTGATTATTTTTCTCATAAAAAGGTAACACTTCCTGAATTAACGTCATACATCGCACCGACTACATCGATTTCACCGTTGTTGATCATGTCATTCAACACAGGGCTTTCCGCTTTTAATCGTGCGATATTAAGTTGAACGTTTTTGACTGCCACTTGGTTAACGAAATCAAGGTTTTTAGAAGTTCTATCAACACCTTCATCTGTTGCAACTTCGTCCAAAGCAGGATTAATATTGCCCAACATGGCAGTTAAATTGCCCAATTCTGCATGATCACAAGCACCTTTGACTGCGCCACATGAAGTATGACCCATGATAACAATCACTTTTGAGCCTGCAAGTTTACATGCAAACTCTAAGCTACCAAGTATATCGACATTGACAAAATTTCCAGCAACTCTCGCATTAAAAATATCACCAACTCCTTGATCAAAAATAATCTCAGTAGGAATTCTTGAATCAATACAGCTAACTACTGCTGCAAATGGATATTGTCCTGTTGCGGTGTCAGCAATCTGCGCATGTAAATTTCTCTCCAAAGGTTTATTGTCAACAAAACGTTGGTTTCCTTCCTTAAGAATAGCTACAGCATCCTTATGGGAAAGTGCACTTTGAGAATCTTTGGTCTGTGTTAGATTATTCGAAAATGTATTCATATTTATTTGTTTTAATTTGCCATTTCTGGCTCTAGGTTAAAATCTTTTACTGTGTTTTCCAAAATCGCCATTGGAGAATTTGTAATTCCTTTTTGCTCGCGTTCGATAATATTGACGGTGATCTTTTTACTTTGTGCGTTTATTTCAAACTCTTCAATGATTTCAATTACATCATGGTGAATGTTGATTGATTTAGAAGCATCAATGGTTACCGTGCTATTTTCTGGAATAATCTGCAATGCTCTTTGGATGTTTGCTTTGTTTAGGAAAGTAACATCTTCTGAAAGCTTAAGTGTAAAGTTTCCACTTTCGCCCAATTCCTGATCTTGCTCGAAGAAAAATGGTTTTCTGTAATTTTCATACAATACAAAGAAAATCGCCACAGCCATTCCGATACCAATTCCCATTAAAAGATCAGTGAATACGATTGCCACTATTGTAATTATAAATGGAATAAAGTTTGTCCATCCAGTCTTATACATTGATTTGAACAAAGCAGGCTTTGCCAATTTGTATCCAACCAAAATCAAGATAGCAGCCAAACTTGAAAGTGGAATTAAGTTCAATACAGCTGGAATCAACATCGCACTACCCAAAAGGATAACACCGTGCATAATCGCGGACATCTTGGTCTTACCACCTGACTGAATGTTGGTGGAACTTCTTACAATTACTTGTGTAATCGGAAGACCACCAATCAATCCTGAAATTAGGTTACCGACACCTTGAGCTCTCAATTCTTTATTGGCAGGACTCACTCTTTTTTGTGGATCCAATTTATCTGTTGCTTCAAGACACAACAAAGTTTCTAAAGATGCTACAATCGCAATTGTAATCGCTACTGTATATACTTGAGGATTATTCCACTGCGTAAAGTCTGGGAAAGTAAACAGATTAAAAAATCCAGCAATACTATCAGCTACAGGCAAGGATACTACTTGATCTGAAGACAAAGCCATATTTGAACCAGCAAAAACCAAGTTTAAGATAATTCCCAATGCAACAACAACCAAAGGTCCTTGGATCATCTTGAACAACTTGATATTTTTCATGAACTTTTGTTCCCAAAGAATGAGAATAAACAAAGATACTGACGATATAATCAATGCAGCCGGTGTGATACTTTCAAGCATATAGTAGAACTGACTAAAAGTGTTATGGCCGTCATTCTGAACAAATGCCAAACTCCCTTCGTGATTTTTGTCATATCCGAAAGCATGAGGAATCTGCTTCAAGAAAATGATGACTCCAATTCCAGCCAACATGCCTTTGATTACAGAATCAGGAAAATAATACCCAATGATACCAGCCTTCAAAACACCTAGTATAAATTGAAAAACACCAGCAAATACAACTGCCAATAAAAAAGTTTCAAATGCACCTAAATCTTGTATTGCAGTCAATACAATTACTGCCAATCCAGCAGCTGGTCCACTTACTCCTAATTGAGAACCACTTAAGGCCCCACATACAATTCCTCCTACAATCCCTGCAATAATACCAGAAAACAAGGGTGCTCCTGATGCCAATGCAATTCCTAAACAAAGAGGTACCGCTACCAAAAATACGATAATGGAAGCCGGTAAATCATTCTTCAAACTCTTAAAATAAGTACTCATTAATTAAAATTTTTGTGCAAACATAAAAATAAATGTAAGTAATACTAACATTTCTGAAAGTAAATAAAGTATAACTAACAGCAAAGGGCACAAAAATGTTTGTCCGATTCACTAAAAATTTTGTCGTATTGTCTTACTTTGTACTATTATGTTCATTATGTCTGACCTAACCATACCGAAAGGCCTGTATTTAAAGGATCCGCTACAGAGTAAGCTGGGGAAAAAAATTATCAGTCATAGCATCATTTTAATGGCTGAAATCGGTTTTGAGTCATTTACCTTTAAAAAATTGGCCAAAGAAATGGGTTCTAATGAAACCTCATTGTACAGATATTTTGAAAACAAACACCTTCTTCTTCTGTTTTTGGTGGTTTGGTATTGGAATTGGGTAACCTACTTAATTGACTACAACACCAATAACATTGACGATCCAAACCGAAAGCTAGACTTGATCATCGACAATATCGTAGATGCTACAAAAGAAAATCCTTCTGTAGATTTTGTAAACGAACAAAAGCTTCACCGCATCATCATTACTGAATCTTCAAAAGCCTACCACACCAAAAATATAGATGAAGAAAATAAGCATGGCTTCTACATGAATTATAAAGTATTGATTCAAAAAATAGCTGATGTGATCCTGGAAATCGATAAAAAATTTCCATACCCTCATTCCTTCGCCAGCAACCTGTTTGAAATGGCCAACAATGAAATCTTTTTTGCCGAACACTTGCCAAGATTAACAGATATTAAGGTGAAAAACGAAAACTATGATGAGGTTGCTACATTGTTGAAATTTTACAAAGAGCGAGTCATTAATTGCAACATGAAATAGTGGACGAATTCTTTGTCGTGTAGCACAAAGGGCTTTTTTGAATTAAAAAATTTCTTTCTTTCCATTCACATCATTTTAACAACCACTTCAATTAATATGAAAATATTTCCAACTAACTTGTAGATACAATAACTCCTTTAAAAAAATATGGAACTTGACTTTCAAGTACATCAAAACATAAACACTGTGTACGCATATTTAACTGATATGGATAAGTTCACGGCTATTCATCCGATCATTTCGAAAATCGTAAAGACGGGCGATCAATCCTACAAAGTGCACGAAACTCTAAAGTTTGGTTTTATTCCTTTTCCTTTTACCTATCCGATAACTTTACAAAAGAACGAAAGCAATAAAACTGTTTCGATTTATGCGACCGTTTTTCGACTTGTAAAAATTGAACTTCATTTCAAATTAGCAGAAAGAGAACATTTGACGGAAGTCAGAGAAAATATAAAATTCAATACGATATTACCGATCAAGTTTCTCTTACGTAAAGTCTTCAAAGAGCAACACGAATTGCTTTTTAGCAATCTGAACAAACTTCAATAATCTCATACACAGACACACATCAATGCATTACAAATTCATTACAAGTTTCACACTGATCATAAGTCTACTTTGTATTTCTTGCTCAGGGCAAATATCTAAATCTGATAGTTCCAACAAAATTATTGTCAACGAGCAAGCGGCACTTACGCAAGAAGAAAGTAAAAAAGTAAAAACTACCTTTCCCCAAATCCATACCAACCTAGATGGAATGGTCAGAGAATTTGTATGGACCATGCATCAGGATAAAAAAAGCAATTACTGGTTTGGCACCAATGGAAATGGAATTATTAAATACGATGGTTCTGAACTCATTAATGTGTCGTTAAATGAGAATCTCCCTGGTGGGGCAGTAAGAGATATTATAGAGGATAAAAATGGAAATATTTACTTAGGCACTTCTGAAGGATTAATCAAATACGACGGTCAATCCTACCACCATTTTCCAATAAGTGAAAACGAACAGGACAATGAAATCTGGGATCTGATGATGGATGAAAAGAATAAACTCTGGGCCTCAACCAATGGTGGAAGTTTTATTTTTGAAAATGATAGCTTCACACATTTTCCTGTTCCTAGAGCCAATATTTCAGGTGCCAGAGCAATGTTGGCGACCACTAGGATTATTAAAACATTCCAAGACAATAATGAAAAACTATGGTTTATAACCGATGGTTATGGGATTACAACCTTCAACGGAAACGAGTTTAACCACCTGACAATGGCAGAAGGTTTACCAGATAATCATGTGGCTGATATTATTGAAGACAGCGATGGGCACATTTGGATAAGCTCTTATAATGGAGGAGTTACGCGGTATGACGGAACCCGTTTTACAAACTTTACCCTTGATGGAATCATTGAAGGAGAAGAGGCTTATAATTTCTGCATAGACAAAAATGACAACCTTTGGTTTTCAGTAGAACATGTAGGAGTGTACAAATTTGATGGAAAAACATTTACCAACTACACAGAAAAAAATGGACTGACCACGAATGGGGTCCTAAGTATTTCTGAAGACCACAAAGGACAGATCTGGTTTGGTACATGGAAAGGATTGAGCATTTTTGATGGAAAAGTATTCAGCAATGCAGTACTAAAAGAACCTTGGACAAAATAACATTTCTACATCTTAATGATCTTCTCAACAAAGACTTGTGGGTCGGTAGTATGCTCCAGTCTTAAAAAATATATTCCAGATCCAAGCGAACTTAAATCGATGGTGATAGGGCTGACAGACCCTGTCAGATCCATAACAGTAGCCCCACTTACATCTAATACTTCAATCGTGTAATCTTCAAATTCACCACTCACATATACCAAATCCGAAAATGGATTTGGTAGAACCTCAATGCAATCTGCACTGGTTAGTACATGGGTATTTGTAGTAAGAAAATACTCACTTGCGCCAATATCAATACCACTACCTACCACTCTCGCAACACCGTCAAAGTCCTCCTCTCCAATAATGGAAGAATCAAAATCTACGCCTGCATCAATGCATGGCGAATTGCTAGATAATCTCAAGTCTCCATTGGCTCCATCAATCAACAATGGATCTTGAAATGAACTATTGGTCTCCTGACCAGTTGCAGATTGTAAACTTGCCAAACTTGGATGATAATTACCTTGCCAACTAAATCCAGCATCCCCCGTATTGAAGTAGATATTATTATCAAAATCATTATTGCTGCCAGTAGGATTCCAATAAGCCATTTGGACTCCATTGTGCTTGGCGTGAAACACATTGTTTTTAATTACATTATCGTAACAGTAGAATTGAACAAGCAACTCGGCTCCCCATCCGACAGCATCCGTATCATTGCCATAAAAAGTATTGTTCACAATATGACAATTCCGAGTCTCTCCTCTCAAATCATCGTATCCACCAATGGCCAAACCAACCACATGACAATCGTAAACGAAATTATTCCTTACGGTAATTTCACTGGTCATCTGATTGATCCATTCGCTAGCAATCTCAATCCCAAGATTGGTGTTATGGATTTCATTCTGCTCCACCAAAATATTTTTGCCACCATCGACATATATTCCTCCAGCATTGGCATCTCCCCCATAGACAGGATTGTTTCGCGAATCAATCTCGTACACCAAATTACCGATACAGACGCCATCTCTGGCTTGATCAAGGGCAGGATCAGGACAAGTCCCTTCATGCCCAATAAAATCAATTCCAATATTGTTATTATCGTGCACTTTATTATAATTGACTTCAAAATCTCTAACATTACCGTTCAGGACCAAGCATTCACTATAAGCCAAAATACAGTCATAAATTTCATTTCCATTTACTTTTACATTGTATATGTCACCATTGGCCTTTGTTCCATATACTGCAATACCGTGCGCACCTCCCATAATACTATTGTGCTGAATACCATGCACTTTGTTGTTGTTGATATCGATATCATGAGAATCTCCAATCACCCAAATTCCTGAAGGAAACAAACCGTCGCTAGATGTTGTAAGATTTCGCAATTCAAACCCTGAAATCTCGATAAAGTCGTGGTCTTCGATTTTAATGATCCCTACCATATCATAAAGTCCAACGCCGAGCCCAGATGCATCAATTACTGGTTGATCATTGCCATAGTTTTTGAGTATTATTTTACCATCGGAAGCGTTCCCAGAATTATTGAATGTAACCAACTCTGTGTAGATTCCTTCCAATACTTGTATTTCATCTCCTGCACTTACATTGTCAATCGCATATTGAATGGTCAACCAGGCATTGCTCGTGCTTGTTCCTGCATTATTGTTATTGCCTGAGGTAGACACATAATAGATAGAAGCAAAACTTAGCATGGGGGTTAAAAATGCAATTGTAAAAATTGTAACTAGTCTGATCATGTAATAAAGATACAATGTTTACTGCAGCAATAAAAACTGTGATTGATTGGCAAGGTAGACGTCCTGCAACCGTTATGATTTATTTTTAAAAAAGAATTTTAAAGTATTTTATTGATTAACCTTTAAGTTCTAGCATATTGCACTCGGAGACAAATCCAACTAAAAACAAAGTGACTTGAAACCAGAAATCATCATTATCTCGGATATGTGGGGCGCTGAAAAATCAGCTTGGTTAAACAACTTCCAACACGCCCTTCTTTCACATTATAAAATCAAGTTTTACGATGCCACCAAGCTAGGTCAACTTGATCCCAATAGATACGGGGATGAAAAAAGTTTGCACCAAGCTTACATAGAAACGGGAATAGACCATGGCATCCAAAATTTAATCAGAATAGAAAAAGAACCTCAAATTTATATTGCCTGCAGCATCGGCGGAATCATGGCCTGGAAAGCCGCACTCGAAGGTCTGCCGATTAAAAAATTAATAGCCATTTCTTCTACCCGACTCAGAGAAGAATCCAAAAGCCCCAATTGCGATTTTCAACTTTTTTATGGAAAAGATGATAGCAACAAACCAAGCGCTAACTGGCTAAATACTTTTGCGAAAGACAAACATGAAATCATAAACGGAGATCATGACATATACACTGACAAAGAACAAGTTCCTTATATTATTAAGAGCCTATTAGAAGGAAAATAAACAACTTATGAGACAACTAAAAAACATACTCATCATTATCACATTACTATACACCACAACTATGACAGCACAATCCATCAAACAAGAAAAAATGAATGACCTTGCATACATGGTCGGTGAATGGGTAGGCACTGCTTCTACTTTCAAGGATGGAAAATTAGAAACGGAGATTCCTGCTTATCAATCCATTAAATATGCGGTAAACAAAAGCATCATTACCATAGACTTGCATTCGGAAGCACTACAATTGCATACGGTTATCTACTATGATGAAAAAGATGAAACGTATTATTACAACCCTTATTACGAGAACGGACGCAGTCAGTCTCCTGCAAAATTTATCGATGGAAAATTGATCGTTTCACCGAATGACGAAAACCGTTACATCTTTCAGAAAACCAAAGAAGGATTCCGTGAACATGGAGAAAAACTAATCGATGGAGAATGGGTCAAGTACTTTGAAGATAATTTTAAGGATATACAGTGAGTAAGTGACACAAATTATCTGTCAAGCAAAAAAAAGGCTGAAAACATCAATGATGTCTTCAGCCTTCTGATTAAATAGGTTAATGTTAGGATTTAATTATTCACTAACTTTAATAGTATATTTTGGAGTTGGGTTCAATGGGCAGAAATACTCATACATTCCTGGCTCCAAATCAACGATTCCTGTCATTGAGCTTGATCCGTTAGCAACTGGTGCTTTAACGTAAGCTTCTTTGATGTGATCCGTCATTTCATACTGTCCTTTTTTCACAAGTACGAATCCAACTTCATGATCAACTCCGTTGTTCATAATTTCAAACTGGTATGATCCTTTTGACAATTCCATAGATTTTACCATGAACTTACCTTCAACTTGACCAAGAGTAATTTTTTCTACATCATCAACAACAGTCAAACTATACTTTGGTGTGTTGTTCAATGGGCAGAAGTACTCATATTCACCTGCTGGAAGAGACACTACGCTAGTCATTGAGCTTGATCCAGTTTTTACTGGTGCTTTTACGTAACCTTCTTTGATGTGGTCAGTCATTTCATACTTTCCTTTTGGTACAATTACAAATCCTACTTCTGTTTCTACATTGGTATTTGCAATATTGAATTGGTAGTCACCTGCCGCTAGTGTGAGGCTTTCTGTTGTAATTACACCTGGTTCTTGTGCCAAATTTACTTGTTGCACTTGTGCTGTTACAGCAGAAATTCCAATTGCAAAAAATGCTACTAGCATTACGATTCCTTTTCTCATTTTTTATTATTTAATGTTTAAAATCAATTAACAATGCAAAGATGTACTTCCTTTTATTCCTTTGTGTGGTCAATTTTTCCCTTAAACTTGTAAATATGTCCCTAATTAAAAATTTATTGAATTGTGCGCTTGGATTTTCTAAAAACAGTAGGCGTTTTACCTTCGTGTTTCTTAAAAAACTTGGAAAAATGCCCGCCATCCTTGTATCCTAGCTCAATAGAGATTTCTTCTACCGATTTGTCGGAATAAAGCAACAATCGTTTCGCTTCCAATAAAATGCGGTCATTTATAAACTCTATGGGCGATTTTTCGCTGTATTTAGGAAATATATTGGACAAAGTTTTTGGTGACTTGAACAATAGATTGGCATAATCTTTTACATGGTGTAATTCCCTGAAGTGTTTCTCCACCAAAAGGTTGTATTCTCTGATGGTATTCATATGGCTATTGGTAATCTCAGGTTGAGGCAATTCGTTCTTAATCATCCTCGTTGAGATAATAAGCATTCGCTTTAGCAATGATCTAAGCATCTCACCTTGTAGATGATCTTTCAGTGCAATATCTTCTTTGAAATTTTCTAGAAGATGATCAAAGTGTTTTATTTCTTTCTCCTTTAACTTAATTCTCTGTGGCTGGGAGGATCCAAAAAACAAAAAACCATTGCAAGAAACTTGGTGGTCGTGGGTCTGCAAACAAAAGAACTCTTTATTAAAAACAAATGAATACAAACCCTCAATTTCTTTTGGAATCTCCATCACATTAAGGGGAGTACAAAATATTACTTCGTTTTTACAAAGTTCAAATTCATATCCATCAATCATTAAATTGAGCTCTTGATCTTTACTCCATAATATCTTATAAAGATTCTTTTCCTTTAGCATTTCCTGAGCCGGCTCACAAACAAAATCCGTAATTATAAGCCGATCATTGTCCTTTATACTTGAGTATTCGAGTTTCATTGGGTATTTTAATAAGTTCGATACCCTAACTAAACCAACAAACCTCGTGTAAGTTGCGGAAATGTTAAATCGCTTGCGCGTTAACAAAATGAGGCAATTATAATAAATACATATATTCGTAGTCCATATAGTATTATGAACAACCAAAGAAAATTCCAATTATGAACTCCACAATAAGAGTTTTTGTAGTAGTCACATTTCTTTATTTTACTGCCTTCAGCGCAAATGCCATTGGACAATCAGATTCTTCTACTCGATCGTTCAATAAAACCGCCATCCAATTGGGCGTATTCAGCGATTTTGGAAATGAAGTAATCTGGGATAGGACCTATAATTTCAACAAGACTAGTTTCAATAAGATCTCGTTGAGTAAGCTCGCTTTCGCAAATGAACACGTCTCCCAAATAGCATTGGAATTGTCTTATTACAAAGATAAATTTGATGTTATTAATGGGGATCCGTTCATGGGCAGTCAAATGGAAAGGAGTAACGCCATTGTAGAAATTGAATATTTTAAGTCTCTTACCAAGAGGGAAGCTTTTACCAATCAACTACACCTCGGTTATCTTGTAAGTGGATATATTCAATTAGAAGAAAACATTTCATCAAATTCCATCGACTTTCCGATTAACAGACAATCGCTCAATCTAGCTCCGGGCATCAAAGCCCTCTATGCACGTAACATCAAAAACGATCTCTCTTTTATAATCAGTACAGAATTTCATCCTTTTATTGCAAACTTTCAAAGAGAATTAAACTCTGACCCGAATATTCAAATTGATTTACAAACATCATATACCATTGGAAATATCATCATCTTAAGACCAAGAATAGGAATTGACTTTGGCTTTGTATTTTAGCAGTAAACCTGCTACTTAATGCCTAAACCTAAATCAAAAAAAGAACTTCTTGACCAAAGCAAAGCCAACTACGAAAAACTCATCTTGTTCATAGAGGCACTTCCGTCTTCAGATAAAACCAAAAGCTTTTCCAAAGACAGCTTAAATAAAAATATTCGAGACATCGTAACACACCTGCACCACTGGCATTTATTGATGATCAAGTGGTATACTGATGGCATGAATGATATCAAACCAGACATGCCATCCAAAGATTATACTTGGAAAACGCTTCCTGCTCTCAATCAGGTCATCTGGAAAAAATACCAGAAAACCAGCCTAACAAAAGGACTCAAGTTACTCGACAGTTCATTCAATGATGTGCACGCAATTATAAAAAAGCATAGCGATGAGGAGCTCTTTGAAAAGAAAAAGTTCTCATGGACCGGCAGCACCTCATTAGGGGCTTACCTTATTATGAATAGTGTCAGTCACTACAATTGGGCCATGAAACAAATCAAACGAGGATTGAAGGACTAAGTTTTGTGTTGATAATTATTCAGCCATAAAGTGTCCGATCCCACAATCAGACGTCAAATAAATGATACTTGAATGGGCTTCATTATCTTTGGGTTAAAGAAGTCATTCAATTCTTTAAATTTTTAGTTAAGTGGTAACCTATGCTTAACACCTCTTAACGTTCAAAGGATAGAACTTTGAGTTAATTATTCACTTAAAGCCATTAATATGAAAAGGTTTAAAATATTAGCATTGTTACTCATGGTCATGGGATCATTATCAATACATGCACAGACGACATTGGGAGGAAGAATAGGAGCAAACTTTGGATTGGCTTCCATTGATGGACTAGCCAGTATCCTTACGCCAGACATCAATCCATTGAATACATTCACTGGCGGAATTACTATACACCATAGATTGGACGATCGATTAGGAGTTACTTCAGGAGTATACTATAAAAGAAAAGGATTTATTGCAGAAGAGATGGTAGGAGTAAGTGTTTTCAATGTGGAGATTCCAGTAGGAGGATCATTGGAGACAAGACTTGACTACATAGAAGTCCCATTATTGTTGAATGTTGCCTTCAATAGTGGTAAATCAGTACAACCATATATCGAGTTTGGGCCGGCATTTTCTTATGCGGTGCAAGGTGAGTTACAACCTCGGGGTCAAGTAATAATAGAATTTAATTTACGAGAAATTCCTCTTGACTTGACCAATGATATTTACAATAGAGTTGAAGTGGCAGGACAAGCTGTGGGTGGTATCAAAATTCCATATGGAGCAGGAGTATTTGATATTGGCGTTTCTTACACACATGCCTTTACGGACATGTTGAGAGATCCACTTTTAAATGTAGAGATAAGAAACTTCGGAATCGGAGTACATGCAGGCTTTGCGATGCCATTAGGCAGCGCCGAAGAATAATAAACGTTCAGAAAATATAGTTTAATACCAAGAGATGGATAGTGATATTCATCTCTTTTTTTGTTTTGTAAAATTCGGCAAGCTTTTTGTCTGTATAAAATATTAAAAATACCTATAATATGAACACTCGAGTACAAATACTGATATTAATAGCATTCAGCCTCAGTGCAACTTCTTGTATCAGTAAGAAAAAATTAGCAGCGATTCAAGCTGACCACAAAACTTCCCTAGACGTAGCCAACCAACAGCTTGGCGAATGTGGTGAATCATTAAATGATTATATGGACAGATTAAGAGAATGTGACCAAGACAAACTCTTAATGCAAGCAGAAGTAGATAAGATGAAAGCCCTACTTACTGAAAAAGAAAACCAAGTAGCAGACCTTAAGAGTGCAAGAGACCAGCAAGCTACTCAAGTAGGAGACCTTACTGTCCTTACACAGTCTGCCAATGACAACATCAAAGAGACTTTGTCTCAACTAGAAGGAAAAGATAAATATATAAACCTTCTACAAAACGCAAAATCAAAAGCAGACTCAATCAACCTGGCATTAGCAGTTAACCTGAAGTCAGTATTGAGAGATGGAATTGCCGATGAAGACATCAACATTGAAGTGGACAAAACGGTCGTATTCATCAACATCTCAGACAAAATGCTTTTCAGTAGTGGAAGCTCTAATCTTACTCCTAAGGCCAATGATGTGCTCGGAAAAATTGCAAAGATTGTACAATCTAAGCCTGACTTTGAAGTGATGGTTGAAGGATACACGGACAATGTACCGATGAGATCTTCTTGCATTACTGACAACTGGGACTTAAGCGTAAAAAGAGCGACTTCAGTAGTAAGAGCTTTACACAAAGGTCACGGAGTTGACCCCAATAGATTGATTGCAGCTGGTAGAGGTGAATACAATGCCTTGGCTGAAAACAATACAACAGAAGGAAGATCAATGAACAGAAGAACGAGAATCATCATTCTTCCAAAACTAAATCAATTTTATGATTTGTTGGGACCTACAGGTCTTCCTAAATAAACACGGTAATATATAGTAGTCATAGATGAGTAGTTGTCCGAACAGTCGGGCAACTACTTTTTTTTTGACCCTACACAAAATGATAATTATAAAATTTCTTCTACCAACGCTTGCGCAAATGTTTTTATCTCTCCGCGTGTTTTTCTGAATGCTCCGATGAGCTCTTTGGCAGTCCCCTCCCCTCCTGATGGATCGGTAAATGCATGATGTCTTACTTCCTTGGCATTTGGAAATATTGGACACTGTTCTTTCGCGTGATCACATACAGTTACGACGAGATCAAAATTTACTTCTGAATATTCGTCTACATGATTGGACGTGTGATCGTGGATATGTACATTATCTTCTGCCATTACGCCGATCGCAAATGGATTGACTCCATGTGTTTCAACTCCTGCGCTGTAAATCTTTGCTTTGTCACCTGACATATTTTGAAGGTAACCGTGCATCATCTGACTTCTACAAGAATTTCCTGTACACAGGACCAATATTTTCTTCATCTCTCTTCAAAGTTTTTAATAAACGCATCCATATAGCCTTGATCAATTCCTTTCATGTTGCTTCCAAACATGGCGAACATACACTTGTAGAAATAGTTGTTGCCTTTCACTGAATGCTTTCCTAAAATTTTTGTTTTTTTCCCCGCTTGCGCAAATGTAAATACATCCATCTTTGTCATCGCCCCCGCATCAAATTCTAAAGAGACCAATTCGTCCTCTTTGTAGTCCAACACTTTCTCTTCCATCGTAATTTCATTTCCTTCATTGTCTATGACCATCTCATAGACACTGCCTTTTACATTCTGTGTCTCCTTCAAAGTCTTGACACTTTTAATAGAAGGAATCCATTGATTGATTTTGTCCTTGTCATTGTACCATTCAAACACATCACCTACAACACCCTCTACCTCTCCAGCCGTTTCATACTCCACTTTTGGCGTAAACAAACCCAAGGACAAAAATCCCAACATCAAAATTAATATCAGAATTGTAAGGATTTTAAAAATACGCTGTAACATAATCTTATTTTTGTCCAAAATAAATGATTTATTTATTCTTAATCTAATAATAACATTGCAATGCAGCAGATACCAGGCTTATACATACTGAAGGATGAGGAAAAAGGCAGATGTATTTATACAGCTGGCAAAATTGAGGCCGGAAGCACTATAGAAGTGTGCCCACTCATTATCATTCCGGAAGAGCAAGTATCTATCATACACAACACTGTGCTTCACGATTATTACTTCGTCTGGGGCCAGGATCAAAAGCAAGCTGCCATCCTACTAGGAAATGGTTCTTTGTACAATCACTCGGACAAGCCCAATGCCAAAGCCATCTTATTATATGAAGATCAGGAGATATTATTTGAAGCCATTCGTGATATTGATGCGGGGGAAGAAATCACCTTTAATTATTTCGACGGGCAGAATGCTGAGAAAGAGAGTTGGTTTGAAATAAAATAACTTAGATTTTTGAAAGCGCAGAGGTTTCATTTTTCATTCACCTTTCATATTCAACTGTTCTACCAACTCCTTTGTAAATCTTTCTGCACCATGGATGTTGGCATGATCAGCATTCAGGAAACAATTATCCGGATAATCATTGTCCGCCCTATCGAATATCCAAATATCTTCTTGTAAATACTTTTGCTTTAGCTCCTCATATCTAGCCAAGGCAGCTTCAGGGATGTTTTCAAAATAAGCGTGATGTACGGGTGTATTTACAAGGCCAACAAATATCCCCTTGTCTTTACATAAAGTCAATAGTGAATCCAGATATTGGATAGAGAGTTCAGAAACACCGATCTCGTGTTGATCGATATAAAAATGGCGCTGGATTGCATTCTCCCAATTAGAAACATGGCTCTTTTCTGAAATAAAATTTTTTCCCAAATAATGAAAATGATTATTCTTGGGATACAAGCATGTTTCTTGCAACATGACTCTAAAATATTCCTGAAAATCAATTTCCAATTTGTTACTTACACTTTGGAAATCCTCAATGGCATAAGTCCTTTTGAACATTTCATATGAATTTTCTTTATTGAACTTATTATCGTTGTAAGCGGAAATATTATGGGCAGCAAAGCCAATCAGTACAGTATCCACTTGATTGGTCTTTAAGATTTTTTTCAATTTCCAATAGCTAACGACATAAGGTTCTGCCGCTTGCGAAATATTCAAAGCACTTTCGAAACCATCAGAGTTGACACTTTGCAATGGATGAGAATCTCCCACAATGAGAAGGCGGCTGCCATGCGCATCGATGCCTTGTTTTTGATAAATGTACTTATTTATCAGATGCATACTCCCAAAGTAAATGATGGGAATGGTTACAAAAATCAGTAGCTGTGATAAAAACCTTTTCATGAACAATTAAAATTGAAAATATATAAATTCTTGTTCGTCCTTCATGTAGACATAAATCATAATGATCAACAAATAGTAAAATACCCACCGCACAGGTCTTCGTATATTTTTCTTTAGATTACCAATACCATAAAGTCCTTCTCTACCAAACCATTCTATCATCACAAACAACAACACCATCCCCATGACCTTTAATGCGTCCATACGAAACAAAAAATTGGGTGTTTCAAAAAGAGAAGATGAAAACATATTTGAAATATAGCTCATCGCATGGGCCATATTTTCAGCTCTAAAAAAGATCCATGCAAATACTGTCAATCCAAACGTTCCTGCAATTGCTATAACATCTTTGACAGAAGGCAATAATTTACCTTTGGCAACTACTTCCATATTTTTTCTATTTCTACGTGTCAATATCAATGGCAAAAAATAAACTGCATTCAAGGCACCCCAAACAAGAAATGTCCAATTTGCACCATGCCAAAATCCGCTGATGATAAATATGACAAAAGTATTCCTGACAATCATGGCTTTTGTTCCTCTGCTTCCTCCCATCGGAATGTATAGATAATCTCTGAACCAAGTTGATAAGGAGATATGCCAGCGTCTCCAGAATTCTGCAATGTCACGAGAGAAATAAGGAAACGCAAAATTTTGCATGAGGTTGAAGCCAAACAATCGTGCAGTTCCTATGGCGATATTAGAATATCCTGAAAAATCTCCATAAATCTGAAAGCTAAAAAACAAGGCACCCAACAGCAGCGAACTTCCATTCATGTCATCCGAGTTATTGAAAATCTGATTGGCAAAAACGGCACAATTATCTGCAATGACCACTTTTGCAAATAGACCCCAAAGGATTTGCCTCAAGCCATCCGTAGCATATGAATAGTCAAAAACCCTTTTTGAAAAAAACTGTGGAAGAAGATTGCTTGCCCGCTCGATCGGACCGGCAACAAGTTGGGGAAAGAAGGCAACAAATGCTGCGAAAGCCACAAAGTCATTGGTTGGTTTTAGTTTGTTTTTATAAACATCTATCGTGTAGCTCAATGTTTGAAAAGTATAAAAACTAATCCCAATAGGCAAAATGACATTTAGTGAGTTGGCCTTTATTTCTGCACCAAAGAAAGAAAATGCTGTAATAAAGTTTTCCAGAAAAAAATTGTAGTACTTGAAAAAGGCTAAAAAACCGAGATTGACAAGGATGCTAATCCAAAGTAGAATTTTCCTTTCAGTCTTCCCTGTTTGTTTCCCCAACTGCTTCCCTACCAAAAAATCTACAAGGGTACTAATTACAATCAATGACAAAAACTTCCAATCCCACCAACCGTAAAAAACATAACTCGTCACTACAATCAAAGCATTTTGCCACTTGATACTTCTTTGGACCACAAACCAATAGAGCAAAAACACTATCGGCAAGAAAACGGCAAAATCCACTGAATTAAAAAGCATCTATTGGTTTATTCCTTTTACTCCAGCAATTTAGTGAAATGGATAGACCTTCTTACTCAATACTTCATTTTCATTGGAAAAGATATACGTCTGTGCACTTAATGTGAATATAAAAACCGACATATCTTAGACTAAAAATGGCATAGTTGACATTTGTCTAATCAATGGAAAAAGTGTTTATCAAGATAAAGATCAAAGCTTATTATCTCAATTTGTTTAAAATTCACTACTCGGCAACAACCTTGAATCCTCCAAAGCCGCAGTCCTATGGCCCATTGTTTTCAGGTAATCCTCATTTTTTGCAAATGCCATAAACTTGTCAACAGATTCATGCTCTACCAATAATATAATATCCCATTGTTCTGTTTCAGGGCCAATCAAAAATTGATTGCTTTTACCATAATACAAAACTCGACCTCCTGCTTCCTCCAAAATTGGTTTCGTGTGTTTCATATACATCTTATATGCCTCCGCCCCGCTTATGAATTCCTTTGGCTGAAGATCAGGAAAATCAGTATAATCGGCAGTCTCTTTAAATTTTAATAAATTCAGCATGGTGACTTTTCCTTTGTCTTGAAAATCCATGTAGAATTGTTTACCGGCTTCTTGCGTGGTATGAATATACTTGCTCATCTCTTTATGAAAATTTAACATAAAGATACAGCATTCTCGAAAACAGCTTAAGATCTTATTATGGCAAACTTATTCAAATTCACAAATCTCAGATAAGTCTTCTTACCATCCACCTCAACTTCAATTTCAAATGGTTCAGGCTTTATTCTAATGGAAGTAGGAAACCATACATGTTTTTGCTCATAGTTGGGAAGAAGAAATAATCCTTCTTGGGTTCCATGTGTACCAAATCTCCCTAGATCACCTTTCCAAAATGCCGTCCCTAGAATGTCTGAGAGTTTGGCATTACACTCTTCTACATTCATTGTAGGCATTCCTATTTCATTGACACACAAAACATCTGCTATACTAAAATTATGATCTATCTGATTGTCCAAATCATACCTTACAATAAACTCAGCCAAGTTGCCACTTGCATCAAGAAAATAGAAGGACTCGGAATTCCAGTCTTGAAACCTATGTATCTTTCTACCTGTAGAAATTTCTATTACATCCACGCGTTTTTCCATCCAAGCCATGGCTTCTGTTAGCTTATTTGATGGGACCAAAAAACAGTAGTGGTAATGATGGGCCGTTTCAGACTCCGTAAAAATAAGTTCTGTCCATCCGATGTGAACAGAAAAAGTGGTCTCCTTATCCTTGTGCAAACCAAACCCAAGTGTTTCAGTAAAGAATTTTTTTTCTTTCTCCAAGGACTTGGTATACAAGTTCAATTTTTTAATCCTCATAATACTTTTAGATTAAGTGTAAGCCTTAAGCTAATCCTCAATTAAAAATCAAGAAGTATATGCGGGGTTGTGGAAGTATACTAATTCTACTCACTCTACAAAAAATCTAAATGAGTAAATGATCATTGAGGTATTTCTAATATATCTAAGATAATAAATAAGAAAACATACTGTATTTACAGGACCAAATCAATTGTATATTTAACAGATACAGATATACGACCAAAAGCATCGGGTGTATTAACATCAATGTCATTTGTATTTGAAATAGTATTCAAGCCTTGTTGGTAGTTGGCTCCCAAATATATATCCCCATGAAACAAATCAATGTAAAGACCCAAGCCAAAATTGGCTGAAATCAATAGGTTTTTGAAATAGTCTTCATCGGAAGAACCAAATGACAGTTCATTGGCATAATATAAGTTCTCTTTTTGATGAGAAACCAATTGAAAAAGGTCTGGTGTTGAGTTTTGATAGAAATCCAAATAACTAAAGGTAAAAACTTGTTCGGTATAAAATAAAGCACTTGGGCTTTCTGATGTTCCATTGGAATCCATCAAATTAACGGCAAGATTTCCCTTGTTGATATAATTAAAATCTAGCCCACCTTCAAAGTAGAGATTCACTTTCTTACCAATCAATTTATACATCAATCCTACTGGTACATTGAATGAATTCAACTCGTATTCTCTGCGATAATTTAAGTCATCCCAAAAAGCTTCTGGTTCTCCAAAATCAAAATAGTCATTGTTGTTGGTGTCAAAAAACCAACCAATACTTTCAGCCAACAAAGGATCTTTTGTGTCGCTAGAAAAATTAAACTTACTCAGCCCAACGCCAGTAGATAGAAATAAGCCACTTTTACCCAATGGAAAATGTGCCACCAAGCCAGCATCGTACCCAAAGTCAGAAGATGTATTGTTGGCGTTAACAAATTCAGTGCCTGATGGCAATGTATTGTTCAAGCCAAGCTTGAGTCCAAGCTCTACTTGGGCATTGCAAGTTTTAGAAATAAAAAATATTAAAAATATAATGACACATTTAAAATACAACTGTTTCATATCAATGTCTTTTGGTTTGTTTATTAATTTTGGTTTTCATAAATGGCGTAAACAAATTTTTTAAAGTCATATTCATTTCGCCCTACAAATTCTAGTACATAAATTTTCTCAGCAGATAAGCCAAAGTCAGCTGCATTTGTTTTATTCTTTAGGTAGATTTCAAGGTATTGAATCGCATGATGGTTCCATCGTCGAGCAAATGATTTCTAAAATCGATACCGATGTTTTGAAGCACTCCTTTTGATGAGCACTTTATCTGTGTGATTCTTCCTACGATGTTTTTTCCTTTAGTAAAAACCACGCGGTCATTGACTCGAACATCTTCTTGGATTACAAACTTATATTCGCTTCCTTTCCTCATGTTATCGCTACAACCATAGGATTTTTCAGGACTGATTTTTATATAGTAGGATTGATTCAGCACTGTATTTACTTTTTTAAACGCAGCCGCACCAACATCAGAACTTGATTGATTATCAGACGAGGAGTTCGCTTCTATCAAATCATCTTCTGTGTCAATCAACACCTCTACATCCTTTGAATTCTCTTCTTCAATTTCAATTGGTGCATTCTTTTCCACTGAAATTTTTTCTGGAATTAATTCGTCAACCTTAAGCTCATGAGAATTTCCTTTTCCATAATCAAAATTCAATTTTCCACTTACTGTATTCTCATTCGCTACAGGCACATAATTATCTTCTTTAACTACCTCTTTGCTTTTCTCTTCTACACTTTCATCTGAGAAAGCGACTATTCTAACATTTGAGCTTGACTCTGAAAATGATGATGGCTCTTCTCTATCTAAAGCAACTTTTTCTTCAGTGGAAACATCGTTCATCGATTTCACTATGCTAGAGATATCTTGATCTTGTAACTCATCATTCATATCTTCTCGCAAGGAATCTTCTTCATCTTCATCACCTGCGGATTGATAGTATTCCAAATAATTACTTGACTCCGCAACTTCCTGCATCGGCGCAACAGGCTCTTGACTCATCCAGAAACCGAAGCCAACCAGACAGCACAACAAAACGACACCGATAAGTCCAGCTTTCTTCAGATAACCCAATGAACCCAATGAAGAAGGAGTTTCATTTTTACTTTTTATAGCCTTCACTACTGGGTTATTTTTACTGATTTTCTTTCCAACT
This sequence comes from uncultured Saprospiraceae bacterium, assembly GCA_937950315.1. Taxonomy (GTDB): domain Bacteria; phylum Bacteroidota; class Bacteroidia; order Chitinophagales; family Saprospiraceae; genus JAHDBF01. Next base: position 47,753 of record CALFDU010000103.1, on the reverse strand, counting down.
ACTTTAGCTGGTGGAACAATTTGTTTTTCACCAAGTGCAATGATTTTTCGATCTCTAGGATTTAATTGTAAGCATTGAAAAATATTTTCTTCATACTGAGCAAAAGGAGTTTTCAATGAAATTATTTCCGACAAGGGAAGATCACCAGAAGACATCATGATCAATTGACCAAGACCACCCTCTCCACTAAAAGCAATTTCGCCCTGAATAAGTTGATACATGCTTACGCCAAATGCCCAAAAATCTGAAGCAGGCAAGGAACCCATCATCTTCCAATTTTTAAAATTGAAATACTCAGGAGCCCTGTATGCCATCGGCGTAATCCCTTTGTTGGAATATGAATTTTGGTAATCGTAATAGGAACCCAAAGTCATGGTCAGACTATTTTCCAATTTTTGACTAATTCCAAAATCTGTCAAATAATAATTGCCCTTCCCATCCATCAAAATATTATCTGGCTTTATATCACCATGAATGATCTGATGCTCACTAGAATGGAGATAGCCAATAGCAGAAGAAATCTGATCGTAGAGTTTCACAAATTGCTCATGCGAAATCGTTCCAATCAACTTCTCTAGAGATCCACCAGAAAGAAAAGGCATCACGATGTATGGTTGGTTATCACAAACATCAAAATGAAACGGCCTCAAGATGGATGGGTGCTGAAGATTGTGTGTCTTCTTATATTCTTCCCTACACAACTCGACGCCTTCTTTGTCTTGCTTCAAAAATATTTTGACGGCAATCTCAATATCTGACATGGTGTCCTTGGCCTTCCATACAGTTGAAAAACCACCTTTGCCTAGACGTTCGATCAACTCGTAGCGACCATGAAATAGGACATTGTTTTCTGAGCTTGGATTATTCATTGGACGCATTGATTATGATCCCATCGTTATTCGAGAGATAGGTTGACAAATAGGTTTGAGCCTCACGTCTTGAATCAAAATATCTTGTTTTTAATTCATAGATTGTATCCTTGCTTGCTAGAATGATGTCTTCATTGCTCGGAAGTCCATTCAATAATTTATTCTGATATTGATTGGCAGTGTTTGCTTCCGCAAATGTTCCTAGTCTGATATAAAATTTTTGATTCCCAGGTCCAGAGTCTGGATAATCATCCATGACAATTTCTTCTTTCGCTTCAGACGAAACCAAATCAACAGATTCAATTTCTTTGTGATTGCTTATTAAATTTCTTTCAGGCTTTTCGTAAATATTCAAACCCATAAACAGACTTGACATAAAAAAAACCAACAGGCCCATAGTCCATCCCTGCCCCTTACGACTTCGCTTTTTCTCTACTTGTTTTTGTATAGATGTATCCTGAATAATCTCCTTGAGATTCAACGGCTTCTTCAGCAGAATAATAGAAATATTATCAAGACCTCCTTCAATATTGGCCTTGTGACCGAGCTGCTTAACAGCCACATCTGGAGAAGAAACAATCATCTCTTTTTTTATTTCTTCGTCGGCAAGCATTGAAGTCAATCCATCGCTACAAATGAGTAAACTATCACCTTCCTTAAAGCTAGTAGCTATGTAATCTGGCTTATAGCTTTTACCAGATAGAGATTGAGTAATGATATTTTTATTGGGATGAGATTGTGCTTGATCAATACTGATCTCCCCAGATTCTATCAAGCGCTGAACCAACGAATGATCTTTTGTCAATTGCTTCAATTTCTCTCCTCTTAACTGATAGCAACGACTGTCGCCAACCCACATGATATGCGCCACTTCATCTGTTACAAGACAGAGGACCACTGTCGCCCCCATATTAAGCGTCTTTGGATTATTGATTACATGTTGTTTAATGGCTAAGTTGGCTTCTTCAATTGCATTTGATAAAAGAAGCTTAATATCACCTGGCCCATCCTGAGGAAAATGATCGGCAATGAATTCTTTGATCACATTCACTATGATATTGGAAGCCACTTCGCCAGCGGCCGTACCTCCCATCCCATCACTTAGGATGGAAAGAGAAGTATTGGTCGCAAGGATGCCGTTAATATCAAATTGCCAAATCTTATTGTCATCAAGATACCCACAAACCAACTGGTCTTGTTGGACTGATCTGGTCTTACCGACATCCAATAAATGGGCGATATGTAGTTGCGATTTCATTGTTATGCTCTGTGGTAAATTCTATTGATCAAATTGTCTATGACATATCCTTGAATTGAAGAATGGAGTCTGCCTATTTTCTCTTGCAGATTGTGGAAGAAAAACATTAAAATCAAACTTAAAATTAAAGCGATCAATGTTGTGTCAAATGCCACACCCAACATGCTTGTCACTTTGTTGATTCCATCTTGACTCACGGCATTGTTGGCCAAGGACAAAGATGAAGCGATACCCAGTACAGTGTTTTCGATATAGTACTCGCAGCGCATCCAATACAGCTAATAATTCGCTGTCATACACTTGGGCCCTAGTTGAATAGTTTTTATCCAACACATCAAAATCCAATATATCTAAAGCTTGCTGAATCGTATTTCTTGCTTCAACCCATTGCTTTTTCACAACTTGGATTTTAGCCAAATCAGCAAGAACAAGAGATATTTCTGGATGTCCATCTAAATCTCCATTCAAATAAATATCAAGAGATTTGTTTATCACTTCTTCAGCCTCATCAAACAAGCCTCCTTCAAAGTAAAAATCACCAAGTATTCCATATTTATTGGCTAAAAAAACATGCCCTTCCCCAAATTTTTCTAATAAAATATCAATAGACTTATATGCCAATTCAATCGCCTCATCAGGCCTCCCCAATGCATGCTCCAGTAAAGCAATATCTTCATAAAGACCAGCTGTCTTATAAGAGTTTTCTCCAACTGCATTGTTGTATATCTCCAATGACTTTAGATGGTTTGTCATTGCTTCTTCAAGGAGTCCTTGATGAGAATAGATATTGGCTATGTTGTGATAATAATCTCCAAAGACAACATGATCATCTTTGTAAATTTCATCATTGATATTTCTAGATTTTTGGTAATAATCAAGTGCCTTATCATAATCTCCAAGCTTCCTACAAATCACTCCCAAATTATTGCAACTTACAGCCACACCTTTAGGATCCTTTTCTTTGTTGGCAATAGCAAGATTCAAGGCCTTGACATAATATTCTTTTCCCAATTCGACATTGCCTTGCTCTGTGGCTACCAAACCAAGGTTATTGTAACAGTATCCTACGTAGACATGATTTTCTCCCATTAAGTCAATCAATATTTTTCGGGCGGCCTCATGGCTTTATAGAGCTTCATTGAATCTCCCTACATCTCCTAATGACACACCATAGTTGACATAATTGATAGCGGTATTAATCGTAGCGGTATCCGTTATCGTTTCTAATAAATCAATGGCCTGCTTTTGGTAAATCAATGACTCTTCTGTTTTTCCAGCGGTTCTATAAGCTACACCTAAATTTCCAAAGACACTGCTATGCTTCTTTTTATACTTCAACTCAGAATTGCCCCTATACTGCAATTCTGATTTTTTCATAAATGCGACACCTTGTGTATAATCTCCCATTTTACCATATACATTACCTAAGTTATTGTATATCGCTCCGAGCGTAAATGCATCTATGTTTGATGACTTCTGAAGAATGCTTAAAGACTTATGATGAAACTCTAGCGATTGATCATATTGAGACAAATCGTCATAAATATTCCCCATGGTCATGTAGGGATCGATGAGCAAAGAATCGGCAGGAGATAAATTTGTTTCTAAGATCTTCAATGCTTCTTCACAAAGAATTTTGGCTGCTTTGGGATCTGAAGGCTTTATGACTATTGCACTATCCAATAGTTGAAATGCCAACGTGGTATCTTACTGGGCGCAGGAACCATGAGTAAAAGGAGAAGAAAAAATAAAGATGAAAATTAAAAATAAGATTCTACTTCCATCGATATAGTTTGACGTTGGGGTTGTCATAAAGCTGTAAGATTGTTGTTAGTACCTCCGAGAAGATAATTTCAAATTAATTAATTTTTTGATTAAAAATGAAATAATGTTTGGATTAAGTCCTCTACATATCCCTATTGGCGGTCACCTTGGGTCACATTAATTTTTCTTAACTATATTTGAGTACTATTTAGATTCTTATTACACTATTACACGAATTCAGTTCCTACTAGTGATATTGACTTAGTCACTATGATTCAAAAAGGTGGTTCCGAGAGACAAAATGCCTTGAAGCATTTGTACTTGGATAAAAGCTTGAAAGAATCAATGACTAAAATGTGCATGGCAATAACCAAGGGTTCTGTAAGCTTAGATGATGTAAGGCAAGATGCTTTTATCGCCTTTGATAAAAACGTAAGAGCTGGAAAGTTTAAGGGAGAGAGTTCGATAAAAACATACATAGTTACTATCGCTAAATATATGGTCTTCAATATTCTGAAGAAAAATCAGAGAGAAGTCCAAGTAGACCCAATCGATTTGAAAGCACATGAACACCCTGTTGAAGTCTACCAAGAAGTCCAATCAGATGAAAGGAAACGATTGGTTAAAAAACTTATGGACAACGCAACAGAACAATGTAGAGAGATTTTATCACTCTATGTTGTAAAAACGTCTATGAAAGAAATTGCTGAAATCATGGGCTACACCCAAGAGCAAAGTGCTAAAAATGCTTTATACCGATGTAGAAAAAAATTAAAGAAATGGCTCGAGGAGTCAAACTTAAATAAGTGAAATGGATAGTATCAATCAAAAATTAATCGATAGATTCCTTCTTGGCGATTTGAATGCCAACGAAGAAGCAAAATTTTTGGAAAGATTAGAAAGCGATCAAGCATTCAAGTCACTTTATGATTCAAGCAAAGAAGAATTCAACCACATGGAACTCTTTGCAGATGGGGATCTCAGAAATAATATGACAGAGTGGGACAAAGAAGATGCTGTAGACCCTGTTGACCTTCCAAATAAAAAGTTTCCGATCAAAAAATTGATCATTGCCTTGGTCGCACTACTACTGCTCTCCGTTATTAGTTTTTATGTTTTAAAGCCAAAAGCAGATCCGATCATGATCGCAGAGGCATCGTACGATCCGGACTTTTCCACCCTTCGATCTGCTGACAACAATGCATTTGACAATGTAAAAATGATCTTGGGACGCAGACAGGAATCTTCTTACAAAAGTATCGGAGAAGCACTAAACCAAATTCCGAAGACCTCAGAAAGTTATGGAGAAGCTCAATATTATTTGGCTCATATTTCTTTTCAGCAAAAGGAATTTGATAAAGCTAGACAACATTTTCATTTGGCTATGTCAAATAACACCATTAAAGAGAAAGCAGAATGGCATGAAACATTATGTTATATTCACCTCGGGAATGAAGAAAAATACCTGAGTAAGCTAAAGAAAATGAGTGGAGAGCAAGGACACGAATTTCAAACACAAGCCCAAAAGTTGATGATTGAATTAGAGAAGGGCTAAGATGGGTACTAACATCAACACAATCAATCAACCGGATCTGATACCTTAATCCAAACTTGGTCGACATTGAGATAAAAACTTCCTATTGAATTGAAATTACATTCATTAGGAGCAATCATAGAGAGAAAATGCTCACCATTCTCCCTCAGGTACAAATGATAGGTTTCACCAATCACAGGCTCAAAAGAAAACTTAGCATCGAATATGAGTTTGTTGTATTCATACTCTAGCATCATTTTCTCATATTCTGCCTTCAACTCGAGATACTTTGCCTGAATCTTATGATTGACCTTACTGATACTTCTATTTTTCCATGCCGTTGTATCCGTACTGATGATTGCAGGCGCACCTACATTGGTTCCATACGGCTTGATTGCAGCATCATATTTCTTGGTTTCCTCATTGAATACTACGTTGTCCGGTCTTTTCTTTTCTGGCATATGTGGCTATTTTAAACCTCAATAATTAGTAACAAAGTAAGTCATTAATAGTTTAGAATACCAATCTTAAAATATCAAAATCATAACCTAACCTGTTTCAAAACTTATGCATGCTAGTGATCATTCAAAACTGTCAAAAAAAATAAATCAACCAACAATTTAACAACAAAAAAGCCTTGCAATAAATTGCAAGACTTTTTTTAAATCCACTTAAATAAATATCAATTCGATTGAAAAATCAACCGACCTTGTATGAAACTTTACTACTATTGAATAACAACTTTTTTAATCACAGTTTCTGATCTATTCTCAAAACGAAGAATGTACACTCCTGGGTTTTCAATACTTACTGAATTCATGTTTTCATTCCCTTCAACACTCTGCACAACTTGTCCTGAGTGATTGTATATGTTTAATTTTTCAAATGCAACTTCAGACCGATCATAATCTATATTCACAACACCTTCACTTGGGTTAGGATATACATTTATTTCAGTTTGATTTTCTAAATCTTCCGTTGATGTCAGACAAGCCGTTGTTTTATTAATCGTAAGAAATAGATTGTCTCCCGAATGAACAAAACAATTACTCGCAGTTGTATTCTTTCTTGTTTCTCCAATTTTAGCATCCAAAATTCCATCATAACTGATTCCATAAACTCTTTGCTCAGCAGTACCTGTATTGTTGAAATTATATAAACTATCCATAACCACTTCCTGCAACACTTCAAATTCATCAGTAATCAGGAAAGCATAATTCTCCCCTGGAGCTACTCCTATATTATTCTGTAATAAAATAAAATCATCGGTTCCATCTGTCGAACAAATATCCACCTCAGTAACCCATGCGAATGTTGCTGTTAAACTCTCAACACACTCATATGTTGAAGGTTCACAATCAACTTTTGAAATCGTCAAAAATAGATTATCTCCCGAATGCATAAAGCATCCAGTTGCAGTAGTCTCTGTTCTATGCTCTCCGATTACTGGCATCAACGTGCCATCAAAATGAATACCATATACTCTCTGCTCCTCCAAGCCACTGCCTTCAAAGTTATATAAACTATCTACAGTAACTTCTTGCACGATTCCATCACTATCCGTAATCAAATAAGCATAGTGGTCTCCTGGTTCAATGAATAGATTATTTCGCAATTCAATCCAATCATCACTTCCATCGGTTGGACATACCTCAACATTCGTCATCCAATCAGTTGTAGCTGTTAAATTTTCTGCACATTCAAATGTAGAAACACAAGCCGTTTTACTTACTGTCAAAAATAAATTGTCGCCTGAATGAGTAAAGCACCCTGTCGCAGTTGTCTCTGTTCTATGTGCGCCGATTACTGGCATCAATGTACCATCATAATGAACTCCATACACACGCTGCTCATCCAATACACTACCTTCAAAATTATAAATACTATCCAATGTTACTTCTTGCAGAATCCCATCTCTATCTGTAATCAAATAAGCATAATTATCGCCTGGCTCGATGAAAAGATTGTTTCTCAATGCAACCAAATCATCCATTCCATCAGAAGGACAGATATCAACACTCGTTGCCCAATCTGTTGTTGCTGTTAGACTCTCACGACATTCAAACAATGACGCACATCCATCCTTTGATATCGTCAAAAATTGTGTAGCATCTGAATGAACAAAACATCCTGTTGCCATGGTATTCAATCTACTCTGCCCTACAAAACTAATTAAGTCTCCATCAAAGTGAATCCCATGTACTCGCTGCTGATCAAGAGAACTTCCTTCAAAATCAATAACACTCGCCGTTGTTACTTCCAATAAAATATCATTTACATCAGTAATCAAGTAGGCATAGTTAAGACCTGGAACTTCATTCAAATTATTCTGAATGCTAATAAGGTCTGCTTCTCCATCATTTGGACATATAGTTACCACTCCTTGTTGTTGTGCCGTAAAAGTGAAATTTGCTTGACACTCAAATGGTGGTGGACATGCGCTTTTTTCAATCAATACAAATCCGTCAACTGTTGAATGCTCAAAACATTCAGTTGCTGTTGTCTCTAAACGATGCATTCCAATATTAGAATTCAAGGACCCTTCGTAATGAATTCCATAAATTCTCTGTGTTGTATTACCCGTTCCTTCAAAATTAATGGTCGGGTTTAAAAATATATCTTGTAGTATTTCATTTTCATCGGTAATCAAGTACGCAAATTGTCCTTCAGCAACAGAAGGAGTTGTATTGGTCAACGCAATAACATCCGCCATTCCATCTTCTGTGCAGAAGTTAAATGCATTGGTTCCAGTAGTTGTCGATATGCTCGATGAAAAACACTGAACAGGATCAACACAATCACTGGTTGTGATACTTAAAAAGTTGGCAGCACTGCTGTGAGTAAAACATCCAGTAGCTGTAGTCATCATTCTGTTCTGCCCTATTTGCGGTTGAAGATCTCCATCAAAATGAATTCCGTGTACTCTTCTTGCTTCCTCATTGCCTACTTCAAAATCATATTGACTATTCAAGCTTACATCGACCACTACATCATTGGCATCCGTAATAAGATATGCATAATGCATTCCTGGTGCTGCGTTTATACTATTATTAAGCGGAACTATATCACTTACCCCATCGTTTGCACAAATAGAAAGACTTGTTTGGCCGCCACTATTAACTGTACTTGCTATGCAATTAAATATTGGAGCACAATCGTCATTCAATATACTAATGAATACATTTGAATTTGAATGTGTAAAACAATTTGAAGCGGTTGTCTGAGTTCTGTTCTGACCTATCTGAGGATTCAATACACCATCATAGTGTATACCATATACTCTTTGTGCATCCAAGGTAGAACCCTCAAAATCGTATACATCACTTAATACTACAGCTAAAAGCATCTCATTTACATCAGTAACTAGATATGCATAATTGGTGCCTGCTGGCAATCCAAGACTGTTGGACAATGCTACTACATCAGATTGTCCATCTGTAGTACAGAAACTATAATTCAAACCATTATTGCTAGAAACTTCATTTGCCAAACATTCAAATTCCGGAATGCACGCATTCTTTGTTATCTCCACAAAATCAATTGCATTCGAATGTTCAAAACAACCAGAAGCAGTAGTTGCGCTTCTGTGCATACCTACCGCAGAATTAATTGTTCCATCATAATGCATCCCATAAACTCTTTGTGTATTAAGATCAGATCCTTCAAAATCAAACGTGTCATCCAAGATTACCTCTTGTAAAAATTCATTTTCATCAGTTATTAGGTATGCATAATTGACGCCTGGATCTAGATCAAGTGTGTTTGTAAACACAAGCTCATCAGAGGAACCATCCGTTGGACATATATCATAACTCAAACCTTCATTACTTGAAATTCCACTTGAAAGACATTCAAATTCTGGAATACATGCATTTTTTGTAATCGTAATAAAGTCCGAATCATCAGAATGCTCAAAACAACCTGAAGCAGTAGTTGCAAAACGGTCTGAACCAAAAGCGACATCGATTGTACCTTCATAATGCATACCATATACTCTCTGTACATCTTCAGATGTACCTTCAAAGTCAAAGAATTGATCAAAAACCAATTCTTGTAAAATTTCATTTTCATCGGTAATCAAATACACGTATTCATCTTCATTCGTGATATTTAATGAATTTTCAAATATCACTAAGTCACTACTATTATCTGAAGGACATATATCTATTGAAGATGCACCACCAATTATACTTACTTCACTTTCTTCACAATTTGGACAAGCATTTTTTGTAATGGTAATAAAATCTTGGTCATCAGAATGCTCAAAGCAATCAGAAGCAGTAGTTTGCATTCTATCACTTCCAATTTCTGCATCAAGACTTCCTGCATAATGTAATCCATAAACTCTCTGCTCTTCTAAATCAGATCCTTCAAAATCATAACTATCTTCTTCTACTACTTCTAGTAGTATCTCATCTTCATCTGTTATTAGATATACATATTCTGATCCGGCTGAAAGTCCTAACGAGTTTTCAAAAAATATTTCATCACTATTATTATCTAATGGACAAATATCAATTTCATTATTTCCGTTTTGATTTTCAACACTACTTGATTCACATTCAGCTCCTCCTCCAGTAAGATCTATTGTATCTCCAAATTCACCAGAAGCCCAAAGTTGATTAAAAGCAACACAAAAGAAAACAACAAAGTCATAATCTTCTATGTCAATTCCTGAAGGAACTGGTACTGTTAATGCTCCGCTAAAATGTCCAATAGTTGAAAGATTAACCAACTCAACTCCACCTGAACCTGATATTGAAGTATTCAAAAGTACTCTAACATCAGGACCCGCCGGAGTGTCAAAATCGTCTGATAATCTGAACTGCAATTCGCCATTATCTAACTCCTCTAAAAACCCAATTCCAGAGATAGAATAGAGCTCCGGATCTAAGTCCGCTTCACGTTGCAATTCTACAGTTTGTCCAACTGCATGACTGCATAAAAAAAGGAAAATAATTAATTGTGTAAATAATTTCATGGGTTGTTTTTTTTGTGCTAGTGCAGGCATTAGAAAAACCTATTTCGTTTTGAGAGGTCGACCTACAATTTGTATATGCATCATATGCGCTATGGGTTGCTTTGATCTCTGAATAATTTTTAATTATATCACCAAAACTTTACGAAACTCAATAATAACAATACTTTCAACAGCACTTGACAAATTCAAAAATCAATAACTACAAATTTTATGGGCTTAAATTTTTAAACTAAAAAAAAAGCAAATAAAAATTTATCACACGCCTGGATCATCATTTCTTTTTGAAAATTTCAAATTCATTTTACAAATTATTTAAGTTCAAAACTCCAATTTAATGGGATTTAAAAAGTGTCTGCAAAAAATAAATTAATTTTTTTCACCTAAAAAAAACATGACACTATAAGGTGTAAAAAAGAGTAAAAAATACCCTCGGGAAAAATTGTCTATTCTGAGGGAAGAATAGAATATTTACTTCCACAATAGCTCGCCTAATTTTGAATCGTACTTCGATACAAAACTTCAGTCGAAAAAAGAATGAAGTTGTTTGGATAAAAAATAACGATGAAAAATTTTACACTTTTTATTATCAGTAAGTTCTTAAAAGAATCACAATGCACTCACGCAAAGTTTAGAGAATTGATCAGCTCATTTCTTTTAAGTACTAACAAAATCCAAAACAACAATTCTTCAATTTTATCTGAAGCGAATAATGTAAAAGTATCATTCTTAATTTTTAGCAATTTATTAAAGGGAAAATTTGAAAGCAATCTAACACCTGCTTTCAGTTTTTTATCAACATCAAAAAATTATTATTATGTTTAAAAATAAACTTACAATGATGATGTTCCTTATCCTAGGGATATCATACAATAGTTATTCTCAAGCTCCGGTCGGCGCAGTTTATGCAATGACAAATGGAGAAGGCCAAATCGACGGAGTCGTTCAAGGACCAAATTCAATAGTAGGATTTGCGCAAGCAGATGATGGAACATTAACACAGATAGGATCTTACCTCACAGGCGGAAACGGCGGAGATTTTGACGGAGGAGAAGGCCTTGATCCACTTATTTCAGCCTATGCAATCACAAAAACATTAGACAATAAATTCGTTTTAGCAGTAAATGCAGGAAGCAACACAGTAACTGTAATGTCTGTAAATAGCGATTATTCTCTCTCGGTAACTGATACAGAATCTACAATCGATGTCGGACCAAACAGTATTGCCTATGTACCATCAAAAAGATTTGGTGTAAATGGCTTAGTTTACGTTAGTAACATCACAAGAGCACAATTCCTCGACCAAGGAGAACCAGCTCAACAAGGAAGTATCATAGGTTACTGGCTATTGGATGATGGTTCACTCGAGCCTATCGCAGATTCTAGAAGAGAACTTGCCAATAGACCTTCAGCAGTACAAATATCTCCAGATGGTGACTTCGTAGTAGTAGCGTCAATTAATTCAGGTTCATCAGCTCTTGCAAGTGGAAGCGAAGACGAGATCGTAGTTTATGGTGTAAACGCAGACGGAACATTATCAGAAAATCAATTATCAGGTGCTACTTCTACACTTAGAGACAACGCCGAAGGAAGAAACTTACCTTCTGCAATCGGTTTCCAAATCGTAGAAAACAACTACGTAGTAGTTACAGAAGCAAGAGAATTCCGTCCAGATGGAACACCACCTGTATTCCCAGGTCTACAAGATGGTTCAGTTTCAACATGGCAAATAGCTCCAGATGGTAGCTTAACTCCAATCAACCTCGACGTAGCATCAGGAGAAAACAACACAGGAAGAACAGCTTGTTGGTTGGATTTTTCTGACCCAAATACATTCTTTGTATCCAACGCCATTGAAGCTGGTTTAGCATCATACACTTTTAATGAGGGTGTAATCGAATTGATTGACCAAACGGCAGCAGTAGGTATTGGTGCAACTGGTAACACAACGGATCCAGCAGCAGCATTCGGAACAACTCAAGGATGGATTGACCTTTGGATCTCTGACGATGGCAGATACCTTTACCAAGCATACGGTCTTGAAGGTACAATCGGAGTTTTTGCAATCAACGGTACGGAGTTAACTCTTGTACAAGAAATTACAGGTACACTTCCAACAAACAACATTCAAGGAATCGTTTCTGTAGGAATACCACAATCAGACAATACGATTTCAGCAAGATATAAAGTAACCTTTGATGCTGCATGGAGTGAAATTACACACCCAACAGATTTTCCAGGTGACCCAAGATTCTCTCCAGTTGCTGGCTTGACCCACAACTCCTCAGTAAGATTATTCAATGAAGGTGATATAGCAACAGAAGGATTGGTAAACATTTCTCAGACTGGTTCAAGAGATCCTTTGGATTCTGAATTGGCAACCATCATAAATTCAGGCGCAGGACAATTCTATATCGAAAGTGATACAAGAGTAAGACCTTCTCCAGATACAATCTCAACAACATTCGAAATCACCGAATCTCACCCATTGGTAAGTTTGACTTCTATGATTGCTCCTAGTCCAGATTGGATTGTAGCAGTAAGAGACTTGAATCTTATGGAAAATGGTGACTTCGTTGAAAGCAAAATAGTACAATTTATCCCTTATGACACTGGATCAGATAGCGGTGAAACATTTGAATCTGAAAACGAAAATACTGACCCAAGAGAAGGAATCTTCGAAATCGTAGATGGACCTCTTTCCAACCAAGGAAGAATCCCAAGCATCGGAATTTGGAGATTTGAAAGAATCGATGAAAACAGCAACTGTGACGTTGCAGGTGGAACACTTGAAGGTGGACCTTTCAGCTTCTGCGTTGATGGTGTGCCAGACAATATTCCTGCAGGATCTTTGTCAGTAACAAACGCCACAGGTACCAATTCAACTTGGATTATCACAGATGACACTGGTGTAATCATTGGCTTACCAGGAGACATTACTGCTCCAGAATTTGATCAAGCAGGTGTAGGTGTTTGCTTCATCAGAAACTTATCATACGAAGATGGCCTTACTGGTTTAACAGCAGGGGCTAACATTGCAGATTTATCAGGTTGCTTTGATTTATCAAACGCAGTGTATGTAAACAGAGAGCAATGCGTAGTAGCACCAGCTGGAGCTGTATACGCAATGACAAACGGTGAAGGTCAAATCCCAGGAAATGTTCAAGGACCAAACTCAATAGTAGGATTCATGCAAGCAGAAGACGGAACATTGACTCAAATCGGTTCTTTCCCAACCGGTGGAAACGGTGGAGACTTTGACGGAGGTGAAGGACTTGATCCATTGATCTCAGCTTATGCAATCACAAAAACAAATGACAACAAATTTGTACTTGCTGTAAATGCAGGAAGTAACACAGTAACTGCAATGGCTGTCAATAGCGATTTCACGCTATCAGTAACAGATACAGAATCAACCATCGATATTGGACCAAACAGTATCGCTTATGTTCCATCAAGAAGATTTGGAATCAATGGTTTGGTATACGTTAGTAACATTACAAGAGATGAATTCCTTGCAGAAGGAGAGCCTGCACAACAAGGTAGTATCTTAGGATACTGGTTATTGGATGACGGTACACTTGTACCAATCGCAGACTCATACAGAGAACTTGCCAACAGACCATCTGCTATTCAGATTTCACCAGACGGAGACTTTGTAGTAGTAGCATCTATCAACTCAGGTTCATCTGCGCTTGCAAGTGGAAGCGAAGACGAGATCGTAGTATACGGTGTTAACGCAGACGGAACATTGACAGAAAATCAATTGGCAGGAGCTACTTCTACACTTAGAGACAACGCTGAAGGAAGAAACCTACCTTCTGCGATCGGTTTCCAAATCGTTGGTGACAACTATGTAGTAGTAACGGAAGCGAGAGAATTCCGCCCAGATGGAACACCTCCTGTATTCCCAGGTTTACAAGATGGTTCAGTTTCAACTTGGCAGATTGCTCCAGATGGTAGCTTGACTGCGATCAACCTTGATGTAGCATCAGGTGAAAACAATACAGGAAGAACAGCATGTTGGTTAGACTTCTCAGACGAAAACACCTTCTTCGTTTCTAATGCTATTGAAGCAGGTTTAGCTGCTTATACTTTTAACGACGGTGTAATCGAATTGATTGATCAAACAGCCGCAGTAGGAATTGGTGCAACAGGCAATACAACGGACCCTGCATCAGCATTCGCAACAACACAAGGATGGATCGACCTTTGGATTTCAGATGATGGAAGATACCTATACCAAGCCTACGGCCTTGAAGGGACCATCGGTGTATTTGAAATCAATGGAACTGAATTAACTCTGGTACAAGAAATCACTGGAACATTACCTTCCAACAACATACAAGGAATTGTTTCTGTAGGAGTACCTCAATCAGAAAACGCTATTACAGCAAGATACAAATTAACATTTGATGCAGCATTTAGCGAATTAACGCATCCAAACGAATTCCCAGTAAATCCAAGATTCTCTCCAGTTGCTGGATTGACTCACAACTCATCAGTAAGATTGTTTAACGATGGTGACATCGCAACCGATGGATTGGTGAACATTTCACAGACTGGATCAAGAGATCCATTGGATTCAGAATTAGCCAATATCATCAACACAGGGGCAGGACAATTCTATATCGAAAGTGATACAAGAGTGTTCCCATCACCAGATACAATCTCAACAACATTTGAGATTTCAGAATCTCACCCATATGTTAGTTTGACTTCTATGATTGCACCTAGTCCAGATTGGATTGTTGCAGTGAGAGATTTGAACTTATTCGAAAACGGAGATTTTATTGAAAGTAAAGTTGTACAATTTATTCCTTACGATACAGGATCAGACAGTGGAGAGTCATATGAATCAGACAACCAAAATACTGACCCAAGAGAAGGAATTTTTGAAATCGTAGACGGACCTCTTTCTAACAATGGAAGCATTGCTAGTCTTGGTGTATGGAGATTCGAAAGAATTGATGAAAACAGCAATTGCGGAGTAGAAGGCGGTAGCATCGTAGGCGGACCTTTCAACTTCTGTGTAGATGGTATCGATGATAGCATCGAAGCTGGAGCAATAAGCGTAAGCAATGCAACAGGAACAAATTCACAATGGATAATTACAGATAACTTAGGTGAAATCATGGAATTAACTGATGACATCTTAGCACAAGAGTTTGAACAGTTTGGAGAAGGTGTTTTATTTATAAGACACTTGTCATACGATGATGGTATCGTTGGATTGGAAGTTGGAAACAACATTGAAGACTTACAAGGATGTTTCGACTTATCAATAGCAGTATCTGTAAACAATGAAATTTGTGACCCAGTAACACCTGTTGGAGCTGTTTACGCAATGACAAACGGTGAAGGTCAAATCGACGGCAACGTACAAGGTCCTAACTCAATCGTAGCATTTGCACAAGCAGAAGACGGAACATTGACTCAGATTGGATCATACCCAACTGGTGGAAATGGTGGAGACTTTGACGGAGGTGAAGGACTTGATCCATTGATCTCAGCATATGCAATCACAAAAACACTTGACAACAGATTTGTACTTGCCGTCAACGCAGGTAGCAACACGGTAACGTCTATGACAGTAAATGATGATTATTCATTGACTGTTTCCGATACAGAAACGACAGTAGATATTGGGCCTAACAGTATTGCCTACATACCAAGTGACCTTGAAGGAATATCTGGATTGGTATACGTAAGTAACATTACAAGAGATGAATTCCTTGCATTAGGAGAACCAGCACAACAAGGAAGTATTATTGGATACTGGTTATTGAATGATGGATCATTGGAACCTATTGCAGACTCAAGAAGAGAACTTGGAAACAGACCTTCTGCTGTACAGATATCACCAGACGGAAACTTCTTAGTAGTTGCATCTATCAACTCTGGATCGTCAGCATTAGACAATGGCAACGAAGATGAGATCGTAGTATACGGAGTAAATGAAGACGGTACATTATCTGATACGCAATTGGCAGGAGCTACATCTACGCTTAGAGACAACGCTGAAGGAAGAAACTTACCTTCTGCAATCGGTTTCCAAATCGTTGGTGATAACTATGTAGTAGTAACTGAAGCAAGAGAATTCCGTCCAGATGGAACACCTCCTGTATTCCCAGGTTTACAAGATGGTTCAGTTTCAACTTGGCAGATTGGTGCTGACGGAAGCTTGACAGCCATTGACCTAGATGTAGCATCTGGAGAAAACAACACTGGAAGAACTGCTTGTTGGTTAGACTTCTCTGACGAGAATACATTCTTTGTATCCAATGCAATTGAAGCAGGATTGGCATCATACAGTTTCAACGATGGTAGTATTGAATTGATTGACCAGACTGCAGCAGTAGGAGTAGGAGCAACAGGCAACACAACAGATCCTGCAGCAGCATTTGGAACTACAGAAGGATGGATTGATCTTTGGATCTCAGATGATGGAAGATACTTGTACCAAGCATACGGTCTTTCAGGTACAATTGGAGTATACGAAATCACTGGAACTGAGTTGGCACTGGTTCAAGAATTTACAGGAGCATTGCCTACCAATAACATTCAAGGAATCGTATCTGTAGGTACTATTGATGTAATATCTTCTACATCAGATCAGATTCTTTCAAGTGAAGAAGTCAACTTCAATGTTTATCCTAATCCATCAGATGGAAACACGATCAGCATCAACTTTGATTTGGATGAAAGATCAGATTATTCTATCTCTATTATCGGAGTGAATGGTGCAGTAGTATCAAATACATCATCTTTCACAAGAAGTGGAGAAAGAGGTAGTAACACAGTGCAGGTAAGTGACATGAATTTAAGTCCTGGCATATACCTTGTAAAATTAAACCTTGACAACGGTTCGATTTCTCAGAAATTTATTGTTCAAAAGTAAGAACCTTAGAATTAGTAATAAGAGTGATCGGTGTTGATAGAAGGGCTAAGTTGTTTACAACTTGGCCCTTCATCTTTATATCCTATTTAGACTTTGTACACATGCACTTCCCCACTCCCTTCCTCAATTTGCAATAATTCCACACAAGCTTTTTTTACGCTTCCGCAAATGTTTACATCTCAATTTCCTATTTTTTCCTCTCGCTTGCGCAAATATTTTTACTCCTTTTCAAGATCAGCTTTAGGATAAAATCCAAAATCACCTCATCAAAGGAAATGCTAGGTTTGCTCTATGCACATAGCGTTTTTCACTTGGCAAACTTTCTGCATATTTATCATAATTTCCATCGGGATACTTTCGATCACCTAGATTCAAAACACCAAACATTTCCATCCGATCTGCTTCTTTTATCGTGGGATGTGGCCAATTGTTTTCTACATCAGCATATGGAGCAATATAATCCAATCCTGCTCGCAGACGTGCATCCTCTTCATCCACTTCCCATACATCAACACCTACTTTCTCTGCAAGAGCAGCCACCAAGAACATGGCTTGTAAATTATAAATACTGTAGAACAGTGGACGCGTTCGCGCCAGTTCTTCTGGCATCGTACCATCTGGATTGATTTGTGACAGGAGCCTTCTCTCAGAAAAATTTTCTGCAATGTCAGTGGCAGCCTCAAGGTTCCCTGAATAGATCGCAAAATATAGAGCCTGTGCATCATAATACGTACCATGATTGTTCTTTGATTCCGATTCCTCCAAGGCCATTTCATTGGTTGTTAACCACTCAAAATACTGCTTACTCCATGCTTGTAATCGATCGTTTTCACTTTCACTCCAAGCTTCAGAACTAGCAATCAGCAAGGAGCCCTCCAATGCCCCTACCAGGAGACGACCATCCAAAATTCCAGACTTACTACCCTCATTGTGACCAAGTCTGCATTGAGCATGGTTTACATTTGGGTTCATCCGAGTTTCTTCATCAAGAAACCATACTTTCAAAAGCTCAGCTGCCTTCACTGCATATTTTTCCTCACCCGTAAAGTAATAAGCCAGCCCTAAAGTTTCTACATTTTCCGCAAAGCTTCCTATCCGTTGACGATCTGAAGTTTTCGGGTTTTGACTGTTGGGATTTGTTTTGCCATCATGTCTGACATAAGGAAGTCCATCAGACTTTTCAGGATCAGGCCACCAATAACGACTGTAGCTTGCATAATCATTTTTGTCTCCACTAGGCGGAAGTTTTTCTTTATGTGTTACAGAAAAAGGACCCTCTACAAGCGCCTCATCTGCTTCAACAAGCAATGCATCAAACGCCTTTTTAAATTTAGCCTCCCCATTCCCCAAACTGTTTTTAACAATCGATAAATGGTCACTCGCAATCAATATTGTTTCAGGAGACGTGTGTGTCAAGTTACTGGGCATGCACATGAAGCAGCATACTGTAGTTAATAGAATTCCAGCAGGCAATATTCTTTTCATGGCACTCCAATTAACTAATTATGAATTTCAACTTAATTCTATTTGCCGAAAGGCTTCAACAAATTTTTTATAAAGATCTTGGTACTATATAGATAAAACCAACTACCACCATCCTATTCTTTCTAATGACTACGCTATCAAAGTATACCTTATTCCTCAAACTCAAAATCCAAAAAGAATCCTCCACCTCCTGCTCCACACAACTTAAATATTGAAGTTCGATCTTCAAATCCTTTATCCCAATCCTCTTTCACATCATTAGGAATAAAATCTTGCATCCACTCTCGTTGCAAAATTGACAAGCGCTCAATCTGATATGACTCAACATCAAGATTGGCCACGATATCTGAAACAATACGGTTGTTGATCTCAATCATCCCTAGATTGGCATCAGCAAAATTTGGCTTGAGCATCTTTTTCTTATAAATACTTACCAGCTTAGATGTCGAACGACTCGATTTAGAATCGTACAAAGAAAAATAAGGAAGCTGATTTTCATCAAAGTCTGTCTTGGTAAGAACTCCATCTTCCAACACAAATGCCTTCTTATAATAGGAAACCATAGGGTCTAAACCACTACTCTTGGTATGGAAAAAAGCCTCCATCTCTGCCAAAACTGTATGCTCCGGAAGATCATCCTTCTCCTTAAAGATATCATAAGCAGCCGCAACGATCGCTCCAGAAGAGCCAACACCATAACCAATCGGAATATCTGACTCAAAAGAAAGCTTTGAAGCCAAATGCTTGAGCTTTTTCTTATCTAAAGGAAGGGTTTGTTCGGCAAGCCAATGAAGATATTTCTCTATACGAGCATCGTAGCCTTCTACAAAATTTCCACTGTACTCGTCATATGGAATGGCTAAGGCTTTAGAGCCTTCAAGGATGGTATATTCGCCAAAAAGTAGGATTTTACCAGGATAACTTCTAAAATTTTCCAACGAATCGGTATTTACTGAGCTGTTTAAACATTTTCTGTGTTAGAAAGTTAGTTAATAAGATTTATTTCTTCGATATGAATCATAAAAAAATTCTAAAAAAATCAACTAATGACTTGTATTATGGCTTGACAAATCTTCAATTAATATTAGCTTTGCACCATAAATAAACAGCAATTCAATTTATTGAAGCTATGACAACAAAATCAAAGGATACAAAAAAATACTGGTTAATGTTCATCGTCTCACTGGTTCTAACAATCGCTTTCTTGGTCGTTAAGCCTGAATGGTTCTGGGTAATGTTACCTTTTCTATTTACTTCTCTTGTATGGGCTTTCGATTGGGCTTAATCTGACCCAATTAATTATAACATGTGGAAGCACTCAATAAACTTATAGAGAAGTATAAGGATTCTAAACATATTGAGACACTTCTATCTCTTTTTGCCGAAAACAAACAAGTCAGAGTAAAAATCGAAGGTGCAGTCAATGCCTTTGAAAGCTTTTTACTGGCCGGACTTAACGCTCACAAGAAATATTCACACATTTATATTGCTGAAGATAAAGAGCAAGCCGCCTTTATGCTCAACACCCTTGAATCCATCATTCAAGACCAAGCCATTCTCTTTTTTCCCGATTCTTTTAAGCGTCCTGCCAATTACGAAGAACTTAATCGCAACAATGTTCTCATAAGGACAGAGTCAATCAACAAAATTAGCAATCAATTGCAGGCGCAGGAGGTCATGGTTACCTACCCCGAAGCATTGTTTGAAAAAGTGGTAGATCCGGAAATCATCAACAAGCGGAAAATAATTATCGATGTCAACGAAACGCTAGACATTGATACGATCATCGAATTGATGGTAGAATATGGATTTGAACGAGTAGACTTTGTCTATGAGCCAGGGCAGTTTTCAATCAGAGGAGGCATCATCGATATTTTCTCTTACGGAAACGAATGGCCTTATCGTGTGGAATTGTTTGATGATGAAGTGGAAAGCATCAGGACTTTTAATCCTACAACCCAACTATCTATCCGTGACATCAAAAAAATCAGCATCATCCCAGATGTTAATGGCGAATACACAGCAGATGACAAAGTCTCCGTTTTCAAAGTATTTAAAGAAAACACCATCATCTGGATGCAAAGTGCAGATATGTTGGTGGACAAAATAAAAAGCTGTTACGAGAAAGCAGAACAATGGTCTAGCCAATTGCAACTCGAGACCAGCGACGAAATGTTGTTTCAACTTTTGAAAGAACGGGCGTTTATAAAACCTGAGCAAATCATTGCAGAAATAGAACCTTATAGAATACTATTTCTTTCACATTTGCCGGAAGGATTAAATCCCAACCACACCCTCAAAGTCAATACATTACCCCAACCTTCATTCAACAAGAATTTCAACCTATTGATTGAAAATCTGAATGACAATGAAAAAGAAGGAATCGAAAATTTTCTGTTCACTGACAATGCGAGACAGGTAGAAAGATTCTACAATATCTTTGAGGATCTAAATGCTAACATAAAGTTTCAACCAATCTCCAAAGACATTCATAGTGGCTTTGTTGATAAGGATCTAAAAATAGCTTGCTATACTGACCACCAGATTTTTGAGAGGTTCCACCGCTATAGATTAAGAAAAGGTTTTACCAAAGAGCAAGCGGTCAATTTAAAAATGATCCGCGAAATGCAGCCGGGCGATTATGTAGTGCACATAGATCACGGAGTAGGAAAATATACAGGGCTCGAAAAAATAGAAATCAATGGCCACATACAAGAGTCTGTCAGATTGGTCTACTTAAACAATGATTTACTTTACGTAAGCATCAACTCGCTTCATAAAATTTCGAAATACGTCGGCAAAGACGGAACACCACCAAGGGTCAATAAGATCGGTGGAGATGCATGGAAGACGCTGAAGAGAAAAACCAAAAAGAAGGTCAAGGATATCGCCAAAGACCTGATCAAACTATACGCCAAAAGAAAAGCCAGCAAAGGAATCGAATTTCCTCCCGACGGATATTTACAAAATGAACTTGAGGCATCCTTTATCTTTGAGGATACACCCGATCAATTTGAAGCAACGGTAAAGACGAAAGAGGACATGATGAAGCCCTACCCAATGGATCGTCTGATTTGTGGAGATGTGGGTTTTGGTAAAACTGAAATTGCCGTCAGAGCAGCTTTCAAAGCAGTAGTAGGTGGCAAGCAAGTAGCCATATTGGTACCCACAACCATTTTGGCTCTGCAACATTATCAGACCTTCCACAATCGACTAGGTAGTTTTGGCGTGACCGTTGATTACATCAACCGCTTCAGAACCACCAAAGAGAAAAAAGAAATCTTCCAAAATCTCGAAGAAGGAAAAATAGACATCTTGATCGGTACGCACGCCATCCTAAGCAAAGCCATCAAGTTCAAAGATCTAGGATTATTGGTCATTGATGAAGAACAGAAATTTGGCGTTGCAGCAAAGGAAAAATTAAGAAATATCAAAGTCAATGTGGATACTTTGACCTTGACAGCCACACCAATTCCAAGAACCCTACAGTTTTCATTGATGGCGGCGCGCGATCTTTCTATCATAAGAACGCCACCACCAAACAGACAACCGATCTATACCGAACGACGTGTCTTTAGCGAGAACACCATCAAGGAATCCATCTACTACGAAGTAGACCGAGGGGGTCAAGTATTTTTTGTCCACAACAGAGTAAAGTCATTGCCAGAGATCGTAGTGATGGTAAAAAAGATTTGTCCCGATGTAGATGTTCGTATGGCTCATGGCCAAATGGATCCAAAGAAACTTGAAAAAACACTGCTTGATTTTATCAACGGTGAATTTGATGTGTTGATATCAACCAACATCATCGAAACTGGACTCGATATTGCCAATGCCAACACAATGATCATCAACAACGCCCACCACTTTGGGATGAGTGATCTACACCAATTACGTGGTCGTGTCGGCCGATCCAATAGAAAGGCCTATTGCTATCTGTTTGCACCACCGATATCGACTTTGACCAGCGATGCAAGAAAAAGATTAAAAACCTTGGAAGATTTTTCAGAGTTGGGAAGTGGCTTCCATATCGCAATGAGAGACCTTGATATCCGCGGAGCAGGAAATTTACTCGGTGGAGAACAATCTGGCTTCATTTCCGATATCGGATACCAAACGTATCAAAAGATTCTTGAAGAAGCCGTCATGGAGTTGAAGGAAACCGACTTCAAGAAACTATTTGAACACGAGCCAGAAGAAGAAAAGGTTTTTGTCAAAGATGTAGAAGTGGATACCGATATCGAAATGCTCATCCCAGATGATTATATTTCCAATATCCAGGAAAGATTAAATCTATACACAGAACTCGATAGCCTGAAAGACGAGGAATCGATCACCGAGTACAGAAATAAGTTGAAAGATCGATTTGGAAAGATTCCAAAGCAAGTCGACGAACTTTTCAATGGCCTGAGATTAAGATGGCTCTGTTCCAAAATGGGATTCGAAAAATTGAGCTTAAAAAAGCGAAAATTACGTTGTTATTTTGTCCGTAATCCTCAGTCTACTTTTTATCAAACAGATTTATTCAACAGATTTATGGATTTCATGAATTCTGATGGAGAAAGAATGGAATTAAACTTGAAACAATCGAATACATCTCTTATCTTAATCAAAGAAAATGTAAAGAACCTCAAGGCGGCAAGAATAATCTTGGAACGTATCAGAGAGGCGACGATTAAACAATGAACCCATTCAACAACCCACAAATAGAAATCCAAGGACTTCCGCAAGCCGAATCTTTAGAATTCCATTCACTTGAACCTTCTTACAAAACCGCATTACTAATAGGCAATACGGTCATCTTCGGGATTATCGGAACGGTTATTTCGATGGGATTTATATTCTCAGATGAAGACATTCCTTCCTTGGTATTAAAAATTGTGCCTTCGGTTTTTCTCACCATCGTATTCTTCAGTTACCTCTCCATCATTTTTGGATTCAAGAACAAATTATTTGCCGTAAGGCACCAAGACCTAAATTATAAAAAAGGATGGATCTGGAAATCACGTATGGTGGTTCCTTTTAAGAGAATTCAACATAGTGAAGTAACCCAGGGTCCCATCGATCGTATATTCAAGCTTGCAAAACTACGCGTTTTTACAGCGGGAGGAAGCGGAAGTGATCTTACCATCCCAGGCCTCAAACTTGAAGAAGCCAACAAACTAAAAACATTGATTACCTCTAGAATCACGGACAAGCAAAAATTGAATGGAAGAGAGGAAGAGTGAATTACAATTCGGTGAGCCGCAACGGCAATCGCAGGCAGCCTTAATCTTAATTATCTACAACCGTTTCAAAAATCTTATCACAAGATTTTGGTACTTCATTGTCTTTGCACTTTTTACCGGAAAAACCGGAGATGGCGGATTGGACACCGTAAGCCTAAGCATCATAGGCCTGACATTTATTGCCACACTATTTGGTATCATTTCCTACTTCAGATATTATTATTGGATAGAGGGCGATCAGTTGATGATCAGGAGTGGCGTGTTGAGTAAATCGCTTACGCAAATACCTTTTGATCGGATTCAAACCATTGACTTTGAGCAAAATTTAATCCATCAGACATTCAATGTGATTGGGCTCAAGATCGATACTGCTGGCTCAAATCAAGCAGAGACCAAAATGCAAGCGCTTACCAAAGAAAAAGCCAAAGCATTGCGTAACTTCATACTAAGTCAAAAACAAGAAACACTCATCGCAGAAAGCGGAGACGATTATTTGACGGAAGTCCAACTAGAGAAAGCAGAAGAAATCTACAAAATCGACTTTGCTCGTTTATTAAAAATCGGCATCACTGAAAATCATTTCCGTTCAGGCTTTGTACTTTTATTCGGTGCCTTTTGGTTGTTTGACAACATCAGAGAAACAGGCTTGGACGTAGATGAGATTGGTGTTCAATACTACAATCAAGTACTAGGTTCGATTGTTTTGGCAGGAACACTATTGGTCTTGTTTATATTGGTCTCAATGATCTTCTCTGTCTCACGGGTATTTTTAAAATATTTCAATCTGACCTTCCTAAGATCATTCAATGGTTTTAAAGTCATAAGTGGTCTTTTTAACAGAAAAGAGGTAGCCGCACTCGACTCCAAAATTCAATTACTAGAATGGAAGCAAAACCTCATTCAAAAATATTTAGGCTTCCATGACCTAGTACTCAAACAAGCATCCAGCACTGAAATAGGATCCAAAAAATCGATCGTAGTTCCTGGCGTCTACTCTGAAGATATCGAAAATGTAAAAAATTATCTCTTCCCAGATAGAATGGAAGATTCCACAGAAATGCACCAATTAAACAAATGGTCACTGTATCGTCCATTGATGTATATCAGCCTCTTTGCTATCGGATTGGCTGTATTGTTTGTGTATCTTAATTTATACTACAACCTATTCGCATTGATTGTCTTTTATATTTTGGTTGTTGTCAGACTTTTCAAAAAATACAGCAAGGCTTTTTATGGAGTCAATGACAGAGCTATATTTGTAAAAGGAGGAGTATTCGGTCATAAGAAATGGATGACCATGCACCACAAAGTCCAATCAATGGAAATCACCCAGTCTCCCTTTCAAACCAGAAGAAAATTGGCGAGTCTACAGATCCACACAGCTTCCGGCACCAAAATTATTCCTTTCATCGAATTGGATCGTGCAGAATACTTGTATGATTACCTTACATATAAAGTCGAGGTATCCACCGAAGAGTGGATGTAGATGAAAACTTAATACAGTCCCTTTCCCTACCACCAAGTAACAAAAAAACTATTGTATTTATCTCCTTCCCGCTCCCAACACAAAACAGACTGCCTCTCACCAATGATCTTTTCAAGGCGAGATTCCATTTCTTGATAACCCACCCATTCTGCATGCTGCCCAGGATCAGTCCCCCATACCAACTTAGAAGGAAGACAATATTGTTTCCTTGATTCTTCAAATTTCTTAAATGTATCGAAAGAAAGATGGTACCCTTTTATAGCCGGAGCAAACCTAGGATCAAGCTCACCCTTAAACGCATAGGGCACATACAAGTTTATTAGAAAACATAAAGCTTGTTTGATTTCTTGAATAGTAAGATTGTTGAGTATATCCTCTGTAGCAGGATGTCGAAGAAGTGGAAATTGTTTACTCTTTAATTTATGTAATTTTTCAACCAAAGAATCTCCTCTGTTGGGACCAATCCAATTGGAAACTTGATCGATCGAATCGGTAGGAACAAATAAATAAAATTTATAGGCCAGCTCAAGATGTATCAATTGGCCAGTATTTATTTCTTCAAGAATAAAGTCTAGTTCGCCAATCGTGTGTTTATCCTGAAAGATCTGAATATTTTCATGGATCACTTTAAAATTAGCCGAGTGCTTTAGTAATTGGGCAACTACCTTTTCTGCCAAATGGCCCAACCTAAGATTGGTAGGAATAGAATAACCAATCCCATCAGGAAGAACCAAATCACGAAGATCAAAGGAAGAAAATCCAGAGATAGACTCATCCAAGCACACTGCATTTTGTATTGACGCTATCCGCGATTTTATATTCATTGGCTTAATGCTACTCTTAGTGATTGGGCATGGCTACATGTAAATGGTCATCCGTCCCGACATGTCTTAATGTTTCCATCCCCATGGCTCGAAAATACATCGCCATCATTTGGTTCTTGAACTCAGGTCTACCTTTCGTACGCAGGTCAATGGCATGAGCATATCCATCTGATTGTTTTAAATGTTTGGAACGACTATTCCTTTTTAGCCCCATACCATCGTAATCAGAAACTTTTCTTGAAGCATCTGTGACAATCAATTCCTTATCAAAATGAATCAATGTACTTAGACTCAATCTTAGTATAGGATGCAAGTCCAACAACTCAGATCTAACTTCATTGCTTTTTGCATTGCTGGAAGAAAAGAAAAAAATTCCATGAATGCTGTAAGCTAGAACCATCAATATGGCAATCCAAGTTCTTCTTTTCATACTATCATAACTTCCCAATTTACCAATCATCCTTCCATAAAAGAAACTAAAATAAATTACCAAAGCGATGACGGTAATCCCTGCCCCGCCCAACAAACTAGTATAGGCATCCAATTTATATTCTACCAAAAGATGGACACTCCCTCTGATTAACAAAAGAAAAGGAAGAATGAGAAGAAATATAATTTTGACTAGTTGATAAACGTAATAAATCACAAACTTGAATTATTTTATAAAGGTAAACTTAAAGCAATAAAATCAAGAACTCAGGGATGCAAGTAAGGCGTTATAAATTTATATAAAATGCAATTTAAGACTAAGAAAAGCTCAGTTATTGAGCTTAAAACAATTTATCTATTGTTTTTTCAAAAAATTTGCAGCGCTTAACCAATAAATGGTGTATGTATAGGTATAATGGCAGTCGCGGCCAACCATGAATATTAAAGTTTTACAAAAACAAAAATCATGAAATTTTTAAAATATATAACATACTTTCTCATTACTACCTCCCTTATTATGAGCTGTAACAAAGAAGACTCTATTGAGATAGAAACTAGTATTTTGGCTGGAGACAACAGTGTAAGTGGTCGCGTTGATTTACAAAATCTAGAAACAGGAGAAAATTCAGGATTTCCATTTGCTCGTGTACTATTGAGTAAATTTGAAGAGATAGATGCATCTCCACTAGACACGTTTCTGATAGATAGTACAGATACTAATGGTGAAGTTATCTTTATCGATGATTGGTATGTAACCTTTACCGATGAAACAGGCCATTATGAATTTGCTGGAATCCCAGCCTTTGAAAACTGGTATATCAATATAGGACCCCTTGACAACAAATCAGGTACAGATACCACTCCAGATGGAGATATCAATGAAACATTGGAAAATGAAAGTATCAGCGTCAGTCTTGAAGAAGATGAACACGATGATGGAAATAATTTTATCGTTTATTGGCAACCACCCAGTCCTGAAAATGCATCCCTCTCAGGTGAAATCTTCATTGATTTTGATTTAGATGGTTTGCCAGACGCTCCAGGTCACAACATCAATGTTGGATTATACACTACAGATGGGATATCCCCTGCAAGTATAGGTGAATTCGTAACTACGAATGTGACAGATGTAAATGGTAAATACAGTTTCGACAATTTAAAAGGTGGATATTATGTCGTCGTGATTGAAAACCAAGAAAAGTATAATATCGTGGATTCTGGAGATAGCACTCCCAACTCAGGAGATCCAACAACTACAAATTCATATATCATTCCATCTTTATTAAATGAAAGTGAAATTGATATCAACAACAACTTTATAATTCAATACGCCGATGCTTCCATTTCTGGATTTGTTGCAGCAGACACTGATGGAAACGACATTTATGACTTTCTTGTTCCAGGCGAAAGAATAGAATTGTATCGAAGAAATGAAGATGGAACTCCCACAACACCCCTCCTTGCATACTCAAATACAGATACGAACGGATATTTTTCTTTTCCAGAACAAAATGTAGGTGAATATGTGATATACTACATAGGATTTGGAAATTACAATTGCGAATTTAGCAAAGATATAACTCCCGAAGAAGGTGAACCATTAGGCACAGAATGCTTTTTCATACCTGTTGATCTACTAGAAAACGGCAGTTATGATTCAGGCAATATATTTTTAGTAAAATAAACTTCTGTTGGCATAAAATTGGAACAAAAACTTCAAAATATTATCAAAGCCTGTCTGCTAAGAGATCAAACCGCAATGCGTAGTTTATATGATCTCTATGTAGACAGGTTGTATTATGTTGTCAAGAGATACATAAAAGAAAACTACCACATTGAAAATTTATTACAAGACATATTTCTAAAAGTCTTTAACAAGCTAAACGCATTTGATTCAACCAAAGGAAGTTTCAATTCTTGGATAACAACCATTGCCATCAGAGAAAGTCTCAATCATCTCCGCAAAAAGAAAGTCGATCTAATGTCTCTTGAAGATGCAATATTGGACACTAATGCAGATGCAGATCCAATGCTGACACAACTGGAACTAGAAGACTTAATGAAACGGATCAATGCAATCCCAGACAAGTATCGTATCATTTTCACTTTATACGAAGTGGATGGATACGAACACAAAGAAATTGCTGAAATGTTGGGAATAGGAATATCAACGTCGAGATCTTATTTAACAAGGGCAAAGAAAATTCTTCAAGAAGAAATCCTATCGTACAATACTAAAACCATAAGACGATGAGAGAAACCAAATACAACCAAAATTCATACAATAGAAAGGCTCCAATAGACCGCGATGCACTTTGGAATAAAATCAATACTGATCCTAAATTCCCAAAGAATACACGTAAAAAACGTTGGTTTTTTGGTAGTCTATTTTTATTAGGAGCAACATTGGTAGTGACTTATATCTATTCTGGAGTTTTAAATGCAGACCACACATCACTTTATTCATCGGAAAAAATCATCATTGAAAAAACAGACAAAACGAATACTGACCATACCCTATCTACAACTCAAATTCACACAAATTCAACTATAACAAACACACCAAAGAAAAACTTGATTACTAAATCTACTTCCAATGCAATTTGTGATCAGACCAAACTTACTAACTCAAGGAAATCGGTTAATCAAAAAGCACCAATAATCATAGAACAAACTGACACCAATTCAAAAGTAAATTTTCAGAATAAAGAATCTAATTCACTTCCACCTCGCACCTCAGATACTGGAATCCATTCTACAATAGACAAAAATTCTGTAAACGGGAAAGTATTCTACAACAGCACAAAAAATAATGCGATTCATGATGATTCATCATTAAATAAGGTTCTGAAAGAAAATAATACAGCAGAAAATTCTATTCCAGACTTAACAACGAATCAAGAAAAATTCAGACCGATGATCAGTCCTTTGATAAATCTTACCATCGAGAAGACAGAAAATTTAATAGGTCAAAAAAGAAAAGAACATAACTTGACGATAAACATTAATCCTGTTAATAAAAAGCAAGGTTTATTTGCTTATGCAAATATTTCATATGGAATAAGTCTCCAATCGTTAAGTCAAAATGATTCGACAGCGATAATTGAACCGATCAACCCAATAGAAGATTATTTAGAAAATAGAGAATCAAGATCCCTTGAAATTGGCATAAAGAAACAATTCAAAAATCGATATAGCATAGGTCTGAGTTTTGAATATCGTGAAGATTGGCAATTATATAAGCAAACAATTTCAGATACACTTTTTGTAGATATAGTAAACCAACAAGAAGAAACCACAAGACTAGTCAATCAAACAACCACATTCAATCTACACCAAAATTATACTTCTTACAATATTCTTTTAACAGGAGGATATTTGATTCCAATGCGCTTTGGATTATTAGAATTGGGTGGAGGAATTTCTTATAATATAAATCATAGCGCTCGAGGAAATGTATTAAACAGCAGCGGAATCATAATCAGCAAATCGCAACTCTACGAAACCACCGGCTTTGGTCTATCGGGATTTGGTCAAGCTGGCCTTACTTTTCCTATCGCCAATAAACTCCGAATGTCAATAAACGGCAGATATGATCTTCCTACCAATATTTCAGCAAACCCTGGAAACTATGAACACACACTTTCTGCCGTTCGATTTGGCATTAGCTTGGCTTATAAGCTAACACCTTAAGAAAAGGATTCGATTTTGCCTATTCTACTTGCAAAACACCCAATGATATAGTCATCTCAGCTTATCAGTATAAATGTATTGTTTAAGTAACAAAATTGCGCGTTAAAGCTTACTTTTGGGCTCTCAGAATCAATAAAACATGAGCCTTAAGCAAGAGATCGGAAAAAGAAAAACCTTTGGTATTATCAGCCACCCTGATGCAGGTAAGACGACATTGACCGAAAAACTCTTGCTTTTTGGGGGAGCCATTCAGGTAGCCGGAGCAGTAAAGTCCAATAAAATCAAAAAGCACGCAACTTCTGATTTTATGGAAATAGAAAAACAGAGAGGAATCTCTGTTGCAACCTCCGTAATGGCTTTTAATTACCGTGATTTACAGATCAACATACTCGATACTCCCGGTCACAAGGATTTTGCCGAGGATACTTATCGTACGCTTACAGCCGTTGATAGTGCCATTGTAGTTATTGATGTTGCCAAAGGAGTTGAGACCCAAACAGAGAAACTAGTGGGTGTATGTAAAGGAAGAGAGACTCCGATGATTGTGTTTGTCAATAAGATGGATAGAGAAGGAAAAGATGGTTTTGATCTACTCGATGAGATCGAACAAAAATTAAAAATGAAAGCCATCCCGATGACTTGGCCTGTAGGTATGGGTCAAGATTTTAAAGGAGTCTACAATGTGTACGAAAAGAAATTAGTCTTATTTTCTCCACACGGTAAGCAAGCAGATGAAGACATCGTAGAAATTGCCGACCTAAGTGACCCAATCCTAGAGAAATTGGTGGGTGAAAGATTGGCGGACGAACTTCGCGAAGAGGCTCAGATGATTGAAGAGGTATATCCTAAATTTGATAGAGAAGCATATTTAAAAGGAGAGTTGAATCCTGTATTCTTTGGTAGTGCAGTCAATAACTTTGGGGTAAAGGAATTACTTGATTGTTTTGTAGATATCGCACCTGGCCCATTAGCCAGGGTCACTGAAGAAAGAAGAGTCGAACCCAACGAAGAAAAGTTTACAGGTTTCATATTTAAGATCCATGCCAATATGGATCCCAAACACAGAGATCGAATTGCCTTCTTAAGAGTCTGTAGTGGGACTTTCAGAAGAAACACCAATTACCTACATGTCAGAAAGGAGAAGAAAATCAAATTCTCCAATCCTACTGCTTTCATGGCTTCCAAAAAATCGATTGTTGACGAATCTTATCCAGGAGATATTGTAGGTCTCTATGATTCCGGTAATTTCAAAATTGGAGATGGATTGACAGAAGGTGAGAAACTGCACTTTATAGGAATACCAAGTTTTTCACCGGAGCAATTCAGATATATCGAAAATGGAGATCCAATGAAGTCTAAGCAACTTCAAAAAGGAATCAAGCAATTGATGGAAGAAGGGGTTGCTCAGTTGTTTGTAAAAGAAGACAATGGTCGTAAGATTATTGGTACTGTAGGAGCACTCCAGTTTGATGTACTTCAATACAGACTAGAACATGAATATGGAGCAAAATGTCTTTATGATCCTTTAAGTATTTACAAAGCTTGTTGGATTGATGCCGAAGAACCAGAAAAATTAAAAGACTTCGTGCAAAGAAGAAAAAACAATATTGCGAGGGATATTGAGAATGAATACGTGTTTTTAGCAGAATCAAGATATATGCTACAGTCTGCTCAAGACAATCATCCCGATGTTCAGTTTTACTTTAGCAGTGAGAGAAAATAAGAAGTTCCTGGTTACATAATTACAATTTCTCTTATCCAATAGAAATAAAAAAAGGCCACTCGGAATACCGAATGACCTTTGTTATATTAACTGATATCAGGAAGAAAACTATCTTCTTCCTCCATCAAGTCTGTCCTGTAATACTTTCAACTTACTCCAGCTACCTGAAGCAGCCAAAGCAGCTTGTTCAGTCCAAGTGGTTGGATCGTGCATGGTAAATCTAGAACCAGCTTTATCCAATAAACCTTTAATTACAGACAATTTGGTTTTAGAAAGTTCTTGGAATGTGTAAACACCTCCATTATTAAGGATCTCGGCTATTTTTGGACCGATACCCTCAATCTTAGTCAAATCATCTCCTTTCTTTGCCGCTTTTTTCGGCGCTGCCTTTTTAGGTGCCGCTTTTTTAGGGGCTGCTTTTTTCACCTCCACCTTTGCTGGTTTCGCCTTAGCTGTTGCCTTTTTTACTGTTTTCGTTGCCTTGCTTGTTGAAGATACCTTTGTTGCTTTTCCTGTCACTTTGGTTGCTTTGGTATTTCCTTTCAATTCTCTTCTTTCTACCACTTTACCTTCACCACGACTAGATGTTTCACCAACCACTGTTTTTGAAACTTCTACTTTCTTCATTCCCTTCATCATTTTCGCCAATGAAGCAAAATCAATTTGTTTTACAACTTCTACCTCTTTGATGACTTCAACTTGAACTTCTTTGATTACTTCAACTGTTTTAGGCTTAGCAGCAAGCTTGGCTTTTAAGTCAGCAATTTTAGCATTCAGTTTATCAAGTTCTTTGGTATCTTTTACTTTCTTGATTACTTCTACCTTCTTGACTACTTCCTTTAACTTAATCACAGGTACTTTCTTCACAATCTCTTTTACTTTGATAACTGGTACCTTCTTGATCACCTCTCTGGTAACTTCTTTGACTACTTCGATTGGTACTTCTTTAATCACTCTTACCTCTCTGATCACCTCTACTGGCACTTCTTTGATCACCTCTACTTTCTTCACAATCTGTCTTACTGTTACTACAGGCACCTCTTTGATTACTTCAACTTTTTTAACCTTGGTTTTACCCATTATT
Source organism: uncultured Saprospiraceae bacterium (assembly GCA_937950315.1). GTDB lineage: Bacteria > Bacteroidota > Bacteroidia > Chitinophagales > Saprospiraceae > JAHDBF01. The sequence goes on along the minus strand of CALFDU010000103.1, from coordinate 14,497 downwards.
GCAACAGGTACTTCATGCTTTACCTTTACAGAACTAGACTTGGTCTGAGTAAAAGACTTTGATTTTGTCAAAGCTTCGTAGATAGCTTGAACTTTACTTTCAGATACTTTTGTCTTTTTGGCCAAAGATTTAAAAAGCTTAGTTCTATCAATTGCAGTCGTTAAAGATTTCTTACTCACTGGTGTTTTGCTTATCACCTTCGTGCTAATGATTCTTCCACGTGTTTTTGCAGTAGCCTTTTTTGCAACTACTTTTTTGGTTGATTTCTTTGCTACACTTTTCTTACTGGTGCTTTTTTTAGCTACCGCTTTCCCCTTTGTTGTCGTCTTTTTAGCCGTTGTTTTCTTAGCTACTGCTTTTTTCTTTGGTGCAGCTTTTTTAGCCGTTGTTTTTTTAGCTACCGTCTTTTTCTTTGGTGCAGCTTTCTTCGCCGTTGTTTTTTTAGCTACTGCTTTTTTCTTTGGTGCAGCTTTTTTGGCCGTTGCTTTTTTAGCTACCGTCTTTTTCTTTGGTGCAGCTTTCTTCGCCGTTGTTTTCTTAGCTACTGCTTTTTTCTTTGGTGCAGCTTTCTTCGCTGTAGTTTTCTTAGCTACAGCTTTCTTTTTAGGGGCTGCTTTTTTAGGTGTTGCCTTTTTTGCAACTGCTTTTTTCTTTGGAGCTGCTTTTTTTGCTGTCACCTTTTTATCTGCTGCTTTTTTAGCAACTTTCTTTGTACGTTTAGCCATGACTATATGTTCTAGGTTAATTAATTGATGGATTGATCAAAGTGAAAAACGTTTCAAAAAAGTTCAACCCTATTATTAAATAATATATTATTTCAAGAAGTTTAAAATACGTTGTTTTCAAAGATAAAGTTTTTATTGACAAACAATATATACCTTAACGATTCGACAAACTACATAGTTAAAATCTATTTATAATTTTCAAAGTAGGTATTACTTCTAGCACCCTTACTTTAGACACAAAATATTTAATGTTGTCACATGTACAATACACGGTTCAAGTTAATCCATCATTCGTAGATTTCTTAGCTTGATTTGAGTGGAATCACATCCTACAATTGCAACATCAATCAATGCATCACATAAAAAAAGTCACGCAAGATATCTTTCAATATCTGCGTGACTTTGGTCTGATGATTAATCATCCTTTTCGTTTGTAGAAAAAACCCAATCCTATTGGATTATTTCTTTTTTCTAGCTGTAGTCTTTCTCTTCTTAGGAGCTGCTTTCTTAGCTACTCTTTTCTTTGCTACTGCTTTTTTAGCTACAGCTTTTTTCTTTGGAGCAGCTTTTTTAGTTACTCTCTTTTTAGCTACAGTTTTTTTAGCTGCTGCCTTTTTCTTTGGAGCTGCTTTTTTCTTAGCTGTAGTTTTTTTAGCTGTTGTTTTCTTAGCTACTGCCTTCTTCTTTGGAGCAGCTTTTTTCTTAGCTGTAGTTTTCTTTGCTGTAGTTTTTTTAGCTACTGCTCTTTTCTTTGGAGCTGCTTTTTTCTTAGCTACAGTTTTCTTAGCTGTCCTTTTTTTAGCAGTTGTTTTCTTAGCTACTGCCTTCTTTTTTGGAGCAGCTTTTTTCTTAGCTACAGTTTTCTTAGCTGTAGTTTTTTTAGCTACTGCTCTTTTCTTTGGTGCAGCTTTTTTCTTAGCTACAGTTTTCTTAGCTGTAGTTTTTTTAGCTACTGCTTTTTTCTTTGGTGCAGCTTTTTTCTTAGCTACAGTTTTTTTAGCTGTTGTTTTTTTAGCTACTGCTTTTTTCTTTGGTGCAGCTTTTTTCTTTGCAACAGTTTTTTTAGCTGTTGTTTTTTTAGCTACTGCCTTCTTCTTTGGTGCAGCTTTTTTCTTTGCAACAGTTTTTTTCTTAGCTACTGCTTTTTTCTTTGGAGCAGCTTTTTTAGCCGTCGCTTTTTTAGCGGTAGCTTTTTTTGCTGTCGCTTTTTTACGTGTCGTTTTTTTCATTTCTAAAAATTAGTGTGTGTGTTCAATGAATTCACTTCAAAATTAGTACAAATATGCAAAAAAAGTAATACATATGTAACTGATAAACAAAGAAAGTTTCGAAGTGACAATTATTGGGTAAATTTAAAATTGGCGATTATTTTCCGCCATCCAATTCATCTTGTAGTTTTTCCAACTCATCCCATTTTCCATCTGCAGCCAATTTTGATTGTCTTGGCCATGATCCTGGATCATGCATTTGGAATCTAGGTCCAGCTTTTTCTAATAATTGTTTGATAGTTGAAGGATCTGTTGATGCCAATTGAGCAAAGCTAGAAATACCGCCATCATTGAGGATTCCTGCTATTTTTGGTCCTATTCCTTCAATTTTTGTAAGGTCATCTTTCTTTGCAGGTGCTGCAGGCTTTCCTGTTTCTAGATTCAATTTCCAGCTTACAAGTCTTCCCGAATCTCGTGGCATAGTGTCTGCAATTTTCAAACTCCACTTTCCAATAGACTTTTCTCCAACCATTTGATCCAATACATCTTGATCAAAAGTTGTCTTAATTTCTTTGTTTCCTCCACCTACTTTTGTCTGAAGATTTACAGTTTTTCCTGATGGAGATACCAAATCAAGCACCAAATCTCCCACAAATCCATGTTCGATATGTGCAAATACTTTGATTTTTTGAACTTGCTCTCCTTGGTGGCAATATTGAACGCTCGAAAGCTTCTCTTCATCAGAAATAAAAATTTCTGATTTTTTTGAATTTGCTAGTTTGAATCTGATCGTCCAATCAACAAGTGACCCATTGTCTCTTGCTCCAGAATCAATCACTTTGATTTTCCAATCTCCTTTGGATTTGATTCCATTGAATACATCAAACTTTTCTCCGCTAAACAATTCTTTAATATCTGTTCCTGGCTTTCTGCTTGGACCAGTTACATTGATTGACTTACCGTTTGGCCCGTGCAATTCAATACTAATATCTCCCGAATATGGATGTTTTACATTAACATCTAGCTCGACAGCTTTTACGGTTAAGTCTCTCTGCATTTTAATGGTATCTACCAATCCGTTTTTGTCATTGTCTGGAATACCAGCATTAATGACTCTCTGCTTTGTATAAAACATTTATTTTAATTTTTAGTTTACTTTCCTCCGTCCAACTTATCCTGCAACTTTTTTAATGCATCCCATTTGCCATCGGCAGCCAATCCTGATTGCTTAGGCCATGATCCTGGATTATGCATTTGATATCTCGGTCCTGCTTTCACTAAAATTTTCTTGATATCAGATACTTTCGTTTTGGACAGTTTTGCAAAGGTAACAATCCCTGCTTTATTTAATAGACCGGCAATTTTTGGACCAATTCCTTCTATCTTAGTTAGATCATCTTTCTTTGCTTTCGCTGTTGTTTTACTCTTACCTTTTTTAGCAGCGACTTTGGTTGTTGTTTTCTTTGCAGCAACCTTTGTTTTACTTGCAGCTTTTGCTTTTGTTTTCGTGCTTGCTTTTGCAGCGGCCTTCTTAGTAGTTTTAGATTTTGTCTTGCTCACTTTCCCCTCTCCTCTTGTTGTACTTACCACTTTTCCACTTGATCTTGAAACTTCAACGGTTTCAGCTTGAGTCATCATTTGTTGGAGCATTTCCATATCAAACTCTTTCACTACCTCTACCTCTTTGATGATTTCAATTGGCACTTCCTTAATTACTTCTATTTCTCTGATGACTTCTACCTCCTTGATTACTTCTACAGGCTTCTCAACTTCTTTTACTACTTCAATCTCTTTGATCACTTCAACCATTACTTCTACCGGCTTCTCAATTACTTTTTCTACAATCTTCTCTACTTCTTTGATTACCTCTACTGGCTTCTCTACAATCTTCTCCACTTCTTTGATCACTTCGATTTCTTTCACCACCTCAACTGGTTTTTCGACAATCTTCTCCACCTCTTTCACCACTTCAACCTCCTTAATCACCTCAACAGGTACTTCCTTGATTACCTCTACTTCAACTTCTTTGATCACCTGATTCACCACTTCGATTTCTTTCACTACCTCAACTGGCTTTTCTACAATCTTTTCTACTTCAACAATCTTCTCAACCTCTTTGATCACTTCAACCTCCTTAATAACCTCTACTGGCTTTTCTACCTCAACGATCTTCTCTACCTCTTTGATCACTTCTACTTCCTTGATCACCTCAACTGGCTTCTCAACGATCTTTTCCACCTCCTTGATTACCTCAACTTCTTTCACCACTTCTACTGGTTGCTCAATCACTTTCTCAACCTCTACTTCTTTGATTACTTCTACCTCTTTTACTACTTCTACTTCTTTGATTACCTCAATTTCTTTAATCACTTCTATTTCGGTAGCTTTTGAAGCCAACTGACTAGAAAACGTAGAACGTTCTTTAGACCATCCGTCCAATTGAGAAGTCCATTGAGATCTCTCCTTAGAGAATCCAGCATTGGTTGCGTCCCAATTTGTTTTAGCTGCTTGGTACTCGCCATCTAGGTTTTCATACTTTACCAAGTGGGTATCGTAATCCGCTTTTAGATTGCTATATCTTTTCTTGTAATCATTTAATTCATTCTGATGTTTAACATTAGAGTTTCTGCTCCAATATCTGTGTAGAAACCATCCAAAGATTGCTGAAACAAGTAACCAAATTAAAGGCCATAGCCACCAAATAGAACTCATAATTTTAAAATTTTGTCAGTTAAAAATTTTCGTAGAAAGTTAGGTTTTGATCAAATAGGAATGAAAATTGAAATCTATTCAGCTCCTTTTTCACGTCCAATAGAAAAGCTCACACCTCTATTAAGTGTATTGCCATCTAAACAATCAGAATTTGCATGATTTTCTTCATCATACATTTTAGGTATCACAGCCATTTGACTTGCTGAAGCCCCATTCTTTGTAAGCATCGATTTTACCGTATTGGCCCTAGCCAATGCCAAATCTCTTAATGAAGTACCATTGCTGGGTTTCTCATCTTTATCGTAATATCCAACTACAGTAATCTTTTTACCAGAATTTCCTTTCAAGTATTTTGCAATTTGACTTACGGCTTTTTCTAAACTGCTATCTAGATCTTTAATCCGTGCCGTGGACTTTGAAAAATTAAAAGTGGCATCTGATTCTGCTATTATAGAACTTCCATCCTTCAATTCCCACGATACCACACACGGTCCTGAGGCAACTGCAGAATTTCCATCTTTTTTTGTACCCCATAAATAAAGTCCAAAAAATATCCACAAGGCAAGAAGCAACAAAAGGATCAATACAGATCGACTCATACTTATTATATTATAATATTATACAAATGCTAGTCTTGAGAATTATCTCAAGCTATAGTCCATAGGAATTGCAACAAAATGTGGGAGTTTTAAAAGATCGAGTCCCTAAAATAAGATATTTTTTAGTTTTTCCAATTCTCTCCGAGAAGAATTGTTACTCCGAGGTGGTTTGTTGCCCCTTCAAGGTGATAAAAACCCAAACCATAGTCCAATTGAAAACGTTTTATGTGCATTCCAAATCCAAACGAAAATCCGCCCAAACTTCGAAATGTCGAAACCCTTAGTTCTTGTCGACGTAGATGATTATATCCAAACCTTAGATTAAATAACCCTTGCTGCCCAAAAAGAAATTCACCCGAAAACACCAAATGCCTGAATAAATTATCCGTAAATACACGATATATATTCTCTTCGACAATCTCCCCAGTAAAATCAGTTTCCACGTTATCCGGATCAATATATCGAATGTCCCATTGATATAAATGTTGACCCGTAATATTATACCTGAATGGAAGATGTTTTAGCTTCCGCGAATAACCTACTTTTAAATTGAAAGGCAAATTCGATCTCGTTGTCTCAAAACTATTCAAACTATATCCCGCATTTTGAACAACAGCACCCAATGACCAATTTTTCCCCGGCACTTGATAGGTTGCCCCCAAATCCACTCCCAATCCAAAACCATTTTCAAATGCATAATTGGCAAATAGTACTTTTAAATTTGCTCCTAGACTGATCCGTTCGTTCATCTGCCTAGATGCTCCCATTAACAAGCCTATTTCACTTGCCCTGAATTCACCTATTTGGTTCCCTTTATCATCCGCTTGAATAAAATCACCATAACTCACATACTGCAATCCCGTATGAAAGTGCATTTTAACTGAATCAAGAGAAAAGGAATAGGCCAACATACCCTCATTGATGCCTGCAAAGTGAAATATGTTATTGAAGGCCACTTTCTTATCCATCGTTGAATTACTCAAAGCTGGATTTTGCTGGACCTGAGTTACATCGGTATCCGCTATCGTTACCAAACTGCCCCCTAGGGCAGTGACACGCGCACTTCCTGGCGAACTAAGAAAATCATATACTGCGATACCTCCTACCTGCGCATTGAGCAGATATGAGCTACTGACAAACAACAATAATAGAAAGACTCGATTCAATGCTTCGGTTTTGAAAGATTAAGATTCTGGATATCAATATCGCCTTTTTCTGGTGTCCAAATTGTCTGACAGACACCTAAACTATCGCACATCATCTTTTTTATCAATTCCCCACTTTCGTCAAATTGTTTCAATAGGCCAAATTCAGTATCTCCATTTAAGAAACTACCCTCCCATTGCACCTGACCATTGGCATAATATTCCTTAAATGCACCCATCTCTACATTGTCAACAAATGTGACCGTTTCCTGTACATTTCCATCCTCAAAATACTTGGTAAGTAAACCATTCATCTTTCCTTCCGTAAAATTTACTTCAATCAATTTACTGCCGCTAGGGTAATAAACCAAATGTTCGCCTTCCATCACATCATGGTCATACAGCTCTTCAATTTCTACTTGGACTCCATCAGGAAAATACACCCTCCTCAACCCATTCAACTGATCGTTTGAATAGTTACTTTCTTCATATAACGTACCATCCTCACGAAACAATTTATAAACGCCATCCTTTTGTCCTTCCTTATTAACTGAAAAGACTTCCTTGATAGATCCATCATCAAAAGTCGTTGTGACTTCATCAGCCGCGCAAGCTGAAAATAAAATGCATATAAAAATCAAGTATTTGTACATAAAGGAGCTGGTTTGGATGCATTAATAACGCAGAGAAGCGCTGAGTATTTTATCGGATTAAATCAAAAATTCTGATCTTCTAGTTCCAATTCTTCCATCTCCTGTTCCTTGACCAATTTGTTGTTTCGATACCAGATCACTCCAACTGTCATAACCATCAGATATGGTACAGCAAGCATATACAGGATCCCTTTATTGAGCCCTTTCCCTTCTGAGCCCCCATTGGCTAAATTTGATTCAGCGGCCATCCTACACATTGGACACTGCGCATAAATCTCAGTGAATAGCCCTCCAACCAAAAGAAAGCAAACGGACACTACAATTATTCTGAAAAATGGCTTTTGATTCATGTTACAAAGATAAGGACTTAACGACAAGGTCTCAACATAAAATACAATATAGGTCCTGTTAAAGTTACATACAACCAGATCGGATACACCCATCTAACCAATTTCTTATGCTTTTCAATCTGATAACTAATCCCTCTGATAAACGAGATCAACACAAACGGAAAAACGATACCAGCAAGTACAATATGCGAGTTTAAAAGAATAAAATAAACCGTTCTTATTCCTCCAGTTTTACAAAAACGAGTAGGTGGTGTAGTAATATGATAAAGCACATAAGTTATCAAGAAAATTGCTGATGCAGTCATAGCTGCAAACATTGCTTTCTTGTGCGCTTCGATATTATTATTCTTTACAAAATAAAGAGCCAGCAATAAGATGAAAAAAGTAATGACATTCATCGTAGAATGAAAAAGCGGTAGCCCAGAAAAATCCATACCTAGGTCAACTTTTACAACGCCCATCACAGCGATTAATCCAAGAACAACAACCGATAAAACATAAGATATCGGGATCAACTTTTTGGCCAGTTCGGGCCTCTCTTGATATTTCATTCTATTTTTCTATTGTCGGTTTGTGTTCTTTGATATCCCTACCCACATCTCTAGGTAGCAACAATGCTGTATAACTTACAAGATTCTGAACATCTTCATTTTCAAATGTATGATTGCTTCTTATTCTTAACTGATCATCAAGCAAGACAACCTCATTGCCAAAATTATTTACACTAGGGACTACATGGAAATTATTAGCTTCAAATTCAGGTAAAGGAGTCAATCCTTTTTCATTCAACAAAACCAATTGAAAACCTCTTGCATCATCAAACTGTTCAAAAAGTTTCTGTATTGTCTTGTCATTTTTTTCATCCTTACGGGAAATGATCATACTGGTAACACCTTCGCACGTTACTCTTAAATCATAGTCCGTTACAAAACGGCGAGCCGATATGAGTTCGTCCAAATCGCCTTTGGGCATCATCGCCAGACGAGCTTCTTTACGATACTCCAAGCCTGTATCAAGATAGTACCAAGACAGAGCTGGAAAAACCACCAACATCATCGATACCGCTAAGAACTTATATGTTTTATTCATGTCTGAAGAACTTACTTTGAAGTAAAATAAAAAACTTCACTATATAAAAAAACTGCTACACTCCAGAGTGTAACAGTTTAAAGTTTTGTTTGGTTTAGTTGGATAGATCTATTGTTCTAACTTTTTAATCAGCTCTCCTGTTTGACCAGTCGAACGAGTATCTTCAATAGTTTCCTTGTTTTTGTTATCGATTAAGGTCCTTCTTTTGTTCCAGTCTGCGCCTTCCCAAAAGAATGCGATAACCGCCCAAACCAACAACAAAGTAGGTAAAAGTACAGACTTCACCATGCCTGGCACTTCGTATTTCATGTGCATAAATTCATATACAATAAGGTAGGCTTTCACAATACTCATCACGATCATAACCAAAGCCATAATCCATACTGGAAAGTGAAGTCCTTCAATAATATACCCTTTACCCAATAAGGCAAATAGTACTTCGCTAATGGTAATTACTGCTAATACAATAATCCATTTGGTTGCGCTCTTAACCGACTGCTCGTGTGTCATGTGTCCCATAAGACAGCTTTATTTTTTATTAATTATATTAAATAGAATACCAAGAAAACAAATACCCAAACCAAATCGACAAAGTGCCAATACAGCCCAATTTTCTCTACCATTTCATATCCGTTTCTTCTCTTTTCGTACAATCCTGACATTACATTTACCATAATAATTATCAAGAAAGCAACACCAGACAATACGTGGAACCCGTGGAATCCAGTAATGAAGAAAAACAATGCACCAAATGCTTTAGGTCCAAAACTTTCTTGCGTTACCAATCCAGCATCTTCACCGCTGGTAACTTTATACTTGTGGTGTATATATCCCTTCTTATCTACAAATGCATATTTGTAATCTCCTGGTTCAGTATAGCTAAGATCAGCTTTTGTCATCCCATGTGGATGATGTGCATGATCGTCACCATGAGCCGCGTGATCGTCGTGTCCATGTCCATGATCATCATGCCCGTGGTCGTCATGACCATGTGCATCGCCATGTCCATCACCATGATCATCAGCTACTATTTTATGCAACAAATAGCTATGCCCCTCTTCAAAATTTCCTAATTCTGGATCCAAATACTGTCCTGATGTAGTAGTAGTTCCAAAAGGATTGGTCGTAATGGTCATGTGCTCCTTAGCAATCAATGTATTCCACTCCCAGGCTTGGCAACCTAAAAAGGCAGCTCCACCTATGATGGTCAATAACATCCAAATAGCAATTCCTTTCTTGTATTCTCTATGTCCATCTTGAACGGCTCTTACCATTGTGTAAGAACTAAAAAGTAGAATAAAGGTCATCAAAGTCACAAAGTATAGCGGCTTCTCATGGAATCCTCCAGGGAATGAGCTAAATACTTTATCTGCAATCGGCCATGACGGCATTGCAATTCTCAAAGCTCCGTAAGCGATAAGAAATCCCGCGAATGTAAATGCATCCGACAAAAGGAAATACCACATCATCAGTTTTCCATAACTCGCTTTAAACGGAGCACTTGCTCCATCCCAAGATGCCTCACCTTCATGGTGATCGTGATGTGTATCAGCGTGTTCTAGCGTTTCTGCCATAGTTCTTTAAATAAAAAGTAAAAATGTGAACAAATAAATCCACAGTATATCTACAAAATGCCAGTACTGTAATACCAGCGAAAATCTAACTCTTCTTTTTTCGGTCGGTTTGTATGGTAAGGTAAATGCATGTAAGACCGCTACTATTAATGCAGCAATTCCACCCACGATGTGAGCAGCATGCAAGCCTGTAAGCAAATAGAAAAAAGCTCCACTAGGATTTCCTTTCATATCAACTCCTCCATTAAACAAAACCATCCAGCCTTGATATTGCAATACCAAAAACACACAAGCCAAAATCAGCGTTACCACCAACAATGATTTGTACAACATCCCATTCCCTTTCTTGAATGAACTGTATGAAATATGCAATGTAACACTACTGATCAAAATCACAGCAGTACTTATATAAAAGGCATTTGGAATGATAAATTCAAGCCAATTGCCCGCAGCTTGTTTAACAATATACGCACTGGTCAAAGCAATAAACATCATAATGATAGACCCAAAGGCTACCCATAGTGCAAACACCTGTGGGTGAATGCGCTGACGTTTGGTACTTGTATTTTTCAATGCTAAATCTGACATTAAAATATTAGATAAACCAGTAAAATTAATGGTAGATAAAAGAACGAACTGAACATCAAGCTCATCGCACTTTTTCTATCTTTTCTTTTTTGCAACAATACACAAAACACCAAATAAGCTACACTCAATACTATCGACAAAATGAACATTGTGACACTGATTCTTGGCTCATTAATGAAACCAAAGTAACAAACTGGTATCAGCAACAATGCATACATTCCTGAGTACAAACCGATATTTTGGTCAATATTACCTTCTTCATTGATAGGCAATAATTTGTATCCTGCTTTTTTATAATCTTCAAAACTCAACCAACCAATAGCCCAAAAATGTGGAAACTGCCAAAGGAATTGAATTCCAAACAGCGTCAATCCCAACACGGACATCGTCCCCTCAAACGCACATGTACCAATCAATACTGGCAAAGCACCTGGTATCGCTCCTACTGCCACTGATGCCGTTGAATATCTTTTCAATGGAGTGTAAACAAATGCATAAGACAACAATGAAAGTGTCCCTAGCAATGCAGTCAATGGATTAATCATTGCCAACATACCTATTCCGCTCACCATAGCAATACCTGCCATCAATACAGCCTCCGAAACCTTCATTCTGTTTGCTGCTAGTGGTCTATTCTTGGTACGCTCCATCAAACCATCAAAGTCTCTCTCGAGAACTTGATTTAAAATATTTGCGGCAGCGGTAGTCAAAAATCCTCCCAATGTCAGCATAACTAAAATAAATGGTGATGTCTGAAATCCAGCCACAACCAAATATCCCAATACTGAACTCATCAATACCATCAAAGACAACTTGAATTTGATAAGCATTTTGATATCTCCCCAAAAGCTAAAGCTTGGACTGCTAACAGTTGTGCTTTTGCTTGATGTATTATATGATTTGTCTCTTTTGTTCATGCTCTCTAGTGAATTTCTTCTCCGTATTCCTCGCCTTCAGCCATAGGAACATATTGTGGAACAAATTCTCTTTCATCTTTATTATAATCATACGGCCATCTGTGTACCGTAGGAATTTTACCTTCCCAGTTTCCATGGACACCACCAATTGGTGAAGACCATTCAAGTGTTGTTGCTCCCCAAGGGTTTCTCGTCGTCTGCTTCTTCCCTTTCCAAATTGAGTAAAAGAAGTTAACCACAAATAAGATTTGGAATGCAAATGTGATAACCGCAGCAATTGTGATAAATTGATTCAATTCACCAAAGTGCTTAAATGCATCGAATCCATCAAATCTATAATACCTTCTTGGTACCCCAGCCATACCGATATAGTGCATCGGCCAGAAAATTGCATATGCTCCGATCATCGTACCCCAGAAGTGTATCTTTCCTAAAGTCTCGCTCATGAAAGTCGCAAACATTCTCGGATACCAATGATAGATTCCTGCAAACATTCCAAAGAATGCCGCAACACCCATCACAATATGGAAGTGAGCTACAACAAAATATGTATCGTGCAATTGAATATCAATTGCTGAGTTTCCTAAGAAAATTCCTGTTAGTCCTCCTGAAATAAACATTGATACGAATCCAATCGCAAACAACATTGGTGTGTTAAGCCGGAGATTACCTCCGTATATGGTGGTAATCCAGTTAAACACTTTTACGGCGGACGGTACCGCAATGATCAGGGTAAATACTACGAAGAAATTTGATATAAATGGATTCACTCCTGACATAAACATGTGGTGAGCCCAAACAATAAATGCTAAGAACCCAATCGCCAAGATTGAAAGTACCATCGCTTTATATCCAAAGATTGGTTTTCTTGCATGTACAGACAATACTTCTGATACAAGTCCCATCGCTGGAAGGATAATAATATATACTTCAGGGTGACCCAAGAACCAGAACAAGTGCTGGTACAATACTGGACTACCTCCAATTCTTTCTAATGCTTGTCCTTGAACAAATATTTCACTCAAGAAGAATGAAGTACCCATTGTTCTATCCATGGTCAACATGAAAAATCCTGATGCCAATACTGGGAAAGAAAGGATACCTAAAATTGCTGTTACAAAAAATGCCCAAATCGTCAATGGCATTCTCCATAACGTCATCCCCTTTGTTCTAAGGTTCAATACAGTGGTTACATAGTTAATACCTCCTAATAGTACCGAGACTACAAACAACACCAAACTCACAATCCAAAGTGTCATACCTGTCCCCGATCCTGTCGAGGCTTGCGGTAAGGCACTCAGCGGAGGATAGGCCGTCCATCCACCCGAGAAAGGTCCTGTACTGATAAACAATGAGTAAAACATAACAATACCAGCCAAGAAGAAGAACCAGTAAGAAAGCATGTTCAAGAATGGCGATGCCATATCTCTCGCTCCCAACTGAAGTGGAATCAATAGATTACTAAAGGTTCCAGAAAGTCCTGCTGTTAATACAAAGAATACCAAAATGGTACCATGCATGGTTACTAGAGCATAATAAAATTCAGGTGCAAGTGAACCCACACCATTCTCTACTACGATCCATTTTCCTAAAATTGGTTTCAACCATTGGAAATCCGCTTCTGGGAATCCTAATTGAAGTCTAAAAATAATTGACATTGCGGCACCAATGACTGCCCAGATAATTCCAGTAATCAAAAACTGTCTAGCAATGATCTTATGATCCATGCTAAATATGTAGTGATTGATAAAGCTAGACTGGTACTTGTCACCATGGTGGTGATCATGAAAATGATCATCATATCCTATCTCTTCAATTAGGATATCTTCTTCGTGAACTTTTGCTACGTCGGCCATTTATTATAATTTAAATTTCTACTTAGAAATTATTTTTAATTCGGTTCTTCTATTCTGTTGTCTTCCTTCTTCAGTCGCATTATCTCCTACAGGATTGTTTGGTCCATATCCTTGAGATGTCAATCGATTGTTTCCTACTCTTCCTGTTCCAGTAAGGTAACTCATCACTGAATTTGCTCTCGCCTCAGAAAGTGTTTGGTTTGAATCAGGATTACCAGTACTGTCTGTATGTCCTCCAACTTCAATATTCATATTGGAGTATTTGTTTAACAACTCACCAACTTTTTTCAACTCGTACTGTGAGTCTGCCGTTAATACTGCTGATCCTGTCTCAAAGAATACATTCTTCAATGAAATGATATCGCCTATCTGTCCATTGGCATCTGCATTCTCAAACTCAGCCGTTAACTCTGCATTTCTGTTTGAGATATCAACACCCAATAATTGTCCAGCATAAGGATCGTCTTCTGTGTTTCTTACATTCTGCATATAGTATGACTGCTGTTCTGCCAACCAAGCATCGTATTCATCTTGCTCAACAACTTTAACAATCCTTCTCATACTGTAGTGACCATAGCCACAAAGCTCTGCACATGCCAATTCATATTCAAATGCTTCCCATCTAGGCAATGATTCTGGGTCGTCAGGATCTGCTGGTAATTGCCATTCTGGATATTTCTTTAGTTCTTCTCTGAACTCCTCTGTTGTTTTAACTGGAGTAAAGATGAAGTAGGTTGGAAGTCCTGGTATCGCATCCATCTTCACCCTAAAGTGAGGAAGATAAAAATTGTGCAATACGTCCTTCGCAGTAATTCTTACTCTTACCTTTTGCCCTTTCGGCAACCAGATTTCCGTAGGTTGGAAATCATCTAAGTTTTTATCATCTGTCCATACCTGACCTAGTGGGTTAGAGGCTGGATCAATTTTAGTATAATCTCTTGTTCCTAATTTACCATCAGGTCCAGGGTATCTAATATCCCATGCAAACTGGTAACCAGTTGCCTCGATTTCCATGTAATCTGTATCGTCTGGATTTACATCAGGCATCACATCATTCCATACTACCAATCCCTTCACAACC
>CALFDU010000102.1 GCA_937950315.1 uncultured Saprospiraceae bacterium | reverse complement strand
ACCATCATCAATGGAAGAATGTACGATTGTGAAACCATGGACGAGATCGGAAACTACGACAACAAAAGAACACAGTTTTATTTTGAAATGGAGGGTAGTGGAAATGCATTTCCATACTTTCAGGAAACGAATAGCCACATGATGCCGAGGTGTTGTGTGAGGAATTAAAGGAAGGATTGGTGCTTGGTGTGAGCTTATAGATCTTCTCACCAAGCTCAATCAAGCACTTCTCCAAGACATACATATGTCTTCTATAATACGTACCTTTGCCGTTCTAAAACACTACAAACAATGAATAATACCTCGTTCAACTACTCAATCATCATGTTTTTGGCGATTAGTCTGAGTATTTTGGCTTGTAAGCCTAGTGCTCCAGCCGCAAAGGAAAATACTCAAAAAGTGGAAATGGCAACAGCCGTTAATCTGCCTAGTAAACTGAAAAAGGTGATGGATGCCCATGGAGGAATGGACGCATGGAATAGCATGAAATCGATGAGTTATGAGATGGGAGATGATGAAGATGTTGAAAAGCAGTTTGTTGATCTCAGAGATAGAAGAGAAAGGATTGAAACAGCTGACTATAATATGGGTTATGATGGGGCCAATTTTTGGACTGATGCAGATACCACAGTAAAACAAAATCCCATTTTTTATAAAAACTTGATGTTCTACTTTTATGCCATGCCATTTGTCCTTGCTGACAAAGGCATCAACTACACTGAAGCGCCAAATTTGGTTTATGATGGAGTAGAGTATCCTGGGTTCAGAATCTCGTACGACAAAGGTGTTGGGGTAAGCCCTGAAGATGAATATTTTATTCACTATGATGCCAAGACCAATGAGATGGCATGGTTGGGATATACAGTTACCTATTTCAGTCAAGAGAAATCAACCAAGATCAAATGGATCAGGTATGATGATTGGAAATCATACAATGGTTTGAAATTACCGGCATCGATGATGTGGTATGAGAATGAAGAGAACAAGCCATTAAAAGAAAGATCACGAAGAGCCTTTAAGAATGTACAAGTGAGCAAAGAGGCATTTGCTGATGATAAATTCAAAGCAACTCCTGAAGCAAGGATCGTTACAGAATAATATACAGAACACGCACCCATGAAATATTTGCACATTCTTTTTATGCTTTTTCCTGCATTTTTAATGGCTCAGGAAAACTTGGTTGAGCTGGTAGAAGTCAGGACCGATGAAGGCATCACCTTAATGGGAGTCAGTCATATACAGGATCAAACCATCACCATGATTGTGGAAGTCAATAGCGTTGGTTTTGGTTTGAAAAAACTAGAAACCATTTCCAAAAGAATACCTGCAGGTCAAGAAGTAGAGATCATCAAGTTGATCCCGCGACCCAATCGTCAGTGTTCTTATACTGCCAACTTCACTTATAAAACTCGACAGGTTGTTGAATCAACCCAAATATCCAACAGCAGGAATAATCCAATTACGGTCCCTGCATCTAAGCAAGCAAGTCAGACCAAAACGAAGACGACTTCCATTGTAGATGCACCTGTTTTGGATGATGGTATTGTTGTGTACAGCAAGTCTGGTTGTGGAAGATGCGAGTATGTCACCAATTATTTTGAAGCACACGGCGTGCCTTTTAATGACTTGAATATTTCGACAGACGCGGCTGCCAATGAAAGGATGTCATCAGCACTTTTTGGTAGTGGATTCAAGGGTGGTACTTTTAAGACGCCAGTCGTAACGGTAAACGGCGAGGTGTTTTACAATATCAAAGACCTGCGCACTTTCGTCAAAGAGGCGGCAGATAAAGTGAAGAAATAAGGAGTCAATTATTTTAATTTAATCCACTCCTTAGTAATTCGGTTTTCTTCTTCGTTTTTTAATTGTATCAAGTAGGTGCCTTTCGGCAAATGGTCTAACTGGAAGTTGTAATCCAAATTCCCAGGACTGATTTTTTCATTGGCAAGAACAGAAATCAATCTTCCGCTTTGATCAAAAATAGAGATATTTAAACTTTGTGTTTGGTTGTTTTCAATGTGGATTGTCAATCGTCCATCCGATGGGTTTGGGAATACATCAAAAGCCTCTACCATTGAAATATCTTGGGTTGAAACAGTGGTTTTAAAATTTGCCCTCAAGGTCATGGCTGATTGCATGTTTATTACTTGCTCAGTTTCTTCAGAATCAATCGATCCAGACCAATGAGAAAATTCATATCCTTCTCTTGCAATCGCTTCAATGTTAATCGGTATGTTTTCAAAGTAATCACCTTCCCATTCATCTTGGGTCAAGCGAAGGCTGTTTAGTTGTATGTATCCGCTTGTTGTATCATCAATCTGAGTAGTCAGGGTGTGAAATTGAGGTAAGTTGAGCGTCTGTAAAAGGTGGTTTTTAACTTCGCCGGGTCTTACATCGGCATAAGTTTTCATCCTGTTTGTTGCTCCGAAATGATTGTTGATATCACCTCCCCATCTGTTATAGTGCCTCTGGACTTCCGTTCCCGACAGGGCAGCAATACTATCTATGTGTGTTCTGACATTGTTGGGTAAAAACCTTGTATTCAACTCATCGGCAAATCGATTAACAAATTGAATTTCAAATTTTTCGTTGGCTATCAGCTTTCTGAACAAAAGGGTAGACCAAGGCGGATTGGGCCAAGTATTTCCATTAGGTTCCAAAGCAAACTCCAC
The DNA here is from genome assembly GCA_937950315.1 of uncultured Saprospiraceae bacterium. Taxonomy (GTDB): domain Bacteria; phylum Bacteroidota; class Bacteroidia; order Chitinophagales; family Saprospiraceae; genus JAHDBF01. The sequence continues at coordinate 12,822 of CALFDU010000102.1, read as the reverse complement.
AGTGTTGAAGAAATAATCGAAATTGTTCCAGATGCCAAAACCAAAATCTGTGTCAAACAGTATCCACCTCCATTTGGTCTCAGGAGATTTCCAAAATTTAATATTGTTTCCAGGCCAATCTGTGTTGTTGACAAAAATCTGAGCGACTTGGTACATGATGAAGTTTTCGATATCCATCTGAGAAGATACAAAGTCGTAATTGGCTTGATCTGTCAAATCATTGTCCTCAATAAAATCAACGAAAGCCTGATACTCATCTTCAAAGCCCTCTAGTTCGAGCACTTTGATACTATCTGGATCAATGTCAAACTTAGATGCAATGAAGTGCTCATTTATCTTTTCTCTAATGTTATAAATGCCCCAATACTCTCCATTGATATAAGTTGCTGCAGGTCTGTATCCCTGTATTTCAATACCACTACCATCCATCAAGCTGGTCAAGACTCCATCTCTGATATTGGAGTTGAGCCAATCATTTCCTGAATTACGCAATACCAGTGCTTGAAATTCTTGGTACGGTAAATTCGGGAAAATGGGGTAGTCGATTTCCTCTGTTCCATATTGTTTCCTTGCGAAAATAGAAAGCGATCGTTGATCATTCCCTCTGCTCCAACCACCAAATATTTTGATGCCTGCATTCAATGATAAGTGATTTCCATCTACTTCATCGTCGTACAACGAAAAATTCACCCGCCTTTCCCAATCCTGCCAATAATTTGCACCAAAATGAGGAAAGTCGCTTTCGTAATCTGTACCAAAAACATATATCCCATTTTCTTCACCAAAGAAGTTATCTGGTTCTGTTACCAAAGAAATAATTGGAATGCTGTGGTTGGTGTTGATCAGATAAGATCTTGTCTGTGTTTGTGACGGTATAAGTCCATCCTCAAATATTTTTGCCCGTACGATGGTGGTCTGATTCAAAGCCAGTGGCGAAGTATATTCAGCCGATTGAGAATTTGGTTCGGATGAATCTAGTGTGTATCTGATGGTTCTGTCTCCGTCAGTACTCATGCTTAATTCCAGTGGATCGGTCTGTCCTCCTTGATGTGAAAATTCTATTTCTCCCATACTTTGCCCCATAAAGCCGTTACCGTTATTTCTGCTGCCAGGTGTCGGAGTTTGAAAGAAAACCTGTTCGCCAGTAGCTTCGTTTAGTCCGAAGGAAATATTTGACGAAAGTCCAGGAAGCTCAAGCGTGCTCAACAACACGGTATCTTGATTGTATAAAAAGATATTTTCTCCACTAGATGATAGTTTGAAATTGGTGTGCAACATATTGTTGTTCAATGCCAACACATCATCTGGCTCAAATCCCAAATTGCTATTTCCATTGAAGCCAATGGTTAGAAAGGGGATGAGTGTAAAGTCGGAGGAGTTGCTAGAAATATTATGGCCTTGTATGGAAAGTACATTTTCTCCCTCCCGTAAAAAGTCTTGAATGTTGTTGAGGAAGGTTCTCTCCGGACTGCCTCCGTTGTATAAGGTTGCTTCGCGATCTTCGATGGTTGTAGCTAAGTAATTGGGTGGATTGCCATTGATGTTTGCTCGACTGATTTCGACGCCATTGATGTAAGCCACATAGCCGTCATCGTAATCCATGTCTAGTAATGCTGCGTTGACGGAGGCAACATCGTCGATTGTGAATTTCCTTCGTATGTAGACAGAATTGGTCCCATTGGGAATATTGGTGTTGTCATCTCCATCGGCATAACCAAATCCAGAAGCACCGGTTTCCCAAGAACTGTCATCAAACCCAACACTGGTCCAATCTGGATCGACAGGCGAAGTAGGTATGAGGTAGTTGAATGTATTTCCTTCCGTGATCACACCTCTCCATGAAATGATGAAATCTCTGTCTTTGTCAGAAGCCCAAAGTACTAGATAATCATCAGAAGAAATATTGACATTGGGGAATCTCCATTTGGTAGGATTGTCAATATCGTCAGTGATGAAGTAACCCTCCAGATTGATATTGTCTACTCCAAAATTATGCAACTCAATCCAATCCGGACTGTCTCCATCCGCATCTAAAAATACAGAGTTAGAGGCAACGGCTTCGTTGATGTTGATGGTCTGTCCTGTTACACCAAGGCAAAGACAAGCAATAAATAAAGTGATGATTGATTTTATGATAGAGCTTAAGATTTATTTCCCATAATGTAAATGAAGCACTTCTGCATCACCCAATGCACTTGCTTCTACAAAGAATATGTTGTCGTAATGTTTTTCATCTATCTGTTTCATTTTTTCTTCTCCCAATATCACATTGACAAAACTTGGTGTCGAATTAGAATGCCCGACAACAAGGATCACACCTCCGTTGTGCGTTCTGAAAATATCATTTGCGCAAGCGGAAAGCTCACGTGGATTATAAATGTTAATTGGAAGGCCTTTGGCATCCGCTGTAGCTTGAGCTGTTTGCTTGGTTCTGAAGAAATCAGAAGAATAGATGGCAGTAACGGGTACATCGGATAACAACCGCGCAAGGTCGTCTGCTCTTTCAAGTCCCTCCTCCGTCAACATCGGATCTCCTTTTACAGTAAGATCTTTTTCTGCATGTCTGACAAAAATAAAAGTCGTGGTTGGTTTCTTCTCTTGCATGGTGGTTTCAGCAATAGAAACCGGTGTTGATTCAGAAGCGTTTGTATTGTCACAACCAGCCACTTGGTAAATGAAGGAGGCAAAGACAAAGGTGATAAAACTGATATAATTCATGTGTGCGTGTATTTCTTTAGTTTACTTAAAGTTAGTAAAATACACAGATTAAAGTGGCAAAGTTTGCTCAACTCCTATCTCGATTGACCAAACCGATCGATAACACTGATCAAGACACTCAGTATCACTACATGATTTTACACCAATACACTTCTCTGTATAGGCTGAGTTTCAATTACTTCTACTTTCTCTAGAATACTTGGAAATTTTACACCTTGCATTTTAAGACTTTGAATCCTGTACAAATACGCCGCTCCTTCCATGATTTTTTCTGCAATATCTGCTGCTTTTCTATTTTCATAATGCTCCAGATAACTACCTTTTACCCAATCATTGAATGCACCCATCGAAGGTCCGCACCAGATCTGATAATCAAGCACTCGATCCGGCGTTCCTGCATTGGCCCAATTGGAAGATAAGCCGAGGTACCATCTGAAGATCAAAGCCATCTTTCTGTGAGGATTGTCTTGTGCTCTTTCGATTTGTTCTGGATCGCGTTCTTGGAAAAAATTAATGCAAGATTGCCATACTTCTTCTAGTGGCATTTTGAATACTTTTTCTTCTAAGTTCTTGCGCTCAGGAGCTGGGATTTCATCTATGGATTTGTATCGTTTATAATACTCATAGAGTTTTTTGGCTCGGGGGCCAAATAAGGTTCCTCTTTTCAATACCTGAAGGTCTACGCCCATTTCAAACATATCAGAAGCGGGTGCACCCATCACATCTGTGGATTCTACTACCTGCAAAAGTTTCCTTACATGATCAGAAGTTCCAGCTTCAATACAAGCTTGGTTGACACTTCCGGTTACCACATATGCAGCACCCATCATGAAAGCTGCAAGTGCAGAGGCTGGGGTAGAGATCCCTCCCGCAGCTCCTATTCTAATTTTGGTTGTAAAGGCATGCTGCTTCTGCATTTCATCTCTTAACTGAATGATGATCGGCAATAGTGCAACCAAAGGTCGGTTGTCAGTATGTCCTCCTGAATCTGCCTCCACTGTAATGTCATCAGCCATTGGAATTTGTCTTGCCAATTCAGCTTGGTGAGCTGTGATTTTTCCTTTGCTCAATAGCGATTGAAGGAATTCTTCTGGTGGCGCTTGCATGAATGGCAAAGCCACTTCCTTCCTTGATATTTTTGCAATGACCTTGTTGCCTATAACGATGTTGTTTTCAGCATCTTGGCTTAGTCCTGCTGCTCGATAGTAAACTATGTTTTCGGTCAAAGCCAAAAATGCAGAAGCTTCTACCACCTTGACACCCTTATCAATAAACAAATCAACTGCAGCAGATTCTAGCGCGGGCTCTGAGGGCGAGTGAATAAGATTTACAGCATACGTCTGATGAGGAAGTTTGGATTGAATCTTGTCAATGGATGCAATGATTTTGGCTGGTACTTGACCTGCTGCTCCATAAGACGCCAATAGATTGGCCTGTCCGATGGCAATAACCAATTCAGCAGAAGCAATGCCATTGGCCATGGCTCCAGTTTTATAGGCGTACTTTAACTTGTAGTCCTTACAGAAACTTGGATCTCCCAGTTGCGCGGCTGTCATTGGATTTGTCATTGCCAAAACCTGAAGGCCTCTTCCTTCCGCTACCAGGGCTCCTCCATTACTCGCACCAATACGGCCATTAAAATCCTTCAAGACATAACAAGGCTTATCAGTCGATTGTAATTTTTCTCTGATGCCATCTATGTCAAAGATGATGTCTCTCGGCGATCCTTGCCAATACAATTGCTGCGGTGTTCCATTGAAATCTATACTCATCGTTCTCGGTTCTAAATTTTAAAATTAAAGGGCTTCTTCAATACCTAATGCTAAATCTGTGATTTGATAAATTCTCATTCTATCATTCCATAAATAAGCATCAGCAATGATGACCAATTGATTGCCTCTTTGTTCTACTGTTTTTATATGTACTTCAAGGTGCATTTCTTTCACGGACAGCAAGATCTGTCCACGGTACTTCCATACCGTTTTGTGGTTTGGAACTTGAACAAATTTTGGCGACTTGAAGTCTTTACCAAGATCTTGTTGCAATGCATAGACTTGCATTGCTTGTAAAATAGATTCGACACCTAGCGAACCAGGCATTACTGGATCTTGGTAGAAGTGACAAGTAAAGAACCAATCATAGGTATGAACAAATTTGGTAGCATGAACATAGCCTTTTCCATATTGCCCTTTTTCCTTAGCGATGATCAATTCATCCAACATATTCAGTTGATCTTCAGCCAATCGGTAATGTGGTTTTCCTTCTGGTGCCTTAAACAACTTCATCTTACCATACAACGAATCTAGTTTGATCTGCATGTAGTCGGACGGCTGCAATTGCTCGGTTTTGTACCACGCTGGAATTTCAGCTCCTTTGTCCAATCCAGCTTGTGCCGCCAATGCCTCTGCGGTAAAAAATCCAAAGGAAGAATTTCCTTTGTAGAAGACATGTCCGTCAATGGATAATTCAAAAGTGTATCGCTGTAAAATGGTGCCTCCATGTGCAATGGAAGAAGTCAATACTGATTTATTATGAATGGTCTTTCCTCTAAAGTCTGTACCACTCGGAAGATCAAAAGTCTCTCCGTCACCATCCAAATTTCTCAAGTATAAGTCCATTTCCGGAAATTGCAATGTACTTCCCATATAAGCTCCCAACAATCCACAGGGTTGTAATGCGATTTCCATCAACAAAGAATAAGGCATTGTTACATTTGAGTTTTGTAAGTAGTACCATGCTTTTTCAGGTACGTCGTATTCTGCGTAAATCGGAACATCTTTAGAAAAGTCTCCTTTGGTTCCATCGACTTTTAGAATTCTGGAAATTACTTGTAAGTCGGAATTTGGTTGCCTTGACATTTTTCGGCCGTTGTAAATGGCAAAGTCTGGTCCGAAGCAATCGGTCATATTTCCAAGGGCAAAAGTGGTGATGTCTTTTTCATTCATCAAGGCACTTTCTGATCTTGGCGAAATCTTTACGCCATCTGTAGGATCAAGGTATTTAGGATTGTCCTTTTCTCTTAGTTGAAGACCGAGGTTTTCAAAGTGAACAGTGATCACACCATCAGAAATGATTTCTAGATCTCCGATCATATATGGATTAGGGAATAGACCAATCTCTTTTATTTCTAGTTTGTAAATCAACTTGGTGTCGGCAGTTGGGGTTACTTGCTTTCTGCAACGTACTTTCTGACCTAATCCGGTGATTGGTTGGAATCTCGCATCTTTGGTCATGCGTTGAAGTCCCAGCATCAACATAAAGAATCGCAATAAATTTCCGCCTCCTTCTGCTTGAAGTGATCCTGCAAGAACTTCGTCATCTCTAAAGTGACATGGGAAGTACCAGTCATCTGGCTTTAGATCTTTCTCCGCGACAATGGCCCCCAATCCGTAAGCTCCTCCTGTTATATCGACTGAAGTAATGCGATCAAGCATTAAGATTTTCTCAGGTGGGATGCGCAAAGAAGGGTTTCTGCCATTCGGGAAGTAGGAGATATCTCCAAAGCATTTTTCTATATCTCCATCGATTAGATATTGTAAGTCTTGTTTTGAAAAAGAAGTTTTAGGAGAGTTTAGCAATGGAGTGAAGTATTTACGTTCAGCATTTTTTCGTGCTTCAATTTCACCATTAGAATAGACTACACCTGCTCCATCTACCAATTGGTCGTCCGCAAAGAATCCAGCACAACCACCATCCATCTTCAAGACCAATCGATCTTGAACAAAACATTCATAGCTGAAGAAGAAAAGTAAATTTTCTCCATTTCTTACAAATGAGTTGATGGATATGTCATACCTCAATGTCTGGCCCTCGTAAGGAAGATCATCCATGAATGTCAGCGTACAATCCAGCAATCGGTACACAAGATTTCCTTTGTTGGTGAGATCGATGCCTAAGTAGGAAATCAACAACAAGTCGCATTGGCCAGACTCAACGCAGACGGCAGAAGGAATTTGCTTGTCTGTGGTGTACCAGGCATTGTACGGAATGTCATATTCCGTCGTCATCGTTGATGGTTTGTATTCTCCTAGTTTGGCATTCATTTTTGTAACTCTACTCACCAGCAGGTAAGGGTACATTGGTAGCATTACTCTGCGTCTGTACGTGTCAATAATGGCATACTCAGGTCCAAATACATTGGCAATTTTACCAGTGGCAAATTCTTCTAGGTCGGCTTGTGAAAAGACAATCTCTTTTCCTTCAAACTGTTCGCCAGATTCAAAGTCTTGGAGTCGCAATCCATTTTCTCCAATTTCATTTTTCTTTTGCGTTACTGCGACTTCGTTTTTTATAGTAGGTGTATCCATGATAGAATGTATTGATTCGGCTTTAAATAAATGAGTGTTGGTTGGAATGTTGTTTTTTGATTGTGCTCGCGCTCTTGTTTTTCTTGCAGTTGCTGCAAGCCCATACGTGTAGGCTTCACTTTCTGCAAGAACCAAGCTTTCTTTTTGTTTGACTTTCTTTTTGGTTTTAATCTGACTGAAACGTTTTTGAATTGCTGGATCAGCAAACAGCGTCTTCAAAGGAGCACCACCAGGTATGATCTTTTTCATAAATTGGCGCTGCTTGGTTTTTTCTTCTTTGTTGGGGAAGAGAATGGATAAATCCATTTCAACGCCCTGGCTTGCCAATTGAGCGATGGTGTTGATCAGATTGCTGATGTCGGATTTTCCTTTTTGGTCAATAGCCACCGCATGATGCGCTTGATCTTTTAGGTTGCTTTGAATCCAATTGGTGCAAGTTGCATTGGCACCCACTTCAATGAAGATTCTCGCACCATCAGCATAAACGGTTTGAATTGTTTTTGGGAAATTTACTTGCTGTGCACAGACAGTCACTGAGTTTTCTGCAATTTCTAAACTGTTGAGATTAATCTTGTCTTGCGTGATACTTGAGTAGAAGTCAATGTTTGGCTGTTCTGCAATATCAAAATGGTGCATATCCAACAAGCCTTCCTTTTCCTTGATGCAGAAGTCATGATGAATCACATTCTGAAATGGCACAGGGATTGAATGGCAGTCAAGTTGGGTGGCAATTTTCAAACAAGTTTCTTTGTCACCAGATATAATGACTTCGTCTTTCGTATTGATGAAAGTGAGAAAGACTTGGTCATGTTCTGAGATCAATGCTTCTACTTGGTCTTTTGGAGCAAGGAGGATTAAGCTGATCCATTTTTCTTTGGCCGTGTCACTATCAATGTTCCAATGTTCTGCTAATAAATCTAGATTCCCTGCAAAACGATTTTTAAAGATTTCAGACTTTCTAAATTTTTCAGCACCATTGGGATGCCAGACTCCGAGGGAATACCACATGCTGCTGCATTCTCCCATGCTGTAACCAAAAGCAATGTCAGGTTGCAACTTAAAATGCTTTCTTAAAATGTCTGTAAATATTGCTGAAAAGAAAACACCAGATGACATCATAGCAATGGAGTTGTCGTAGATGTTGGGTGTTTCTTGATGGTGGCTTTTTGATTTTGGATATAAGTAATCTCCATGAACAAACTGGTCAATGTCTCCTACGAGGTTCTCGTAGTGGGATAATAGTTCAGGGAATAATTGGAAACTGTCTTTGCCAAGACCGGTATACGCCGTAGCTGATCCAGGATATACAAAGGCGACTTTTCCTTCCGTTCCCAATGGGCTAGGAGTGAAGTAACTTCCACTAGGTGTTTTTAACGGCTGTTGTTTATTGAACGCTTTTTCAAGTTGTGATCCGAAGAAGCTGATTTCTTTTTCTAGATCAGCTTTGGTTTTTGCAATGATGCAAAGTGTGTACTTTGATTTTTGATTCTTAAATGCTTCGTGCAATTCGTAAGCAATGGCAGAGATATCCTGTTCACTTTCTAATTTGCGAGTAAGCTGCTCTAGTTGGAGCCTTAAACTAGCCTCGTCATTTCCAGTCAATAAAAACAATGAAGGTGTCTGACTTTGTAAAAATGTTTGCTCTTCGTTGAAATGAGCACTCTTGCATATCAATTGCACGTTGTTGGTCCCATTGATGGCAGCGGTTCTTTGCACCTGTCCTTTGGATAGAATCCATGGTCGCGATTGAGTAGGGAGGTAGTAGCTTGAATTTTGGAGTGCGGGGTCAATGGTGCCATTCCAGTTTGGTGTACCAGGAATGAATCGGTGGTACATGCACAGGGCAGTTTTTATCAGACTTGCCATACCAGATGCGGCGTGTGTATGACCAATGTTTGACTTGATAGATCCAAGCCCAATAGGTGTATCATTTTTCACCACTTCATTTTGCGCTTGCAAATCCTCTGCTGCAATTCCTATTCCTGCTAGTTCTAAGTAGTCATAAGATTTTTGATCAGCTGTCTTTCCAATCTCGTCGATGACGGTGTATACTCTTTTGTTCTCTGCTGCATTTTTCTTAAGGACAATCGCGCCTGCACCTTCTCCGATCATCCAATCTTTATCTGTTTGCTGGAAAGGATGAACAATTCCTTGGTTGCTTGATTTTTGTTCCTTTTGTCTAAGCAACACATTCTCGATACCAGCTGCAAAATCTACAGCGCCAACAACCACAGCATCAACTTCTCCCATTGAAAGCATGTTCTGAGCTATCTCCAATGCCTTGAATACAGAGTTTTCTCCTGCAGAAACAGTAAATGATGCTCCAGAGAAATCCCACAATGCACTGATCCGACTCGCCATTAAGTTTCCGATGAAACTGGTGAATTCACTCGGAGCAGGTGTGCCTTCTCTGTGGTAAATTCCTTTCTTGACCAAGTTGGTCAAAGTCAAGGTTTCTTCTTTGGTCAAGTCTAAATCACTGTTTGCCAAAGCGTCATTTACCTGCCATTCAACATCCCATCTCGCCAAGCATTGGTGGATGGCCAATTCGGTTTCCATGGCAACAAGCACCGCAACATTGGAATGTTCCGTCAATCCGGCATCCTTGATGGCATTGTCTGTTACCTTAAGTAACAGTGCCTGCTGAGGATGAAGCCGTTCTGCTTCTTTTGGCTGGATTTTATATCGCAGAAGGTCAATTTCAAATTCGTCTATGTAAGCTCCTTTTGGTGCTTTGCCGTCTGTGAAACCATATTTTTTTAGTAAGTCGCTATTCTCTTCAATTCCTTTCCATCTTTTTGTAGGGAGCTCAGTGAAATGCTGTTCTCCATTGTAGATGGTATGATAAAATGAATCCAGGTCTTTGCAATTTCCAAAGTGAACATCCATGCCTACCACAGCCATAGATTGTAACTCAATGGACTCAGTAGGTAAGTTTTTTGTTTCTGTTTTTGGTTCGTAGTTTTGAACCACCATATGTGCATTTGTTCCTCCAAAACCAAATGAATTGATTCCAGCCTGTTTGATTTTATCTTTCCATGGTGTATGCGACACGATCATTCCATCACTTCCTTGCCAGTCATTGTCTGCGACAAGTGGTTTGGTCAAGTTGATGTTGGGAGGAATCACTTCGTGTTGCATCGCAAGCAAAACTTTTAATAGCCCAGTCATTCCTGCTGCTGTTAGCAAGTGCCCCATGTTCGATTTTACAGAACCAAGTTTTGGGCAGTTGTCGTATTGTGAAAAGTATGTGGCTATAGAATTCAATTCCGTTATGTCTCCAAGAGGAGTTCCTGTTGCATGACACTCTATGTAAGAGGTGTCCTCGGGGGAGATATCATTGTTAGCATAGGTTCTTTCAAAGGCTAGGTTTTGTCCTTTTGGATTGGGGCTTAAAAGGAATTTACCTCGTCCATCATTGGATAAGCCAATGCCTCCGATTACACCAATGATGTTATCTCCGTCTCTTTCTGCATCTTCCAGTCTCTTCAATAAAACCATTCCAGCACCTTCTGATGAAACCAATCCAGCAGACTCTTTGTCAAATGGAACAAATTTCTGATCCATTTGAGCGTAAGCGTGAAAGATTGAAAATCCCATATGAATGAACAATTGGTCTGACGCACTTACGGCGCCAGCCAACATCATGTCTGCTTTGCCAGTCAGCAATTCATCACAAGCCAATTTGATAGCATACAGGGAAGTGGCGCAGGCAGCATCCAAGGCGTAATGCGTTTTACCCAAAGCCAATGCTTCACTCACCATCTCTGACGGCGTGTATTCTAAGATTTTATTTTCTGGATGATTTTGTTGGTGGTCCTTAAGTCTGAAATCCGGTCTATCTACCAATTTTTGAATGTGGGATTCAATCGCACGATTATAAATATCCGCAATAAGTTGATGCGAAGAACTAGTAGGAAATGACAAGTTCCCTAAGATCAAACCGCAATTTTTTAATCGATCTTTTTCTTGGTAATATCCTCCATCAATCAAGGCTTCCTTTGCGGTGTAAAGAGACCATTGGTATAGTTTGTCTTGCTTTTGCAAATAGTCTGAAGGCAATTCATAGCCAGTCGGGTCAAATCGGAAATCACGAATATATCCACCTCGAGTAGAGTAGCATCGATCTTCAATTCCTTTGTCAGGGTGAAATATAGATGCTGGATCCATTCCGAAATCTTGCTGTGTGGCATGACTCGTTAGGTCCTTTTCGGACATCAGATTTTCCCAGAATTCTTTTGGTGTCGAAGCTCCGGGGAAAAGCGCTGAGGTTCCTATGATGGCAATTTTCTTCATGTATATATCAGTGTTGTATGGTCTATTTTAAATTTGATTTTACCATACTAGTTGTCTTGAAATTGTGACAGTTGCTCCAGACGTTTTTACGTATACCTTTCCGTTTTCATCATATACTGTACACTCAGCAACCAATTTGGTGTCATCTGCTTCTTGGACCGTTACATTGACCAATAACTTTTTCCCAAATGGGATCTGTTCATACAAGATGGCACTGTCTGTTTGCAACGGAAGGCTATTTGCTCCTTCGTAATTTTTCTGAACCCAGACAAGCATGCCTTGGTATTGTATGTCAGCAAAGAAAGTGTTGATGCTTTGGATTGGGAATTGTCCTTGCTCTGATAACGGCACGTCAGGCGCCATGCAGGATAGTACAATCTGCTTTTCCGTGCAATCCAACACTTCAATGATGCCTCTGAAATGCTTGTCGTGAAAGAGGGATCCATCTTTATATAAGATGGACCCATCCGTTGTTGTATAAGTACCACTCACCTTATGGTTAAAGGTAGGTGGCATAGGAATTGATTGCTTGTTTAGTAAAGTTACCGTCGCGCGATAGTGGTTGGTTGGTAATTTTCCACCCTCACTTAAAACCGTTGTGGTAAAAACTATTTTCTCTTCCGTTTTTTCAAGTTCTTTTAGTTCAAGGATGTAGTCTTCTTTCTGATTTCCATCAAATATGATTCCTTTGAATAGGGAAGTGTTTTCTATTTTATAGACCGTATAATCTGGATATAACTTCTCACACGATTGCGCCATCCATCCCACTGCATTCACTACAGGAAGAACTGGGTTGTTCTGAATCTTGTGGTGGTTTAAAAACGGATTGTTGTCCAAAGTCAACTTCCTGTGTATTCTATGTGTTCTTAGTTTACCTAAATGGCTTACTGCCGCAGGCAATGTACCTCCGATGATCACTTGTGCTTGATCTGCATAATCAGTATTCAATTCATTGACCAACATGGCTGGACCTCCTTCGCTATTCACCAAACTAATACCTGCTGCTTCAAACTGTGCTTTTAATTCGCCGCTCACCATGCCGCTGTCCCATGCGCCCCAGTTGATGGCTGAAACTTGGGTGTTGGGGTGATTTGTTTTGAATAGGTGGGCTGCTTTACTCAATATTTCATTGGCAATGGCATAGTCTGTCTGTCCTACGTTTCCATAGAAGCCAGCCACAGAAGAAAATAAAATCAAGTGATGAAGATTGTGAATATCTACTGCACCGAATAGACTCAACATTCCATCAAGTTTTACAGTCAGTACATTTTCAAAGTCTTGCTCTGATTTGTCTTGTATGTATTTGTCGGCCAATCTTCCTGCTCCATGTATGATTCCTGTTACTTTGCCAAAGCGAGCAGTTGCCTCATCCAACTTGGATCTGAAACTGCTGAGTTGGGTTACATCGCCTTGCAAGTAGATAACCTCTCCGCCATGGCTTTGTATGCTTGCGATGGTTTGGTCGATTTCTTTTTTCGCACTGATGTTTTTGTAGATGCTT